>UQNF01000026.1 GCA_900542285.1 uncultured Clostridium sp.
CCGTGAAATACGGGACTATCAGGAAAGCATATTCTTC
Source organism: uncultured Clostridium sp. (assembly GCA_900542285.1). GTDB lineage: Bacteria > Bacillota > Clostridia > Christensenellales > CAG-138 > PeH17. Next base: position 38 of record UQNF01000026.1, read on the forward strand.
GGGCTGAACCTGCGTCAGCTCGTTTTTTCTATCCTCGCCATTGGCGTAGCCATCGGTATCTACTTTGGGCTGAACAATATCCTCGGAACGGAAACTGTATCGTGGATGTGCGTTCTCGGCGCTGCTCCCTTTGCCGCAATGGGCTTCATCCGCTACAACGGCATGAACGCGGAGGAGTTTATCGGCGCATATATCAAGTCTGAATGGCTCATGCCGAAGCACCTGTGCTTTGAGGGCGAGAACGTGTATTGCCTCGCGCTTGCCGAAGCGATTGAGAATAGGCGACCCGATATGCAAGACAAACGGTATCAGAACAAACCGAAAAAGAAGAAAAAAAGAAACGGAGGCGGACGCGATGATTAAGGCACTCTCCCGCATATTGAAGCAGGACAGGGAGCGCATGAATATCCCCAGGTCCGTGCAGCAGGTCATTCCCGTAAAACGGATATGGCTTGACGGCATTTGGCTTGTCGGAAACAAGTACAGCAAGTGCTGGCGCTTCACCGACATCAACTATGCAATAGCATCAAAAGACGATAAAACCTCGATGTTCCTTGATTATTCGGAATTGCTCAATGCGCTCGACAGCAATGCGACAACAAAGATAACAGTCTGCAACAAGCGAATGAATAAGCAGGCGTTTGAGGAATCCATACTGCTGCCGTTGCAGGGCGACCAATATGACGGGTATCGCAAGGAATATAACGATATGCTGCTCGACAAGGTAACGGACGTTTCCAACTCCATCGTGCAGGAACGCTACGTCACCGTTTCCGTTGCGGTCAAGGACATTGATGAAGCGCGCAGCTATTTCAACCGCGTGGGCGCAGACCTTTCCTCGCACCTTTCGCAGCTTTCGTCCTTCTGTGAGGAACTGGACAGCGTGGAGCGATTCCGCATCTTCCACGACTTCTTCCGCGCGGGGGAGGAAGTCAGCTTCAGCATGAACCTGAAACAGATGATACGGCAGGGACGCTCCTTCCGCGACTATATCTGCCCCGACACTTTTGAGTTCAGTAAGGACTGTTTCAAGATGGGCAAGACCCACGGACGGGTGCTGTTCCTCAAAGACTACGCCTCGTATATCAAGGACAGCCTCGTTGCCGAGCTATGTGAGCTTAACCGCAACCTGTTCTTTTCCATCGACATCATCCCCATCCCCACGGACGAAGCGGTGCGCGAGGTGGAAAACAAGCTGTTGGGGGTGGAGACAAACATCACCAACTGGCAGAGAAAGCAGAATCAGAACAATAACTTTTCAGCAGTTATCCCGTATGACCTCGAGCAGCAGCGCAAGGAAGCAAAGGAGTTTTTAGACGACCTTACGACCCGCGACCAGCGCATGATGTTCGGGCTTGTGACCATCGTTCATACCGCAAAGAACAAGAAGCAGCTTGACCGCGATACGGAAACGCTGCAATCCATCGCGCGCAAGCACCTGTGTCAGCTAACGGTCTTGAAGTATCAGCAGATGGACGGGCTGAATACGGCGCTGCCCTATGGTTTGAGGAAAATCAACGCGCTTCGGACGCTAACTACCGAGAGCATGGCGGTACTCATGCCGTTCCGCGCCCATGAAATCATGGATGTGGGCGGGACATACTGCGGCATGAACGCCATCAGCCACAACCTTATCATTGCCAACAGGAAAAACCTCATCAACGGCAATGGCTTTATACTCGGCGTATCCGGCTCGGGCAAATCGTTCTTCACGAAGCGTGAAATCGTGTCGCTGTTTCTTGGAACAAACGATGAAATCATCATCGCAGACCCGCAGAATGAGTATACGCCGCTCGTAAACGCTTTGGGCGGTGCGGCCATCAACCTCTCTCCGACTTCGCCAAACCATATCAACGCTATGGACTTGGCGCTCGGTTATGGTGATAGCGAAAACCCACTTATCGCCAAGAGCGAGTTCGTGCTTTCGTTCATCGAGCAAATCATGGGCGGCACGGGCAAGCTCGAAGCGGTAGACAAATCTATCATTGACCGCTGCCTTACCAACATCTACGCGGAGTATCTTTCGAGCAACTATACCATTCAGCCGCCGACGCTCTCCGACCTATATGCGGAGCTTAAAAAGCAAAAGGAGAAACAGGCAAAGGTGCTTGCGCTTGCCATTGAGATGATTGCACAGGGCAATCTTAATATGTTCGCCCATCAGACCAATGTGGATGTGCATAACAGGCTCATCGCCTACGGCATACGCGACCTCGGCAAGCAGCTTCGGACGCCGGGTATGCTCGTTATGACCGACGCCATTCGTAACCGCGTGGCGCGAAACCGTGAGCGCGGCATCCGTACCCACGTTATCCTTGACGAGATGCACATCTTCTTTGCCAACGACCTATCGGCGCAGTTCTTCGCGGAATCATGGAAACAGTTTCGTAAGGACGGCGCACTTGCAACGGGCATCACGCAGAACGTGGAGGATTGCTTAAAATCCCTCACCGCCCGCACCATGCTTGCAAACTCTGAATACCTTGTCATGCTCAACCAAGCGCCGACAGACCGCATCGAGCTTGCCAAGCTCCTGCACATCTCCGACAATCAGCTTTCGTATATCACCAACGTCGGCTTCGGTAAGGGGCTTTTGAAGTGCGGAAACTCCATCGTGCCTTTCGTTGACAATTTCCCCAAGAATACAAGGCTCTATCAGCTTATGTCAACGAAGCCCGGGGAGATACAAGAAATCCTCGGCTGATTATCGGGCAATCGCTTCGGCGGTTGCCTTTTACATATTCGGGAGAAAGGAGCGGTGAAGTTGAAGGATATAAAAACAAGATCGTCTGAAAAGACGCTGCGCATATTAACGGATGCGGCAAGAGCCCCAAGAGAGCTTGCGCGCAAATCTCTTATTGAATCCAAAGAAAAGGTGAAAGAGGCAGCCGAGCGTCGGCAGCCGCAGGATGAATCGCCTGAACAGTATGCTGAAAACCGCATCGAGCAGACCGCCGAGGAAGCCGTACACCGCGCGGGCGACGAGGCTTCCTATCAGGGCAGGCGAATCATTCAAAAGGCAAAGAAGGCCAAGCGGAGCAAGGACATCTTTGAACAGCAGGGAAACCCACCTTCGCGTTCGATGACAAATGGCGGCAGGGTGCAGCAGAGCAGTGCCGCCGCAACAAGGGGCAGTACCGCCAATCAGACCAACGCTTATCGCGCCGGACGTGAGCGCGTCATTCAAAACGCGCGGTCCTTGCGGCAGACTGCAAGAAACACACGCTACACCGCAAAGTCGGCGCAGACTGCCGAGCGCACGGCATCGACATCTCGTAAAGCGGTAAAGACCTCGGCGCGCACCGCCGTCAAGAATTCGCAGCAGAGCGTAAAGGTAGCAAAGCATACCGTCAAAACGACAGAAAAAGCCGCAGTCAAAACAGCGGAGGTTTCCGCAAAACTCTCGCAAAAAGCGGCGCAGGCGGCAGTAAAGGCGGCGCAGACAGCGGCAAAGGCAGCACAGGCGGCGGCAAAAGCAGCGGCGGCAGCGGCAAAAGCAATTGCGGCAATCATCAAATGGATCGTCGCAGCGGTCAAGGCATTGATAGCGGCTATCGCGGCGGGAGGCTGGGTGGCGGTTGTCATTATCGTTGTCGTGGCGTTGATCGCCGTGGTGCTGTGTTTATGCTTCGGCGTGTTTTCCTCCAACGAGAGTGCGGACGGTACGCCCATGACGGACGCTATTGTTTCTATTGACGATGAGTTTACCGCTTCCATCCAAGCGCGAATTGACGAACTGACCGCAAATGCCGACGCCGATGTGGTGGAAATTCTGTTTACGGGTGATATGGAGGACGAGAACAGTTCCGTATCTAATTGGGTGGACGTGCTTGGCGTGTACTCGGTCTATGCCACCACGGGTGAAAACGCAGCAGAAGTCATCACAGTCACGCTCGAGAACATAGAGAAGCTCCGGACGGTTTTCTATGATATGAACAGCTTTTCAGTCACCATGGAAACAGAAACCGTGGAGGAAGTTGAGGTGGATGAGTACGGCGCAATCGTGCTTGACGAGGACGGAGAGCCGATAGTGAACACCACCACGACCCTTTATATCAACGTCGAGGCCACAAGCCTTGACTACCGTGACGGTGCTGACATATATAGCTTTGACGAGAGCCAAATGGAAATGCTCAAAGAAATCATGCGCCCCGACTATTACCCACTGTTTGCCGAGCTATGCGGACAGACGCTTGGTGACGGCGGCGAATACGGGCTTGGTCTTGACATCAACCCCGGCCTCTCCGACAGCGAGGTGGGCGCTCAAATCGTGCAGGCGGCAAAGCGATATATCGGGCGCAGCTATGCAAGTATGGATTGCTCCGGCTTGGTACGCGCAGCATACCGCGATTGCGGGTTATCCTCCATGAACGGTCTGAACTCCGCATCAATGGCGAAGAAATGCCAAGAGATGGGCGTTCTGTTCACCGACCCCTCGCAGCTTCAATCGGGCGACATTATCTTCTTTGCCCGCAAGGACACAAGACGCGGCGAGGGCTACTGCACCGACCACAGGCGTTGCGGCAACGGACGCTGTAAGAGATGGATGCAGATTCACCACGTCGCCATCTACATCAACGGCGAGTTTCTTATCGACAGCACAGGCGGCAACAACTCCGTTCAGATCAGAAAGCATTGGGGCAAAAACGGCTCCGAATGGGAATGGATTTGCTTTGGTCGCCCCACAAACTAAAACAGAAAGTGAGAAAGAACATGAAAAAACTCTCCTCTTTGCAGATAGCGGCGCTTGCCGTTCTTTCCTTCATCGTTGCGGCGCTCGCCATCGCTGCGCTTGCCACAGGCAATAACCTCGCCGTCCCCTTAGAGCTTCCAACGACAACAACAAAGCCGGAGGCGTTAGATATTGAGCTTGCGTATGATGAAAAAACATTCGCTCCCCTGCCCTTTTCCATGCCAACAGCAAGACCGACAGCTTCTCCTTCGGCAAGTCCCGCAGAAAGCGCAACGCCTTCAAACAGCAAGCGGGCAGATACCTTCTGTACGCTGACTATCTGCGGCAAGGATATTCCCGTGCGCTATGGCGTGGATGAAAAGACGCTTGAAAAATCTCCGGGCTATCTACCGTCCTCGGCTCTGCCTGGGGCGGAGGGAACGTGCGCCATCTATGGACACCGCAACCGCAATCACTTCAAGGCGTTGAAGAATGCGCAGGTTAGCGACAGCATCAAGGTGACAATGGCAGACGGAACGGTCTATACCTACGTCATTACCGACATAACCATATTTGAAAGCACTTCGGACTGGACGCTGCCCGCTGCGGATGGGCGAATGCTTACGCTCGTCACCTGCTATCCGTTCCAGTACAGCGGTCATGCGCCCGGGAAGTGCGTGGTGACGGCGAGGTTGAAATAAAGCAAATCCGTTCCCGCCACCGACTGGAACGAGCAGACCAAAGCGGAGGAATGGCGGGCGGCATGGGCTGAAATCTGCAATTCGTATCTTGAAAAGGGAAATCATACCGAGCGCATAGACCACCGCAGCTATGAGCGGCAGGGAATAGACCTGATCCCCACCGTGCATCTTGGCGTAGCCGCCTTTCAGATGGAGAAGCGCGGAATCCGCACGGAGCGGGGAAACATCAACCGCGAAATCGAAGTCACAAATCAGAAGCTGCGGCAGTTGAAAGCCCGCATTTCCAAGCTGCAAAGCTGGCTGAAAGAGGAAGCGGCGAACACCGAGCCGCCCACTCTTGCAGAGGTGATACAGGGTATCCTTTCGCGGCGGGAGCAGACGGGAAAACCGGGCTGTTATACCGCTGTCAACAATCTGAAAGCAGCGGCAAAAATGCTGAATTTCCTGCAAGAGAATCAGATCGTGGATATGGACGGCCTGACGGAAAAAATGGCGGGTATGTTCGGGGAGCAGCGCGAAATATCCGAAAAGCTGAAGCCCATCGACAGGCGGCTGAAAACCCTTGACGGGCATATTTCAAACGCCGAAAAGTATTTGAAGTACTGCGAGGTTTACGGGAAATACAGGCGGCAGCCGCCGAAAAAGCAGGAGGCGTTTTACGAAGCGTACCGCATGGAGCTGACCCATTACGAAGCCGCAGGACGCTATCTTGACGGCGTGATGAACGGCAGGACGAGCATTCCGCTGAAAGCATGGAAAGCGGAGCAGGAGAAGCTGACCGCCGAGCGGAAGGAGCTGTCCCGCCGCTATCTCGCACTGAAAGACGAGGTAAAGGAAGCGGAGCGGATACGGAAGGGCGTTTACGCGATCCTGCGGGAGGAAAACCGCAAAGAGCAGCCTACGCACAAGCAAGACCTTGACCGCTGAAAAGACAGAGCGGCGGGATAACCATCTCCCATATCCCTATAACAGTCATTACTTTTGTCGCCGTTCCGGCTTTTGCGGGACCTCGCATCCCGCACCTCCGACCTCAAACAAGGAACAGAATGGAGTGTCAATATGTAACACAGAGACAGTCGCCCCTCTGCAATTCCGTAAAATGCAAAAAGCGGTCAAGATCCGATAAATATCTAAAGCAGCCAGCAGGAACACGCTGGGCAAGGAATTCTTCGCCGGGGCGTTTTCTGCTTGGAAAATTCAAGGCAAAAGCCGCAGAAAACGAACGAAAAACGGCAACCGTACAAAAGTAAATACTATACAGTACAATAAGCTTTTGCAAACTCAAAACATAGCAGTTTATTTTCGATGGACTATCTATTTCGTATTGAACCATTCTGTATATAGTTTTTTCAGCGGATTTCGAATAATGCCTTATGGAATTCCATAAGCAGCGACTCTTTCGTAATATTCTTCTAAACACAGTTCATTGTTGTAACAGTATTCAGCTATATCCAAACCCACATAACGGAAATGCCATGGCTCGAATATCACACCGGTAATATTCTCCTTATCTTTGGGGTAACGTAACACAAATCCAAAGCAATGGGCGTTGGCAGCGAGCCATCTACCCATATCGGTATTTGCAAAACCACTATCGGCAACATCATAGTTTTGAGACAGGATATCTATAGCAAGACCTGTAGGATGCTCACTCATGTTACCGGGCAGCACCTTTACAGGAAAGGATTTTGGTTCAGAACCGTACTGAGGGTCCTTTTCAAGGCGAGCTGACCAAAGTTGCTGTTGCATATCTATAGGTCGGTAAACACTATTTATAATAAACCCCCTCACCCCGTCATTATTAGCTTGAGTAAGCATAGTAGCAAGAGCTTCTCCTGCTAGTGGATGAACCATCATATTTTCTTCGTATGAAGCTATATCTTCGCCCATATATGTTTTTAGAGGGACCAAGTAAGGGGAATAATCAGGTGGCAATGGGTTATCCCAGTTAACAAGTATAGCCACATCAATTTCTTGTTCGACTAATCCAACTCCATCCCGACCACCAAAGCAATCAAATCCGAACCCGATGCCGATAGGTGATGGGTTCGGATTTGTCGTTTATCTCAACGTTCACCAGCGGTGAGATAGGCATCAACTCAACAATGCTAAATGGAGTGGAGATTATGATTCCCCGCTCCATTTCTATTAACAATTGTTTTGTACTAAACCATGCGTTCGGCATTACCGTGATCCATAGAATAGACCTCATCACATAACAGATTTATGTCCTCTTTATTGTGGCAGGCTATCAAAATGGTTTTCCCCTCATCTTTTAGCGACAGAAATAACTTACGCATATCTTGAACTCCTATATTGTCTAAGCCGTTCATTGGCTCATCTAATATGAGTATTGACGGATCCTCCATAATCGATTGAGCAATTCCCAAACGTTGTCTCATGCCAAGAGAAAATTTTCCTACTCTTTTTTTATCTGCGGGATCTAATCCTACCATGCGAATACAGTCTTTTACCCGTTTTTTATCGACTTTTTTCCTGATTGAAGCCAGCAACCACAGGTTGTCAAACGCGCTATAATTAGACAGAAATCCGGGGGATTCAATAATTATGCCTATACTTGAAACTGTCTGCTTATCCACAGGCTTCCCCTCAATTAGAATTTTTCCGCTCGAAACAGGCATAAGGCCTACAATACACTTAAACAGTACGGTTTTACCCGAGCCATTTCGGCCTATGATCCCATAAATTTTACCACGTTCAAAATCGAAATTAACACAATGTAACGCTTCTTCTTCACCAAAGCGCTTTGTTACATTAATAACCTTAATAATGGGGTCTGACATAGTTAAAAATCCTTTCTAAGCCAAAGTATGAGCAACGGATAGGTTCTTTTTATGTATTACAACAAAAGCGGCACAAGTAAATATTCCTATCATTGCTGACAAAATATAAATTGAATACCCGGGAGTTATGTTTACATTGTCAAAATAAGCAATATTGGACAAGGATATTGGAGAAAATCGAAGCCATCGGGCTGATAAAAAGTTGGCTATAAAGTAGTTAAACATGGTGATAGTACAACAGATAATAGAACCTGAGGAATGACCAATGCTCATATTAAATACAAACATTATAAGCCCAATCAGACTGCACATCATCCAGTTTAGCAGCATACTGAGTCCCATAGCTGATACTGGTGAAAAAGAGTAAATAATTCGTTGATATAAGACAAACGGAATATTATAAACAGAAGCAGCATCGGTCAAAGAAATTGTACCTATTGCTTTTCCCCATTCTACTGTCCATTCAATACGATTTACAAATGGCAACAGCGTTAGCAACACAATAAACAGAACAAGCATTGCACTTGCCATAAAAATATAAAGAATTTGTCCCGCTGCCCATAGGTGTCTACCGGACCGGATAATAACATAAGGAGCAGACCCATCAATAAACGGAGCATCGGAAAAGAGAAATACAGAGCATAGTATAATTGCAACTTGGGTATATAAGTCTGTGCTAATAAATGGAAATAACCACGGCGAAATTGCAATTCCCACATCACGGAGAAACGCACGGATCGGCAGAACACACCACAGTATTGTTATAACCAAAAATATGATGATAGTGAGAATCCTTGGGTTGTTGGGCCACTTCCTTATGTTTCGTACAGCAATGCTGTTTATGATGTTTAGCCTAGTCATTTTGAACCACCTGCTTTACTCTAATGCTGAAAAGAAGTCCCATTGGTATTGTGCATAGGATTAAAAATATGCAGGGATAAGCAAATGTTACTTTCCAATCCCCCATGTTTACCAATCCTTCGCTTAGAAAATCTATAGAAAAGACTATTGGTAACTTGAAAATATGATAAAGAACGGAATACGCCTTGTTCAATATTAAAGGAGCTGCAACGACAACCAATGTATCCGGAATAACCGCTGAGCATAATAATGCAGCGACACTCCACATACCGCAGGAGATAGCTTTAATGATACTTAGACATAACAGATATGTAATTTGTCTGTTTGACGATAATAAGTCCCCAAAAGCTACCGAAGTTTCCCTTAGTCTGTCAAGCGGCAAATAAACAGGGAAAATCAAGGCCAAAAATACAATATAAAAGCATATCCCAAAGAAAACCGCCAACACCGTAGTGCAGAAGCAAATTACAACACGGGAAACACAGTATATGTTGGTGGGAACCCGTGTAACAATAAATCTTATGTATCTGTTTTGCCAATCATTGCAAAAGCTGGTAGCACAGCATAACGCGCTGATTACCAGCAAAATATCCATTAAGCTGTTGAAATTATTGACAACTCCGAAAAAATATGGGACTGTAGCAGCAGCGTCTCTGCCAAAGAGAAAAATTTCCTTGAGTGTGCTGCCAAGATACAACAAAAATGTCAAGCATATTGTCAGAGCAAAGTTTTTAGAAGTAAAGGCACGGCAAAACTCTACTTTTTGATAACGAGCAAAGGCACTCATATAATCTGTTCTCCAGTAAACGCATTGATATATACCCACATTGAAAAACCGTTTTGATTTATAAGAAAGCCATAGGCGGGAGTAAGAGCTGTTGCGTTTGGAACATAATATAGTGTTATCTTTGTTACGACGACAGGTTCCGATAGGAGAACCAGGTCGTATGTTTTGTCAAGTGCATTCATGGCTGTTTCCAGCGAAATCACGTCTTGAAGTGGTGACTGCACATCACCCGGCAAGTAACCGCCTATGTCTATGTATTCAAATCCGCTTTCAGAGATAATAAAACTTGCGCCGCTACTCCTAACAGGTATATCTGCGGTCACATAGCTAAAAGAATCGCTCATAATAGGAATTCCATTAATCTGAAATGGCACGAAGAAGAAGTATGTTTCCTGTATGGCATCTTTGCCGCCATGCCTTTTAAGTAGTGTTTCCATATACGGGTCAGCAGCAATTTCTTTATTCAATTCTTCTATAATTTGGTTTTTGGACAAAGCATAAATTTCAAAAGGCTCATATACAAAATTTCCCAAATCGAGTGCATATAAGAATTCCTTTACCATATCGCGTGCATTTTCGCGCGAAAGGAAGAATAAGTCAATATCTTCCGGGAAAGAGTCAGCGTTATATCTGGAATCGGTTCGATCTCTATGAAATAGTAGCCGAAGCAGTTCTGCTTGCTCATTTTCAAAAACAAAAGACCACCGCCATGATCGCATAATGGCCTTATTGTTATCCGATGAAAACATATCAAAATAGCCACCGTCATCCATTGAGTTTGTTTCGTAATCCAGATCAAAATATGGCGAAAATGCCATAACGACATTGTCGGGGTTTATATCAAGCAAATCACGGTTCCAAATACTCAGCCGTGTCAAATCATCAGGAATGACAATATCCGCATCAAATCGAACATTTTCAAAACCATCTTTTGAGATATGACCTGATATACCTTGTGCTACTGGCTGGGTTGTGGAATCCACCGAAAACGAACTCCCGGGGAAAGATGAATCGGAGAGCGGTTCTGCCAATTCAGTATTCTTTGGGCCACAACCCGTATATAAAGGGCATAGAAGAAAAGCGATGATAACCAACGAGGCAAGCGTTTTATTCATTCAGACACACTCCTTTAACAATGATAACCACAATGAGGAAACGCAGCAGGGGAATTATTTCCCCCTGCTACGCAACTTGGCTATTACGGGTTCCATCTTCCAGACAAATTATACTGCCCGGGATTTCCGCTATGCAAAGATGCGGCCAGAATAAAGGAATACTGGCTCCAATTTCCGTTCACAATGTTGGTATAATAGGTACCTATATAATAGAGGGTTTCACTTGTTATTGCACCCTGATAAGCCGGGTCGCTAAGTTCAGTGGCATCTGCATAGCCGCTGCTTGTTATGGCTTTTCCGCGGCATTTGTAAATCAGGTTGTTGCTTATTACGCTGCCTCCGGTAGTTGTTATATAACATTTCGGATCAGAATCCACCTTATATCCTGTGCCACTATATCCCGACGAGCCATTTGGAGTCAACGTAAACGAAATATCAAAGTTTTTTGCATAAGCAATGGTGCTGAATGCACAAAGAACAAATACAAGAGTCAGAACACAGGTTATAATCTTTCTTTTCATAAAAAAAACTCCTTTCAGCGATTCTAACTTGGCAATAAAAATGCCGCAATTCTCATGTGGCACACGTCCCAATATCGCTTAAAAACATCACCTGCCTCTCAAACGTGTTAAGCAAATTGTCTTGTCCTGCCATCAACTACATATAGTTTACAAGACGTAATAACTGTTGTCAATAATACTATTGTAAACATAGTATATACATTTAAATAGACTTAGTGTATTATATATTTAGATTAGTATTCTCGACGAAATCTATGAAGGAAAACATATGCAGCAGGAAGCATTACAAAGCCATTTTAAAAGAGGGGTAGCCACTCTGTGCATACTATCGCTGCTTAGCGAGCGGGAAATGTACGGCTATGAAATTGCGCAAGCATTGGAGACCATCAGCGGCGGGAGGTTTATATTACCGGAAGGCACACTATATCCTATCCTGTATCGGCTTGAGGATGACGGCTATTTGGATGCAAAGCGCATCCGGGTAGGTAAACGTATGACCAGGGTGTATTACCGTATCTCTGAGAACGGGCAAGAGTATTATGCTGCGCTATTAGAGGATTATAATTCTATCCATACCGGTGTACAGCTGATTTTATCTCGCAGCAATGAGGAGAATGAGAAATGAAGCAGTCCGAAAGATATTTCAGGCAGGTAAAAAGGCATATCCCAATAGGTGGATTGCGCAAAAAGGAATTCCTTTGCAACTTACAGGAATCCCTTGCGGCATACGCCGCTAAAAATCCCTCCGCTTTGTTATCTGATTATTATGCGCACTTTGGAAAACCCGAGGACATTGCCGTGTCGTTTCTTTCCGAAATGCCATACGCAGAAATAAACAGCAGGATGCGAAAAGGTCACAAAGCATTCGTTATGGTAATTTGTATTGCCTTGGTCGCAGTGATTCTTCTGTTTTCAACAATTGCGCGCATGATTGTTGAAAACAGAAGTTCACATAATGGCTATTTTATCGATGGCGAGCCGGAGATTATTACAAATATCGATTAGGAGGATTAGCTATGAATAAAGTATTATCTGCTCTGCTTGTGGTTGCACTAATGTTTGCGTCGGTTTCTGTTGCAAAAGCATCCAATGATACTGTGGTTGGCATAACATATTATGATGACGATAGTTATGTCATAACAACCATCAATTATGCGGTCACCAAATCTTCGTCTACTGTAAGCGGGAGTAAAACAAGCACCTATTATCGCAGCGATGGGATAAAGGCGTTTTCGCTGACTGTTTATGGTACATTCAGTTATGATGGAACCAATCAGGCGGCATGTACCAATGCTTCTTATTCGCATGACATTTACCAAAACGATTGGAGTCTTAAATCCGCTTCTGCAACAAAAAGCGGAAATACTGCCACGGCCACAGGAACGTTCATTAGAAAAGAACTCGGAATTACAGTAGACACAAAAACACGGACAGTTAATCTGTCTTGCGATAGAAACGGCAATCTATCATAAACTGTGAATGCAAATAACGGGAGGATCGATTATGATCCTCCCAATTCCACATCTCAGTACTATTTGTTCTCCTTCCACTTTTCGAATTCCTTCTGCCCCTCCTCGCTCTCAAAATATGCCTGTATCAGCGGCAGGGCGCAGTGAGCAAGGGATTCGATCACACGATCGGGGATATCTTGTTTCGCCTTATCCGGCGGGTGGGTGCTCCTGTGGGTTTTTTGCTTGTTCATTTTGCCTCCGTATTCAGTTTTCAAGGTGCATATCAGCGCTCATACTCGTTGCGCTTTTTCACGCTGCGGCGTAATATGCGCTGCAATTCCCGCGTTTCACGGTCTTTCGCAAAAATCTCTGTGAATACCTCCTTGACGCGCTGCGGCGCGAGCTTGACCGCTTGACGGAAATCTTTTGTCTGTTCATATAGCCTTTCCCAGCTGCTCTGCAAATCGAGTATACGTGCGCCTGCATCTTGTAGCTTCTGTGTTAACTCGGATATTTTGACGCGGGACAATATGCCCTCTCTTGCGAGGGAAATAACATCCGTATAGTCTTTCTCAGTGAGCTCTATCTTTCCAAACACCGTCTTTTTACCTATGCCGTCCAAATCGTGGTATTGTTTGTTGACCTGCTTCTGGGCAACGAGCTTTTCGGAAACCTGCTCCAGTTTCATTTCCTTTGCAGCGACCAGTTTTTCAAGCTGCATAAGCCGTTTTTTATCCTCTTGAATCTTGAAATCAAGACTGTTTAGATTGACCCGTGTACTGCCGAGCTCCCCGCGTTCAAAGCCATCAAATCCCGCTAGCCGCATGTGTTCATAGAAGCGATCCTGCAAAAGCGAGTAGGACGGAATCCGTATCGGTTTTCCGTTCTTTCCGAGGATGGGCTTGCCCTGCTCATCAACCGCTTCGGGATATGCCCATTTCTTGGAGCGGCTCACCTGATGGATTATCTCTCTTACCATGCCGCGCAGGGCTTCATCCTTACAGCGTTTTGACCACAGAATTTCCTTTTCTACCACGGGAATATAGACAACGTGCAGATGATAATGCAAAAAGCGGTCAAGATCCGATAAATATCTAAAGCAGCCAGCAGGAACACGCTGGGCAAGGAATTCTTCGCCGGGGCGTTTTCTGCTTGGAAAATTCAAGGCAAAAGCCGCAGAAAACGAACGAAAAACGGCAACCGTACAAAAGTAAATACTATACAGTACAATAAGCTTTTGCAAACTCAAAACATAGCAGTTTATTTTCGATGGACTATCTATTTCGTATTGAACCATTCTGTATATAGTTTTTTCAGCGGATTTCGAATAATGCCTTATGGAATTCCATAAGCAGCGACTCTTTCGTAATATTCTTCTAAACACAGTTCATTGTTGTAACAGTATTCAGCTATATCCAAACCCACATAACGGAAATGCCTTTGCGTTATCAGTAATTGGTGAGAGGGGGACGCACGAAGCTGCGGCAGAAGGAGAGTGTGAGTTGTCAGAAGGACAGGACATTTAGAGCATTTTCAAAGTCCCAAAGCCCCGCATGAATACGGGCTTTTTATCCCTGCCATGACCTCATTTCTGAGGCGTGAAGGGCTTTTATTTCCTTCCCTGAAATGCCGTTTTTATCGTCCGCAGGGTGCGTTTTGCCCATTTTCTCTGGCTACTACCGCTAATCAAACAGCTTCACGGGGCAAAATGACCCCATCCGGCCGAAAGGAGGCCGTTACCTCAACGTAAACCTTTTTGTGATTCATTTTGCCCCCTCGTCAAGCAACTCCTCATTGGGGAGAATTGTACGATTCTTTCCTATGTAAGGCAAGAACCATCCCTTATTAACTAAAGAATGAACGTGCTTATGCACCGTGGATACCGAATTAAGACCTATCCCTTCAGCTATCTCACGCATACTTGGAGAAAAGCGCATCTTAGCCCGAAACAGAAGAACATAATCGTATACCGCCTGCTCTCTTCTTGTCATTCTTTTCATTTTACGCGCTCCTTTCATTTAGCTTTAGCCAATATCAATAAGACCTTAGCCGCTCTATCCTGCTAACCGTCGTGCTTCCTAAAATGTCAGCGGATCGGATAAATAACTTTCCCGTAAATCCTCGTTTCACTATACTCTGTAATCTGCTTCGGCTTATATGCAGGGTTATGTGAAACGAGGAACGTGCCTCGGTTCGTTACACGGAACTCTTTTACATAGGCATCGCCATCAAGAAGAAATATGCCTATATCGCCATTTTCAAGCGTCGGCTGTTGATGCACCCATATCTCTTCACCATCGAACAAGGAAGGCTCCATGCTGTCGCCGCATACATGAAGCCCAAACGTGGCGCTGTCCGGCACACACTCGGGAACTTCTACCATTTCATACGAATTACTGTCAAGAAACTGCCCCGTTCCGGCAGATGCTCCGATGTCATACATAGGCGCTGTGCGGCGTGGGAACGGAATGATTTTAGGTTTGCATGACGTTGGCGCATACAGTCCACTCGCTATCAGGAGCTGCTTATACTCCGCCAATTTATCCGCCCCCTCCTTGTTTAACTCATAAATAAGGTCAGAGAAGTCCCCTTGCAAAAAGACCTTATATGCGTCTTTTATGCCGTAAATCCTGCACAGGCCAATAAACTGCGGAATGTTCGGATTATTATATCCGTGTTCCCAACGGCTAACCTGTTGCTTGGCTGTTTGTATTCCCATTTCATTCAGCATTTTTGTAATATCCTGCTGCTGATAGTTATGCTTTATTCTTAATTCCCGAAGCACGCTTCCAATAGCAGTACCCATGGTGCAACCACCTCCTATGCTTCATATTCTACTATGTCGAATACAATAACGCAATAGAAAATCCTAAAATAGAACAGTTGTTGCCTTATATTCATTTGTAAATAGGACTATACTAAACGCACAGCAAGGAGGTAAGCGAAAGTGAGAGCAATTCTTCACAGTGATTTGAACAGTTATTACGCAAGCGTGGAAATGATGCTGAATCCATCGCTACGCGGAAAAGCTGTTGCTGTATGTGGAAGCACGGAGAATCGTCACGGTATAGTTCTCGCAAAATCTGAACTGGCAAAAATGGCAGGCGTGAAAACCGGAATGGTTAATTGGGAGGCTAAGCGGTGTTGCCCAAACCTTATCATGGTACAGCCCAATTTTGAACAGTACATCAAGTATTCTGCGCTTGCAAGGAATATCTACGGGAGATATACCGACCAAATCGAGCCTTATGGCATGGACGAGTGCTGGCTGGATATCACGGGCAGCAGCATGGGGAGTCCACTCGCCATAGCTGAATCTATTCGTGAAACCATAAAAAACGAACTTGGGCTGACCGTAAGCATTGGTGTGTCTTTCACAAAAATATTTGCCAAGTTGGGAAGCGACTTAAAAAAGCCGGACGCCATAACCTGCATTACACCGGAAAGCTACCGAAAACAGATATGGGCGCTGCCAGCATCCGATTTGTTATATGTTGGCAGAGCAACAACGGAGAAGCTGCACAAACACGGAATCGAAACCATTGGAGGCATAGCACAATGTGATAAGATGCTCTTAAAATCATGGCTTGGCATCAATGGCATCAAGCTGTGGGAGTTTGCCAACGGAGTAGACGACTCACGGGTGCGACCATTTGATTACGAGCCGGTGGCAAAAAGTGTGGGACACGGTATTACCTGTACTGCCGATCTCGAAAACAGCAACGAAGTCCTGCAAGTCCTGTTTGAGCTTGCACAAGGGGTGTCTCGCCGTTTACGGCAAGCGGAGCTGATAGCTACGCGGGTGCAGCTTTACATTCGGGACTGCAATCTCAATTATCATCAATTTCAATGCAAACTGCCGTATCCAACGCAGAGCTAGAGGGAGATGGTGAACTGCGCCATGGAGCTTTTTCGGCTTCGTTATACGTGGCAATATCCCATTCGGGCAGTAACAATTCGGGCGGTTGACCTCATCGGCGCGAGTATGCCGCAGCAGTTGGATTTGTTTGGCGAGCATGAGAAGCGTAAACGTAACGATAACTTGGAAATCGCCATTGAGGACATACAGCGTCGTTTCGGACGGGATGCGATAAGGCTCGCATCTTCCATGAACGGGCTGAAGGTACAAAAGGATAAATCGCATGAGCAGCTTACAATGCCCGCTGCCATGTACGTTTAAGGAGGAAAACGATGAGCAAGATAATTTATTTTGAGCAACACATACCTGTTCTGCTGACCCGTGTAACTGATGCCGACTTGTTTCTCGACGCTTATGTGGATTCGGACGGGCAGAAGTATATAGCTATGCCAAGCGCACACGGATTGAGTTTCATCCCTCTGTTTGAGGATGATGCACAGATCATGGAATATGATAAGAAATATGGGGGCATCAAGCGCAGATATGCCGTATCACAGGCACAGGCGGTTGGTGTGATGGAATAACGGAGGCGATCACATTGGAAGCAACGAGAAGGACTATCCGCTGTATTAGGAGCGCTGGCGGTAGAGCCGCAGACCCGCTGGGCAGGAGCTTTGTTTACATAAACTGCCCCAACTGCAACAAGCGGCTGATACAGACAAGAGTATCGGTAAAAAAGCCAGTGGCTTATACAGTGGATCAGGCGCATCCAGCCGATAAAGCGGAATTGACAATAAAGTGTGAGAGATGCAAGAGCATTGTTGCCATAGCAAAATAGGCGCTCACGCAAAACTGAATCAAACTTAGTACAGAGCCAAAATCCGGCAACGGCGCACTACTGCGGCGGTACGAGATACTACGAGCCTGACAAGTTAGCTTTTTAAGCTATTTGTCGGGCTTTATTCTTTGCCCGGTGGCATTGCCATCCCTTTCTGCTTAAAAAGCGGAAAGGGATTTTTCATGTATACAGACGTATGGCAGCAAGCCATAGGACAGTATCCGTAACCCTCCGATTTTTGTTGGAACATTGCACTTCAAACAAAAAATCGGAGGTTACAAAATGGGTTTTAACCATGGATTTGAACGCAAGATGTTTAACAGGGAGCAGAGGCACTTTATGGAAAAATGTCTTAAAGCGGGTATGAGTGAAGCGGATATACACGCCATGTGCGAGTATGACCTTGGCGTATTCCGCCAGTATCGCCGCGACATGGAACACGCAGTTGACCTTTCTGACATGATGACGACTGACGAGCGCACGGGAGATACCCGCTATATGGATATGGACGAGCTTCCGGCAGATGCGCCGCTTGTTAAGTATGTGGATCGCTACTCATGGATCGATGAGATCGATAATCCTGAGTTGTATAAGGCGATTATTGCCATGAAACCAAGCTACATAGAAATCATCACATTGATGATGGAAGGCTATCAGCAAAACGATATTGCCGCTATCCTGCACAGCAGTTTTCAAGCAGTTCAGAACAAAATAGCGCGCATCAGAAAAATCTTAAAAGATTTTTCCGAATGACGTGTAGTTTTGAGGCTTCTCGCCGGCTATTAAGTGAGGGGGTTATTCTCGAAAGAACAAAAAAGGAACCGTTTTAAGGAATAAATCCCCTCAGCACAACCGAATAAACAGGTCATTAACACGTTCCCAAACCCAAGAGCCGCGAGAGCAGCCGCGCCAAGACCCCTCCATAGAAGGCGAGCGATAAACGGCGGTTTTCACTATCGGGCAGCACCCGATATGGCCATGACCGGATTAGGGATATAACACTCCCGTCCAGCCATAGCTCGAGCGTGAAAAAACCGTCGCAAGCATTGGGGGCGGCTCGGAGAGAACCTCGGAGGGGCTGAAATGCCCGAGCTGCTGATTCGCTGTCAGCTTGTAAATGACCTCCCTTGCCTCGGGGCGTTGAGAACAAATAGAGGCGTTTGACAGACCGGGCGGTGTATCCCACTCGGTCATTACATCAAACACAGGAGGTACTTAAAATGGAAAAAGAAGTATTACGCGGTGAAATCTACCTCGTTGATATGCGAACAGGCATTCACTCGGAGCAGAGCGGCATCCGTCCCGTTCTGGTCATTCAGAACGATGTGGGTAACGCCCAAAGCCCAACGGTAATCGTCGCATCTATCACAAGCAAGCTGGACAAGCCCTCGCAGCCGACACATGTTGCGGTTGGCACATCCTGCGGCCTGCACATGGATTCAATCGTCCTCATGGAGCAGATTCGCACCATCGACAAGCGCCGCCTTGGTAAGCGCATCGGTATGCTCGATAAGAATCAGATTAAAGCAATCGACAAGGCCATCAGCGCAAGCGTCAGCAATGATGTGATAGATCGTATGTTCACCGAAAAGGACATACAGGTGCTTTGTCCCGCCTGCGCCGCCAAACTGCGCGAATCCGGCGAATACATCGTGCTTCGCGCCGATCCGTTCCAAATCGAGCATGAAGCCTGTTCCATCTGCAACAAACCGGATGGAATCCCCGACGGCTATGACTACTTCGTCAAGAAAAAGCAACAGTAACAGTTTATGCCCTGCCGCATAAGGCGGGGCAATTACATAACAAAGGAGGAGGATGCTTATGAAACTGGCGGAAAACAAGGTGAAAAACAAACCCTTTATCTCGAAATCCATACACGCTTGCAAAGTAAATGTTGTGTTTAGTGATGTGCCCTCAAACAATTTGAAGGAAATAATCATGGGCATTCTTTCAGCGGCACAAGAAGATAAACTACAATGCATTTTACATCAATATGAATAAATAATACAGTATGACTAACATCCGCACCTTTGCAAATCTAAATCTGTTAAATTACCATAGGGATGCAGAAGTGATCTGCACCCGCACATTGACAACCGCATACTCAATCAGTGCAATCCTGTGTAAAGCATGAAAGGAAAACACATGAAAAGAATACATACGTTATACAGGGTGTCCACCAAGAAGCAAGTGGATAAGGAGAAGAATGATATACCCATGCAGCGATTGGCCTGCAAAGAGTTCGCCGAACAGCAGGGATGGGTCATAACGCGAGAGTTTGAGGAAAAGGGCGTGTCGGGGTTTAAGGTTTCTGCAAATAACCGCGACGCAATCCAAGACCTAAAAGAAGCCGCGATTAAGCATGAATTTGATGTTTTGCTTGTATTCATGTTTGACAGGATTGGAAGGATTGACGATGAAACTCCATTCGTTGTGGAGTGGTTTGTAAAGCACGGAATTGAAGTATGGAGCGTTAAAGAAGGCGAACAACGCTTTGATAGTCATGTTGACAAACTGACAAACTACATTCGTTTTTGGCAAGCATCCGGCGAAAGTGAAAAAACGTCCATGCGTATTAAAACCCGAAAAGAGCAACTCACATTAGAGGGGTGCTATACGGGCGGGACAGTTCCTTATGGCTATCAGCTTATACGGAAGGGACGCCTCAACAAAAAGGGGAATGAAATGCGTGATCTTGCAATCGAACCAGCAGAAGCAGAGATTGTCAGAGAGATATTCAACAAGACTATCCATGAGGGTTATGGCTCGTACCGAATAGCCGATATGCTCAACAAGCGCGGTCTTCGTACTCATAGCGGGAGTAAATTCCAATGCAATACCATTATTCGGATTCTGAGAAATCGTCTGTATTGTGGGTACATCGTATCAGGTAATGTCACTTCGGAGGCATTGAGCGAACTTACAATCGTTGAATCAGACATTTTCGATCAAGCACAGTATATTTTAGACCAGCGGGCGGAAAAGGACACACAGAAACGGCAAATTGCTTTCACAACCAAGGGACAGGCACTATTGTCCGGCAATGTGTTTTGCGCCCATTGCGGCGGAAAGCTAACAACAATCCGCTATAAAGATAAATATATGCGAAAGGATGGCTCGGAATATTCTGTTGATCAAATCAAGTATTCCTGCTATCACCGAAGCCGTAAGCTCTGCAAATGCGACGGGCAAGCAACCTATCAATCAGAACGTGTCGATGCTGCTGTTATTCAGATAATGCACGATATATTTGATAAAATGGCGGGCGCTCCTGACGAAGACAGGCTAAAAGCTATGATTAAACGACAAACAGTAGGCTGTCAGGCAAAGCAACGCAAACTATCGCTTGAATTGCAGAAAAGCAAGGCGCAGCTTGAAAAACTCCAACTGGAGATTGCAAACGCTCTAACGGGAAATAGCTTGTTTTCACCGGAGGATCTATCGTCATCCATTACAACCATGAAAGGACGTATTGCTGCTGCCGAAACGGAGTTGCATGAGCTTGAACAGAGCGAGTTTCAGCAAAGGCAGTCTATTGCAAAAATTCTCCCAGCATATAATCAATTCAAAAGTTGGGCAGACGAGTTTGATTCTGCAACGAAGGAACAGAAAAAGATGATCGCCTGCCAACTGTTCAAGCGGATAGAGATTGGACGCAACTACGCCATTACCTGTGAACTTAACATGACGTATCAGCAGTTTTGTGAAGAATGGAGCAATACGGAAATCAGCAAAAAAATGGCTATTTAAGTTAAGCCAGCTTTTGATAATGGGCTTTCTCCCTCCTTATTCCGGTTTGTAACCCTTACACTGGTAGAGCATGCGGCTGTTAACCGCAGTGTCGTTGGTTCGAGTCCAACAGGGGGAGCCAGAAAAGCCCGAAAGCACAGCGCTTTCGGGCTTTCAATTTTACAGCCGCATAGTCTTTGAACCTGCTTTAATTTAATATTCCGCCATTGCAAGCGGAGAAAAGCCGTTGAAGCTTTATGCAAACGGCTTTTTTCTATACCATAACACTGCGCTTGACAAAAGCGCAAAAAAGGCGTAATGTGCTTTCGGAAAATAATGTTGATTCGCGCGGCGGAACCCGCGCAGGAAAGGATGTCCCCCCTATGCTGTTGTTCATTTATATTACGAACCGCGTAGCAACCGTCTCTCCCATTCTGCAAAAAATGGCGGAACGCGGGATTCATGGCGCCACGATGGTGGACTGTGAAGGAATGCTGCAAACGCTTGCGGCTGATTCGATTGAACCGCCGCCGTTTTTCGGCTCTCTGCGCAAATTTATCAACCCGGATCATGAGCCCGGGAAAATGCTTTTTGCCGTGCTTCGGGAGGAGCAGATCGGCGTTGCAAAGTCCTGCATACACGATGTGTGCGGCAGCCTCGACAGGCCGAACGCCGGTATCATGTTCACCGTGCCTGTGACAAGCGTAGAAGGAGTCGAATAACAATATGCAAATCATTCTATGTCTTGCGGCCGCGATGATCTGCGGTCTGCTGTTGACGCGCGTTGTCAAGCCGGTTCACCTGCCGAACGTAACGGGGTATCTCATCGCCGGTCTCATCATCGGCCCATATTGCCTTGGCATTTTTCAAGAGAGCGACGCGGCTGTCACCGATGTGCTTACGGATGTAGCGCTTGGTTTTATTGCTTTTTCTATCGGCGGTGAATTCCGGATCAGCAACATCAAGCAGGTCGGCACAAGCTCCATTACCATTACATTCTTTCAAGCGTGCCTCGCTACGCTGCTCGTCGACGCCGCGCTCCTTGCTTGCGGCTTCCCCGCCCCGCTCTCACTCACACTTGGCGCAATCGCTGCCGCTACCGCTCCGGCCGCAACGCTGATGGTCGTCAGGCAGTATCACGCAAAAGGTGAAGTGACATCGACGCTGCTCCCTGTTGTCGCGATGGATGACGCCGTAGGGCTGATGCTGTTCTCCATCTCCCTTCCCATCTCGCAGGCACTTGCTTCAAACGCAGCGCTGACCGTAACGTCCATGCTGCTGCAGCCATTGCTTGAGATCGTGCTTTCGCTTGCAGTCGGCGCCGGCATTGGTCTACTCATCGCCTTGGCCATGCGATTCTTTCACTCCAAGGTGAACAGGATCAGCGTAGCGGTCGCCGCAGTGCTGCTCGGTTCCGCACTTGCTTCTATTTGGAACCTGTCCTCTCTGCTGCTCTGTATGGCCATCGGTGCGGTCCTTGTCAATCTGCGCAAGGACGCGGATGAGCTGCTTGAAATCACGGATGCGTGGACACCGCCGCTGTTTATGCTGTTCTTTGTACTTTCGGGAGCCGAGCTGGATCTTGCAGTTGTTCCTACTGTCGGACTTTTGGGCGTTGTCTATATGGTAGCTCGTAGTTTGGGAAAATACTTCGGTTCTTTCCTTGGCGCAACCATTGCCAAGTCTTCGCCGAATATCCGCAAGTATCTTGGCTTAACGCTTCTGCCGCAAGCCGGTGTTGCGATCGGCATGGCGCAAGTCGCCTTGAATGCCCTTCCGGAATACGGCACTCAGATCCAGGCGGTCGTGCTGACGGCGACGCTGATTTATGAACTGATCGGACCGGTCATTACAAAATTAGCGCTGACCGCAGCTGGCGAGATTCAGGATTCAAAGAAATCCAAGGCAAAAACGGAACAAAGCGCCGGTGGTGCGAAGTAGAGTATAAGGCAGCCGAGTATATCGGCTGCCTTTTTACTGCCGAATCACAGCTTGTCATTCATCATCGGACTTCTATACTGAATAACTTATCTTTAACTTGCTCGTATTGACGGGCGCTGTCAAAATGTCGGAGCGCGTTGTGCGCGAGATGTT
>UQNF01000027.1 GCA_900542285.1 uncultured Clostridium sp.
GGACGATGGCCAAGATCTTGGTAATCTTTTTCATTATGTTACCTCCTTAGATTTTTTTGGCTATTCAACCCAATAATGTGTTAATAGTATACATGTTTCGGATGAATCAATCAATAGGAAAATTCGATTTAGCGCCCCTATTTTTATTATTTTTTGAATCTCCTTATGATTTTCGCAAAAACAAATAGGTCTTTATTCGCGTGACAAATTTATAACGCATTAATCCATTATTTCGCCATATTGCCTTCGGAATGCACCCAACGTTATCCTCGCCTCCTCACAATAACGCTATTGACCGATCGAACCGATTACGATATAATCATTACACTGTTAATTATAGGAAGAAGGAGCTTAATTGATGCTTAACACATTCCGTTATTTTGCCATCGACGTGGGCGATAAGCGAATAGGGCTTGCCGTAAGCGATGCGCTCGGCATCACCGCGCAGGGACTTGAAACGTATAACCGCACCGGGGACACTGCGCGTGACGCCGAATACATACGCAACTATGCACGCAAATACGCACCGTGCAGGCTCGTTTTCGGGCTTCCCCGAAACATGGATGGAAGCTATGGGCCTGCATGCGACAAGGTCAGGGCGTTTGCCGATGCCGTACTCGAGGGTTGGGACGGCGAGCACGATTTTTATGACGAGAGGCTCTCCACCGTCGTCGCAGAGCGTGCCATGTATGAGGCGGATTTCAACTGGAAGAAGCGTCGCAAAGTCGTCGATAAGATGGCTGCGCAGGTCATACTCCAAGGCTATCTGGAGCTTCATCCCATCAAATAGCGGAACTGCTTCACAATTAATGTCCAAATAACTTGATTCACCCAAGCGGTGAATACGGAAAGGAAACAACGCATATGGATAACGACGAAACCATGTTGGAATGTGAAGAGGTCTCCTTTATCGACGAGAACGGCGATGAGGCACGCTTCCTTCACATCCTCACCTTCAACTACGAGGGCGGCAAATACGGCGCACTTTTGCCCATCGAGCAGATCGAAGAGGATGAGCCGGAGGTGCTGTTCGTTCGGATAACCCACGACAGCGACGGCGACGCATACATCCCCGTGGACAACGAGGTGCTGCTTGAGGAGCTGTTTACAGAGTTCTCCGAGCTTATTGACGAAATGGACGAAGACGAGGAATGACCCATTCCTTCCTATTATAATGTCTTATGAGTGTTATTGAACTGCTTTTGACTGCCGCCGCCCTATCCATGGACGCAATGGCGGTCTCCGTCTCCTCATCCCTATCCGCCAAAAAGGTGAGCATCCGCAACGCACTGCTGATGGCGCTTTTCTTCGGAGTGTTTCAGGCTGCCATGCCGTTTATCGGCTACTATATCATTCCGCTCCTGACAGCGGTATTCGGCAGCGGCGTGGAGAACTTCGTCACAAGATTCGATCATTGGATAGCCTTTATCCTGCTCGCTTTCATCGGCGGCAAGATGATAGTCGAAGCCATTCGCAATCAGCCCGAGGAGGAGCATGCCGACCCGTTCGCAATCGGCTCCCTTCTGGTGATGGCGATAGCGACGAGCATCGATGCGCTTGCGACCGGAATAGTCTTCCGCGGCTTTGAGATGACCGGCGGAGAGCTGCTCTTTGCCTTCAGCTCCATAGGCGTCGTCACCTTCCTGCTGTCCTTCCTCGGCGCAATGCTCGGTAAGCGTGTCGGCAAGGCCGTCGGAGAAAAGTTCCAAAGGTGGACGGTGCTCGCAGGCGGAGTCGTTCTGGTCGGCATCGGCCTCAAGATACTGTTAGAGCATCTGCTGGGTTAGTTCATTAATTATTGCAATATCCTCATTCATTTGTTTTCGGCGTCCGTACGGCATTTGTTTTTCCTCCGTGCGGGCGCTGTTTTGTGTTCTTTATTAATTGTTTCACATTATTATCATATTTTTCACATTTTTGACTTGTTTTGCATGATTTTGGCCTTTTTCATATGTTTTACTCGCTTGAAACAGAAAAAGCTGAAACATTGGTCCGAGATTGTGAAAAAAGTTCTTGACAAGTGTTTTCGCCGGTATTATAATGACACTAGTGCATTGATAACGGTTTCGTAAAATGCTTTGTTAACGGTACATTTACTTTTGTGATCTCTGCCTGTGCTTTAAGAGTTGTAAATTCTTATAGCTATATGTGTTTTATTCGAAACGATCTTTAAGAATAAACTATCCGTTAATTCATTCTCATATATTATTTTGTAATCTATATCAGGAGATGTTTATGACCAGAGAGCAGCTTTTTGCAAAGAGTTTGGAGAGCTTGAGGGAAATGGCAAAGGCTCAGGGCATTAAGTCCATTACGAAGTACAGAAAGGCCGAGCTTATCGACCTGATACTCGCCGGAAGCGCATCCGAACAGCCTGCCGCCACGATCACACCCGGTACTATCGACACCTCAAAGCAGCCCCAGCAGAATCAGACGCCCATTGTATCCGACGAACCTGCCGCCGGCGTCCGTCAGAGCACGCAGCAGCCGCAGAGCTCATCCATGCCTCCGCAGGCAGAGCTTCGGGGCGGTTATTCGCTTGGCTATTCCGCGCGTCAGCAGCAGCCGAACTATCAGCAGCAGTCCGGCTATCAGCAGAAGAATACTCCGCGCAGG
Source organism: uncultured Clostridium sp. (assembly GCA_900542285.1). Lineage (GTDB taxonomy): Bacteria > Bacillota > Clostridia > Christensenellales > CAG-138 > PeH17. The sequence goes on from UQNF01000027.1 coordinate 2,617, forward strand.
AACGATTATTCCGCCAACAGGGGCGCGCGCAATCCGCAGCAGCGTCAAAACTACGGCCGTGACAGCTATCAGCAGGACTACCGTCAACAGGGCTACCAACAGGATTACCGTCAGCAGGGCGGCTATCAGCAGGACTACCGCCAGCAGGGCGGCTATCAGCAGGATTACCGCCAGCAGGGCTATCAGCAGGATTACCGTCAGCAGGGCTATCAGCAGCCCCGTCCCGGCAAGACCGACGTTCCCTATTATAACGAAACGTACGGCACCAGCAATCCTGCCGTCCCGGAGATGATAGAAGCCGGCGAGTGCTTCGATGTCGAGGGTGTCCTCGATCTCGTTGTCGACGATGATAACGGCTATGGCTTCCTCAGGATTAAGAGCTATTATAACAGCCCCGACGATATCTACGTTTCCAATTCCCAGGTCAGAAGGTTCCGCCTGCGCACCGGCGACTATGTGACCGGCAAAGCGAGGCCCTCAAACGACAGCGGTAAATTCGCCGCTATGATGTACATCACCTCCATCAACGGCGTTCCGCCCGAGGAGCTTTCCTCCGTCAAGCGTTTTGAAGAGCTTACGCCTGTTTTTCCCGATTCAAGGCTCACCCTTGAGGGCAGCTCCGGCGACAGCAACCTTGCTATAAGGCTCATCGACCTGCTTGCGCCCATCGGCAAGGGCCAGCGCGGAATGATAGTTTCCCAGCCCAAGGCAGGTAAAACCACCCTTCTGAAGGCTATTGCGCACGGCATCGAGGCCAACTATCCGGATATACACCTCATCGTTCTCCTTATCGACGAGAGGCCCGAGGAGGTCACGGACATGCAGCGCTCCATCAAGAGCGAAGTTGTCTACTCCACCTTCGATGAACTGCCCGAGCACCACACCAAGGTCGCGGAGCTTGTACACGGCAGGGCCATGCGCCTTGTTGAAAGCGGCAAGGACGTCGTTGTGCTTATGGACTCCATCACAAGGCTTACACGCGCCTACAACCTCACCATGAACCCCACCGGAAGGACCCTTTCCGGCGGCATGGATCCGGGAGCGCTCCATAAGCCCAAGCGTTTCTTCGGCTCCGCAAGGAATATCGAGGGCGGCGGAAGCCTCACCGTTATCGCCACCGCGCTTATTGAGACCGGCTCCAGGATGGACGATATGGTTTATGAGGAATTCAAGGGTACCGGCAATATGGAGATACACCTTGACAGGAAGCTGTCCGAAAAGCGTATCTTCCCGGCGATAGACATCTACAAGTCCGGCACGCGCAGGGACGATCTGCTGCTCAGCGATGACGAAAGGGAGTGCTCCAACTCTATCCGCCGTATGCTCTCGAGCGGCAACACCGCCGAGGTTACCGAGCAGGTCATCAGCATGCTCGATAAGTCCGCCACCAATGCCGAATTTATGGCAAAATTCCGCGCCTATATCGGAGCCTATGAGAAGGCAGGCTTCGTCCCGGCAGGCGGCAAGGGCCTTACGCGATGAGCGTTCGGAATACGGCGGCATATCGGAATACATTCAAAAGGCGTGGCATTCGTTATCTGCTTTTGACTTAAGGGGATAGCCGCAAAACGGCCAATGGGATGTAATCCTTTTTGGGGATTTAGTTACATAAAACGCTCCGGACACAAAGTGCGGCGTTTATAAGACAGTTTCAGTCTCGGCAGTAATGTCTGCCGGGACTGTTATTGCATATATTGTAGTCGTATGATATGATGAGACAGAGCGATAAATCGGAATTTGGAGGTGTGAATGATGAGCATGTGCGAATGGTGTGATTATAAAGAATACGAATGGCTACTGCATAAATCATTATATTGGTCTGTTTACTTAGCAGATGTACAGGATTATGTAGGCAGATGTATTTTGGTGTTGAATAGACATTGTGGAAGTCTTTCAGAACTGGATATTTCTGAATGGATTGAATTGAAAACAATTATAGATAGATTAGAATATATCTACAAGGACATATTGGGAGCTGAATTAAGTAATTGGAGTTGTTTATTGAATAACTTTTATAAAGAAGCAACACCAAATCCTCATTTGCATTTGCATGTGAGACCGCGATATAAAAATGCAATATTAATTAACAATCACTCATACATAGATACCGAATTTGCTCATCACTATGCTCTAAAAAAAGAGGTTCTATTACTTGATGATGATAAACAAACCTTGTATGCACTAATGAAGAAACATTTTATTCTATAACTTCCGATTTATCTAACCGATAAATGGCGCAATTCACTTTCCTTCCAGTTCCAGCCTCATATCGACCAGCTCCTGATAGCCGGACAGACGCGACTTAAAGCCCATTGGGTTCCTGCCGAACTCGACAAAGCCGACGCTTTCATACAAGGCAACAGCCCTTTCGTTTTCCGCGACCACGCTCAATTCCAGCTGCGCATAGCCTGCTGCTTTTGCGCACTCGATGCACGCCTCCGTCAACGCTCTTCCAATGCCCAGTCCCCAATAGTCTTTCAATACGCTTACTCCGAATTCGGCGCGATGGCGCAGCTTGTATTTGCCGCCCAAGGCGCTGATGCCGGCAGTGGCGGCGGTCACGCCGTCAACCACGGCGATTATCTCGATCTCTTTTTCGCTTTCGGCCTTTTTACGGAGGAACATTCCCTCCCGGGCCTCGTCAAAGCTGTTCTCGTCCGGGTAAGTCAGCAGATAATCGGTTTCGGCGTGAGCCAAGTTAAAGCAGTCGATCACGGCCCTTGCGTCGCTTTCGTCCGCATATCTCAGGCAGCATTCCCTGCCGTCTCTGAGCGTTATCATTTTAGTATACTTCATCGATAGAGCCTCCTAAATTATGTGTGGTGCTGTCAAGCTTTAGGGCATTTTCAGCCGTCATGCTTCCTTGCGTCGTGCTTTGCCTTTATCCTGCCCTCCGTACCGAGCGAGCCCGGCACATAGTATTCCCTGCCCTTGCAGGATGGGGGCATGTACTCCTGCTCCACCTCGTGATTGGGGTAATCGTGAGGGTATTTATAGCCGACCCCATGTCCGAGCTTGGCTGCGCCCCGATAGGAGGTGTCTCGAAGATGGATCGGGACGGGTTCATCGACCGTCCTTTCGGCGTCGGCAAATGCCGAATCGACAGCCATGACGATGGAATTGGATTTCGGGCTTTCGCAGACAAAGACTATCGCCTGGGCGATGCTGAGCCTTGCCTCCGGCATTCCGATAAGCTCCAGCGACTGCGCCGCCGCCACCGCCTGCTGCATTGCAGTGGGGTTCGCCATGCCCACGTCCTCCGAGGCATGGGCGATTATCCTGCGGCAGATTATCCTTGGGTCAAGCCCGGCATAGATGAGCCGCGCAAACCATGCAAGCGCCGCATTGCTGTCCCCTCCGCGAAGGGACTTGCAGAATGCGGAGAGCATATCGTACATCTGCTGTTCATCGCATTTTATGACTTTTTGCTGTATGGATTCCGCTGCTATCTCGGCAGTGATATGCACCCTGCCGCATTCCGGAGCGGTGGTTCTGACGGCAAGCTCCAGTGCGTTGAGCGCCGCCCTAACATCGCCATTCGCGACGCGTGCGATATGCCGCATCGCCTCGTCATCAACGATGGGCGAATACATCCCGAGGCCCTTTTCCGAATCCTCCAGCGCGCGGTTCATGGCAATTATCAGCTCGTCCTCATGCAGGGGGTAGAACTGAAACAGACGGCAGCGTGAGACTATTGCGCTCGTCATGCTTATCATCGGGTTTTCGGTGGTCGAGCCGATGAACTTTATCGTGCCGCTCTCGAGCGCAGGAAGTATGGAGTCGGACTGGGTCTTGCTCCAGCGGTGGCACTCATCGAGCAGCAGGAAGGTCTCCCTGCCATAGACAGAACGCCTGCGCTCCGCCTCCGCAATGACCTCACGCACCTCCTTGACGCCGCTGGTCACTGCGTTCAGCTTGACGAATTCGGAGTTGGTGGTATGGGCGATTATGCTTGCGAGCGTCGTCTTGCCGCAGCCCGGAGGTCCCCAGAATATGGTGCTTTGCAGCGTATCGGTCTCTATCGCGCGCCTAAGCAAACACCCCCGCCCCACTATATGCGCCTGCCCGATGAAATCATCGAGCGAGGTCGGACGCATACGGTCGGCAAGGGGTGCGCTATTCATATTAGACCGGGAAAAGAGGTCTTCCATTCTTATTTCTTGAAGTCTATCCCCTCAAACGCCATATCTACAAGCTTTCTCGGGAGATGCTCAAACATATAGCTCATGGGCCTGCGCTCATGTATCGTGCGCACTGCCTCGGCAAACAGCGGAGCGGCAGAGACTATCTTTATCTTGGTGGAGCCTGCAAGCACATCGCTGTTGTCCACGGTATCGGTGGTGATAAGCTGCTTTATGGGGCTTGCTTCGATACGGGCGACAGCATCCTCCTTGAGGATAGCGTGGGACAGGAAGGCATAGACTTCCTTTGCTCCCTTGGCCATTAGCCCCATTGAGGCCTTGCAGAGGGTATTTCCGCTGAGGGTGAAGTCATCGACTATCATGCAGGTCTTTCCGTTAACATCGCCGATTATCTCGAGTGCATCGGGATTCTCGTCATGACCCTTGCGGACCTTGTCGCCTATAGCGACGTTGCAGCCGAGGATATTGGCGTAAGCCCTTGCGCGCTTGGCGGAGCCTGCGTCCGGTGATACTACTACAAGGTCATCGTTTACGATGCCAAGACGCTTTGCATACTCGCAGAGGATGGAGCTTGCGTAGAGGTGGTCAACGGGCTTGGTGAAGAAGCCCTGAACCTGGGCGGCATGGAGATCCATCGTGATAACGCGGTCCGCGCCGCACATCTCTATGCAGTCTGCGCATACCCTGCACCTTATGGAAACGCGTGGTTCGTCCTTCTTGTCGGCCTTTGCATAGCCGAAATACGGAATAATTGCGGTTATGGAATTTGCGCTTGCGCGTTTGAACGCATCTATCCAGAATATCAGCTCCATAAAAGCATCGTTGGGCTGCTTGCCTATGGACTGAACGATATAAACGTCCTTGTCCCTGATGCTCTCGTCGGCGCGCACATAGGTGCTGCCCTCGGTGAATATGTGGGTGTAGGATTTGCCCGGGTCGGTGCCAAGGTAGTAGCACATCTTATCCACAAAAGGTCTGCTGGCGGAGCCGGCGAAGATCCTGATCTGACCGTCATTGGTATGACTCATTGTTGAAGAAGCTCCCTTCGTCAATTTTCTGACAGTGAGATTATAGCAAATCTGTCACCCGCAATCAATGACGATTCCAAGAAAATAAAGTATATTTGACCTTTTTTTGACCTCCGGTTTACATGATTTGCATCAGTCCGTTTCGGGAAGCAGATTCAGCGCATCGTCAACGGAATCGATGTTTGTGTACGCCTGCGGCACGTTTCCGACAATCACTGTCTCATAGATGACGGCGGTCTGGCTAAGCTCCGCCTGCTCCGCCCTTCCTGCAAGCACGAACTGTACGGTGCAGGTCAGGGTCAGCATGACCTCAAGCCTCGTCTGGTTGATGCCTGCGGAGGTAAAATGCGTGCGAAGGCTCGGCTCGACCGTGCCGTACGGCGAAAAATACACCCTTACGCTTCCGCCCCTTCCGGCAAGCAGCGTCAGCCCTGTTATGCTCCCGATCTGCGCCTCTGCGCCCATCCGTCCGCACTCACGCATGAGCCGCTGCGCCTCCATGCCTATATTCGCCGCCTCACGGTTCAGCCTTGCGGCATCGATGTAGAGAAACGAATTGCCGCTTGAGTCGGTCTGAAGAGCCGACATTCCCTCCCTGCTCGCCCCATCGAGTGCGGAGGCTATCGCTTGGGTCATCAGCTCCGAACCCCTCCTGCGCACCGCCTCCGCCGCAAGGCTCCTTATCGGCTTGCCGGCAGCGGCCTCCAGAATGAGCAGCAGGCAGATGACGGCCAGAAGTATGCACGCCGTTATGATAACAGGACGCCTTCTTCTCCCCGTCCTTCGATACTCGCTCAGCTCTCTCTCCATGCTCCCACCTCCCCATGCTGTACCGTATTCAGAGCAGGCAGGAAACGTGCCGTGCGTGGCTTTTTGTTGGAAATAATTGGAAAATGCTTTGTACGCTTGAAATTTGTCACAAATATGTTATAATATGCTATGCAGAATAGAATGGGGAGTGTTTCCGTATGAAGGAGAGCTTTTTCAGAACCGCCATGCTTCTCGGGGAGGATGCCGAAGCAAAGCTTGGCGAAGCAAAGGTCATGGTGTTCGGCGTGGGCGGTGTCGGAGGACATGCTGCCGATGCGCTCGCGCGCTGCGGGATAGGCAGCATCGCAATCGTCGATGCCGCGTCCGTCAAGCCCAGCAACCTGAACCGCCAGCTCTGCGCCGAAAAGGCCACCATCGGAATGCCCAAGGTCGAAGCGATGAAAAGGCGTATCGAAGCCGTGTCGGACTGCACAGTTGCCGCCGTGAGCGCATTCGTCACCAAGGATAACATCTGCGAGCTCATCACGCCTGATATCAGCGTTATAATCGACGCCGTCGATACCGTCAGTGCCAAGCTGTGCATTATCGAAAGGGCGAGGGAGCTTGATATCCCCGTGCTTTCGAGCATGGGCGCAGGCAACCGCCTTGATCCGACCATGGTTAGAGTCTCCGACATCTATTCCACCAGCATCGACCCGCTCTCAAGGGTCATGCGGCATGAGCTGAGGAAACGCGGCATACCGTCCCTTCGAGTCGTTTATTCGCTTGAGGAACCCAAAAAGCCGCTTATCCCGACCCCCGATCCCGACATGAAGCCCAACGCGCCCGCAAGCGTGCCGTTCGTCCCTGCGGCGTTCGGTCTTGCGCTTGCCCATGAGGCGGTCAGGCTGATCCTATCCCCACGAAAAGAGGTGAACATACAATGATTAAGATTAAGAAAATGCTTAAAATGACTACACGATTTATTTCACTGCTCATGGCACTGGCCATGCTTGCGGCGCTGCCCGCCGGGTCGTTAGCCGACACGCAGGAGCTCTTCCCGGAAGAGGAGCCCGGTGCGCACACTGGCGACTATAAAGACGAAAAGGGTGAAGTAAAGCTCACCCGTGATGTTCCCCGTTCCGTTGACGAGGACTTTTCATTTACAAGGGTGCTGCTTGGCACGAATTCGGCATCCTCCCTGACCGTCGGCCTTTACGGCGCATACTATATCGAAAACAACATGCGTTCCATGGTCGGCAATGCCGATTCACCGTACACGCTCGGCGTATCCGTGAGCGGCAATAAGGTCAGGCTCAGCCACGGCGGCAGCACGCTCATCACGGCGGAAAGCGTAACGATAAACCGTGTAAACCTGAACGAGAGCGCAGGCTATCTGACGATCGGCGGCTGCACCGGAGGCTATGCGGACGGAAAGAGCTATCTCGGCAATCTTCGCATCAGCGTCGGCAGCGACGGAAAGCTCTGCGTTATCAATGTCGTTCCCACGGCTCATTATCTCTACGGTTTGGTACCATATGAGATGAGCGAGAGCTGCGAGCCTGCCGCTCTGCGCGCACAGGCGATAGCCTGCAAGTCCTATGCCTTTGCCTTTCCAAGCAATTCCGATGCTTACGATATTACCGATTCGGTGAACTATCAGGGCTACCGCGGCTACACTCCCGGCCATGACAAATGTATGCAGGCCTGTACCGATGTGTGCGGACAGATTCTTTCGTTTAATTCCAATATCGAGCTTACCTTCTACGGCTCCACCAACGGCGGCGAGACCGACAATCCCAAAAACGTATTCGGCTCTTCTCAGCTTGAATCCGCCTACGAGGTCAAGCTTGACGACATCGACTTTGAGTTTGCCGTCAGCAAGCGTCAGACGCTGGAGATCCGCTTTGGCGAACGCCCTGCCAACGAAGCCTTCGTTTCGCTGCTCGAATCGGAGGCGGCAAGCTATTTAGGCCATGCGGTCGAGCTTATCTCCGTTGACGGCGCAGAAGCCGTCACCCCGAAATTCGAGGGCAGCAGGCGCAACATGACCAAGCTTCATGTCATACTCACCGTGCTGGATCCGACCCTTGGCGGAGAATACACCACGCTGAGCTTTGAATTCGACATAACCAAGCTTAAAACCCCCGGAATATTCAACAAAGCCTACAAGATTTATTGGAGTGCGCCCACCGACGGCGGCTGCGAGGTCTACTTCTGCCGCCACGGCCACGGACTGGGGCTGAGCCAATACGGAGCGCAGGGACGCGCGCTTGCCGGCTGCACGCATGAGGAGATACTCGAGTTCTATTTCTCCCTCTTTGACCTTTCCGACGTTACCGAGGCAAATCCCGAAAGACCCCTTGCCTACACGCAGGACGTGCTTGCCTACGGCGTGGTCACCGGCAACTCCGTCAACTTCCGCACAGGGCCAAGCACCGATTACTCCGTTATCACCGTGCTCACGCGCAATCAGCATCTGGATGTTGTGGGCGAGGAAAACGGCTGGCTGCGCTGCATCGCCGACGGCAAGCTCGGCTATATCAGCGGCAAATATGTCGATATTCCCCTGTTCCCCTCCCCGGTGAACGGCGTATTCACCTATCACAGCGCCGTTATCACAAGCGCCTGCTCCGCCTATGACGTGCCGGGCACGCTTGGCACCGTGACGGCGGACTTTGCCGCCGGGGATCGCGTCACCGTCCGCCATATCATCGGAAGCTATTACTACATCACCTCCGATGACGGAAGGCTTGGCTTCGTAAGCTCCGATCTTGTGGAGATACGCCACTATTCAGTGCCGAGTCCGCTGACGGACGAGCTTAATGAGAACAGGATGCGTATAAATCCATAGTCCCCAATTCAGAACGAATACTTTGCATAAGGCTGTATCCCGGCCGCCTTGAGCGGATACCGATACGGCCTTTTCTTTTGCTCCCCGGCACTCCCTTTTAGGCACTATCGATGCCGACAATTACTTCGCTATTTCCGAATTCTGCCACAATTATTTAACTTGATTCGGAATAATAGCTATGGTATACTACCAATAAATGAACGAATCCTATACTTCCATCGTTCATATGTGGTTAGTGGCTTATGCGCAGCGCCGCAGCCCAAACAGCTTATTTCTCACATAAGCTATCCCCATCGACCGCGAAAGCCCTCCGTTTTTCGGCATTTGGCAGGCTTTACGCATAATTGACAAGAGAGGTGATCACATCATTCCGTCCGCACGCAAGCCGCCGCTTGACCGGGCCGAACCTATGAACGGCATTTCCGCAAACCCGACATATACAGAACATGAATTAACAATGAATAAACGCCAAAAAAATTTTATTTATGGAGGAAAAACTGAAGTGAAAAGAATTCTCGCACTGATTTTTGCATCAATCCTTGCGCTGACACCCCTTGCTGCCTGCACGACCGAAGTTGGGAATGACCCGACCCAAGCGCCGACCACCGAGCCGGAAACCATAGTCACCGACACGCCCGAGCCAATAGTCACCGACACGCCCGAGCCAGTAGTCACCGACACGCCCAAGCCATCCGTTGTCTACAATGAATATGAATTTGCGGAGCTGCTCAAGTTTATGCAAACTGACAGCGTTATTTCAGACAGGGTCAACGGCGCTCTTCTCTGCCCTGACTATGATGCAAATGACCCGACAACATGGGTGGTCGAAGGCAGGCCGCTAGTCAGATGGACGGACGACGGAAATGTTGAATCCTTTTCATTATCTTTCGACGCAGCTTTAATTCCTTATGACTATCTCCAAAACAAGACGTTTATGTACCTAGGCGGCAATTTCATATTTGATGGTTTTGACGACATGATTATTCTTAAAGCTCTTTCCGTATACTGTGATGAGCTGACGGTCATGAACTGCGATTCTCTGGGCGAAGCTGATTTCATTGGCTCCGAGTTTCAAAAGGTTCACTTGGAAGCGAATTTCAGATATTTTCGGGGATCGGTCATAACCAAGGATTTTTATTGGAAGTGTGATGATGTAGAATTGGGTTGCGTGTTTGAGCTTTCACTGAAGGCTTCCGGCGATGGCCTTGTCGGTTGCATCAGCTACGGAGAGGATCGCCAGCATATTATAATCAACGCTTGTGAAAGAGGCAGCAGCAAATTTCTCGGCTGGTATGACGAGGCCGGAAACCTCGTTTCCACCGAAAGATGGTTCGAAATCTCCTCCGACGAGATGAACGGCTGCGTTGGAACGTTTAACTACACCGCGCGCTTTGAGAAGAACTGACGCTCGGCTGCTCCGCTAATGCCGAACATTCCGACCGGTGCGGTATGCCGTGCAGGCCTGCCGTGCCGGGCATTCCAAACTAAATAGAAATATCAAATTCAAAAACAAAACGGAGGAAATACCCTGATGTTACGATTGAAATCTATGAAAAAGATTCTCGCTCTGCTCTTTGCATCAATCCTTGCGCTGACACCCCTTATCGCCTGCACGACCGAAGTGGGGAATGACCCGACCCAAGCGCCGACCGCCGAGCCGGAAAGCATAGTCACCGACACGCCCGAGCCTATCGTCACCGATACGCCCGAGGCCATAGTCACCGATACGCCCGAGCCCAAACCCTCCGCTTCCTCCGTTGTCTACAATGAATATGAATTGTCGGAGCTGCTCAAGTTTATGGAGTCTGTCGGCGTAATCTCCGATAGGACCAACGGCGCTCTTATCTGCCCGGGCTATGTTGCCGATGATCCGACTACATGGGTGATCGAAGGCATGCCGTTCGTCAGATGGACGAAGGACGGACACGTTGAATACTTTTCCTTAGCCTTTGGTTACTCCCTAACCTTTGGTGACTATCTCTATGGCAGACCGCTTATGTATCTGGGCGGCAGTCTCGTATTTGACGGGTTTGATGAGATGATTTCTCTGAGTTCTGCTTATGTTTATTGTGATGAACTTATCGTTCGGGATTGCAATGCCTTAAGGGAGGTTTGGATTCGCGGATCCGAATTCAATAAGGTTCACCTCGAAGCAGACATCGAATTCTTAGACGGATATGTTTGTGCCAGGGAATTCTACTGGAGGTGCAATGATGTGGAGGCAAATTGCATATTTGAGCTTACGCTGACAGCTTCGGGCAATGGTCTTGTCGGGTGCAGTAAATACGGAGACGTAGATGGGGATTATGTTATCATTCACGCACGTGCAAATGCAGGCAGCACCTTTGTCGGCTGGTATGACGAGCACGGAAACCTCATTTCCACCGAAGGATGGTTCGAAATCTCCTCCGATGAAATGAACGGCTGCGTCGGAACGTTTGACTACTACGCGCACTTTGAGGAAAACTGATGCTCTGCTGAGCTTTCGGAGCTTAGCGCTTGTATAGCTGAGAATAAATAGGGCTGTATCATGGCCGCTTTGTGCGGCTCTCGATACAGCCCCTGTTTTTGTGCTTTTTCTTTTCTTATTCGTTCCAGAGCCTTATCCTCGCCTCGTTGGTCGCGTCGAGCTTGGCGATATAGGTGGAGATATCCTTGGGGTTCGGCACACGCTCTATCCTGCCGCCGCTTTGGAAAACCCTCTTTGTCATTGCGCCGGCGCCGTGGGCAATGATGCTCAGCGCATCCTCCATCATGTCGATATTGTAGATGCATATCTTGTCCGGCTTGGAATAGCCTACATTTTCCATATTGCCTGCCATGTACTTTTGGCGATACATATAGTAGGGTATCATGCCGAGCCGCCTTGCCCCCTCTGCGCCGATGGCAGTCATGGCCTCGACCTCGGAAACATCGGGCAGCGTTATTTCGTCAAGATGCTCATGCAGCCTTGACGAACGCTTGACCGCAAGCGTATGCACGGTCAGGCAATCGGGGTCGAGCTTCATCAGCTCGTCTATCGAATGCTGCATGGAAGCTGCGTCCTCCCCCGGAAGCCCGGCGATGAGGTCCATATTTATGCAGTCAAAGCCCAGCCGCCTTGCCATATTGAAGCAATCGACTATATCGGATGAGGTATGGTCCCTGCCGACGCTCTTAAGGGTCGCATCGCACATGGTCTGCGGATTTATCGAGATCCTGGTCACGCCCATATCGCGTATGACCCGAAGCTTTTCCTCGGTTATCGTATCGGGGCGGCCTGCCTCCACGGTGAACTCCGTGCCGCTGTTTATGCCGTATTCACGCACTGCGTGGGATATAAGCCGCTCCAGCTCCCGGGCGGTGAGCACGGTGGGGGTGCCGCCGCCGAGATATAGCGCGCGGATGCGCAGTCCATGCTCTCTTGCCATGGCAGCGCCATGGGTTATATCCCTCGCGAGCGCCGCAAGATATGCCGCCATATCGGTCTTTTTGGTGCGAAGCTGCGAAGCGAACGAGCAGTACAGGCACCTTGTCCGGCAAAACGGAATGCCGATATAAACATCCGTATCGTTCGGCCCAATGGACGACAGCACGGGCGTTTGTGCGTCCGAAATTTCGGCAGCAAGCCGCAGTTTTTCGGCGGTCACATCGAATTCGGAGAGCATCAGCCTTTCCGCGCCGTCCCTGCCCTCGGAGGAAACGAGCTCACGCCACAGCCTTGTCGGGCGGATACCGGTGAGCGAACCCCACGGAAGCCTTGCCTGCGGATATGCCTGCCTGAGGCACCTGAACACGGATACCTTGATGCAGCGTTTGGCATATCGCTTCTCAATAAGGCGGGTCTCGCTGCGGTACGGCGTCTCATATACATAGGAAAACTCCGCACCGTCACGGAAATAGCGTGTTTCGGCACGGAAGCTCGTTCCGTCGTTTGAAAGCATTGCCGATATCAGCTCTCCGTCCGTCCCGTCCAAATCAACATCGGGCGAAGCTTCTGTAAGTTCAAGCTCCGCCGACGGCAGGAAAAGCCTTATCTCTTCGGAAATATCATTAAAAAAATCCGCTCGGTCGGTCAGAAGGCGCATCAGAACTCAACGCCTCCGTTCCTTATGAATGGGTTATGCCTGCGTTCAAATTCAAGCGTCGTTTCCCTGTCATGGCCGGGCAGCACCCTATAATCGCCCTCCAGGGTGAAGAGCTTGCGGACTATCGAGCCGTAAAGCGCACGGGCATCGCCGCCGTCAAGATCCGTCCTTCCGACGCTCAGGCGGAAGACGGTATCCCCGGCAAAGATAATGCGCTCCTTCTCCAGCACGAAGCAGCTGCTGCCCGGGGAATGCCCGGGCGTGTGGAGAACGAGAAAATCAAAGCCGGCCTCCGAAAAGCGGTCGCCGTCATCGAGCAGCACATCGGCCTTGCAGCCGTTTATGAGCACGCCGCCCATATGGGACAGCGACATGCTCCCATCGGTCAGCGACGGTGCTTCGATTCGATTGATATAGAGCCTGGCGCTCTCCTGTTTTTTCAGCTCCGCCGCACCCATCGTATGGTCAAAATGGCAATGGGTTATGAGTATGGCGCAGCAGTGCAGCCCGTGTTCATGCAGAGCGTTCAATGCCCTGTGCGAATTTGCCGGGTCGACGACTATGGCTTCGGTCGAGCCGTCGTTCCACAGGATATATGTATTGGTCGCAAGCGGACCGCACGGAATGGTAAGCAGATTCATCATAACCTCAATACGTTCGTTTACTGTCTAAAAGAATGGTCACCGGCCCATCGTTGACAAGCTCCACCTGCATATCCGCGCCGAATACCCCGGTCTGCACCGGGAGACGCTTGGCAAGCTCGGAGATGACCCTTTCATAGATGGGTATCGCCTTTTCCGGAACGGCGGCGCCGGTGAAGCTCGGACGGTTTCCCTTTCGGGCATCGCCCAGCAGCGTGAACTGCGACACGAGGAGAATGCTCCCCCCGACATCCTGCACGGAAAGGTTCATCTTGCCGTTTTCGTCCTCAAAGATGCGAAGGCCGCTGCATTTTTTGACCATGTATTCTATATCCGCTTCGCCGTCATCGGGCTCTATGCCAAGCAGCACCAGCAGCCCCCTGTCTATCCTGCCGACGGTATTTCCGTCAATGCTGACGCTCGCGCGGGCCGTCCTCTGTACAACCGCCTTCATAGCTAATTCTCCCTTTCGACGCTTTCAACGCCGGAAATCTTCTCTATTGCCGCCATGATTGCGGAAAGCTGCTCCGCATCGTTGACCTCAAAGCCCATGTTGAACAGCACCCTGCCGCTGCCGTCGTTCATGGTCTGGGTGTTGAGCATTCGAAGGCTTATCTTCAGATCCGTGAGCTTGCGGCTTATGTCCAAAAGCAGCTCGTCCCTATCCACCGCATAGATCTTTATCGTGACGGGGAATTTGGTCTTGGCGTCGCTGATCCAGGCGACTTCAACTATCCTGTCCACATCACGCATCAGCGCACGGGCATTGGTGCAGCTCGCCTTATGTATGGAAACGCCCCTGCCCCTCGTGACATAGCCGATGATCGGGTCGCCGGGTACGGGCATACAGCAGCGGCAGAAATGGAAGCCCACATCGGAATCCAGCCCCACCATGCGGATGGGTCTGCCCGTGGGATCGGTGGAGGCAAGCTCGCCCGTCGGAGCTTCGCCCTCTTTCCTCTGCTCCGCCTGCTTTTCCTCTATCGCAAGCTTCCTTGCCTTTGCGTATTCCTGCAGCAGCGGATGCAGCAGCGCATTCGTGCTTATTCCTCCGTAGCCGACTGCGGCATAGGCGTCCTCAAGGCTGGTAAAATTGAGCTTTTTTATTGCAGCGGCAGCAAATTCCGGCTTTACGATGTCCATGAGCCTGTATCCCTGCCGCCTTGCCGCCTCGCTCAGCATCTCCCTGCCGTGCTCGATGTTTTCCTCCGCATTGGCACGCTTGAGCCACTGCTTTATCTTCGACTTGGCCTGCGAGGTCTTGACGAAGCTCAGCCAGTTGCGGCTGGGCTCGCTGGTCGGGCTGGTGACGATGGTGACGACATCGTTGGTTTTGAGCTTGTAATCGAGCCGCACCATGTTGTTGCCGACGAGGGCATGGTGAACGTGGTTGCCGACATTGGTATGTATCCTGTACGCAAAATCTATCGGGGTCGAACCGACGGGAAGGTCGATGATATCGCCCCTCGGGGTGAGCGCAAACACATAGTCGGAAAAGAAATCACGCCGCACATTGTTTACATACTCAGTGGAGGAATTCGCCTCGTCATCATAGGCTACAAGCTCTCTCAGCCATTCGAGGTTGGCGGTTATATCGCCAAGCTTCGTGCGGCCCTCCTTGTACATCCAGTGCGCCGCGATGCCGTATTCGGCGGTCCGGTGCATTTCAAAGGTGCGTATCTGCACCTCAAACGGCATTCCCTGCTCGCTGAAAAGCGTGGTATGCAGCGAACGGTAGCCGTTGGTCTTGGGCATGGAGATATAGTCCTTTATCCTGCCCGGCATGGGCCGCCATATCTGATGGACGAGCCCCAGCACCGCATAGCAATCCTGAACCGTGCCGACGATTATCCTGAGCGCAACAAGGTCATAGATCTCGTTAATCGTACATTTTTTATTCGTAAGTTTCTTGTAAATGCTGTAAATATGCTTGCGTCTGCCGCTTATCTCGAACTTGATGCCGGCATTATTCAGCAGCTCCTCTATCCTGCGCTGCGCCGTCTTGAGAAGCGCAAGCCTCTCCTCCTGCTTCGGCTCGATGATCGTCTGAAGGCGTCCTCCGGCATGATGAAGCTGAAGCAGCGATCCTCAAGCTCGCACTTTATCGCGCCCATGCCAAACCTGTCGGCAAGCGGAGCGTAGACCTGCAGGGTCTCCTTGGCCTTTCTGACACGCTTTTCCTTGCTGCAATACTCGAGCGTGCGGACGTTGTGCAGCCTGTCCGCAAGCTTGATAATGACGACACGAACGTCTCGGGCGATGGAAAGGAACATGCGCCGGAGGTTCTCCGCCTGGCGGTCCTCCCTGTTGAGCATGTTGGAAAGGTTGGATTTGGTGAGCTTGGTGACGGCGCTGACCATGCTGGCGATATCGTCGCCGAACATTTCCGCAATCATCTCGACGGTTATGCCGTCGCCGTCCTCCACCGTATCGTGAAGCAGGCCTGCGATGACCGTATCGGCGTCCATCTGAAGCTCCGCAAGGATCAGCGCAACGGCTTCCGGGTGAATATAATACGGTTCGCCCGATTCCCTCTTCTGGTCGGCATGAACCTTTTTGGCAAAGTCGATGGCCTTTTTGACCAGCTCCACCTTTTCGGGCTCATACTTCTTTTCACAGATTGCCAAGAGTTTATCCATGCTTCCCTCCTAATCGTGAAAAGTTCAAATAATGGGCGAAGCGCAGAATCATGCCTCACCCATGCTGTTTCAATACTTCATTACGGCCTGAACCGGAATGCCGTCAAGCTTATCCCGTCCGCTAAGGCCGCAAAGCTCTATTGCGAAGGATGCTGCGACGACGCCTGCTCCCATCTCCTCAACGAGCTTGACGACTGCGGCGGCCGTTCCGCCGGTCGCGAGAAGGTCGTCAACGATGGCAACGCGCATACCGGGCTTTATAGCGTCCTTATGGATCTCGAGGCAGTCCGAGCCGTATTCAAGGCCGTAGCTGACCTTTGCCGTTTCGCAGGGGAGCTTTCCGGGCTTTCTTGCAAGGACAAAGCCTGCGCCGAGCGCATAGGCGACGGCGGAGCCGATAACAAAGCCTCTTGCCTCCGGGCCGATAACGATATCGATGCCGAACGGCCTCAGCTCATCGGCTATCGTATCGATGAGCGAACGGTACGCAGGGCCGTTTTTGAGCAGAGTGGTGATATCACGGAACAGTATGCCCTCCTTGGGAAAGTCGGGAATGCTGCGTATGGTGTCCTTGAGTTCGTCTTCACTCATGTATTTTTTGATTTCCGGCATAGTATTAACCCTTTCAAATAAAGTTTTTCAGTTTCTGCCCTGTAAGGCACATATCTTTGCGTAGAGCGGGCTTTCGGACAGCCTTCTGCACGGCGCGTCCTGCACGAGAGTCACGGCGCAGTTCGCATCGCAGCATATGAACCCAAGCTCGAAGAACACCGCCACGGCAAACTCTATCCAATAGTTCGGCACCCTAAGCTCCTGAGCGCAGCGGTTTATCAGCTCGCCGTAGGAATACGGCCGCATTAGGAGCTTTGATTCCGCATGCTTGAAGGCGGCGCCGAAGAAATCACGGCTGCATTCAAACCGCCTTGCGATGGGAGCAAAATCGCTCTCCGCACTCTCGTTTTCATAAAAGCGTGCATCGGGGAGCAGCTCGTATATCGCATCGTAAACATCCTGCGTCGGAGCCTTATCGTAAAAGATTATCCTGTCATAGCCCTTCCTTGGGAGCATATAGAGCATTGGGGCTATGAGAATGGTGTTGGCACAGGTCGGGGAGGACGGCAGATGCGTATAGCATACGTCCATATTGATAATGCCCTGCTCCGATACCTCGGCAAGTATCCTCTCCGCAGCCTCCGTAGAAAAGACCAGTATCAACAGCCCCGAAAGGTTTTCCATGCTGAGCCTTTTCAGGTCGATGCATATTCTTTCGTTCCTTTCGGTATGCGCCCTGCCGGAATACGAATGGTTTTCGATGAATGCGGAGCAGAATCTGGGCATTCCCATCTCGACATACGAATGCTTGTCCTCCGGAAGCTCGTTGTTGACGGCAAGGAGCCGAAGCTGAAGGCAGTCGCTGAATCCGCGCCTGTTTATATCCACCGTAAATAGGATATCGACGGAGGCGGCGCTCAGTATCCTGTCAAAATTGCTGCCCGAGCCGAACCACACCGCCTCTATGGGCCGTGAAGAAGCCGTCCTTGCGCTCATGCGCATATGCTGGCCGTCGTTGCCGAAGCAGCGAATATGCGACAGCGTCACATGCCTTGCACGGAACACCGGGGAGGGGTTGCCCTCACCAAAAGGCGCAAGGCGTGCAAGCTCGCTCACAAGCTCAAAGCTTATCTCGGACAGATCCACATCGAATTCATACCGCCTTCTCGGTATAAACACGGTGTTGTCATAGTTTTCTTCAAGCGTGCGCTCCATGCCCGACACGAATTCGTCAAAGCGATCCCGGCTCAGGGTGACGCCTGCGGCCTTGGAATGACCGCCGAAGCGTTCGTAAAGCTCCGAATGCGCATTCAATACCGAATGGATGTTGATCCCCTCGATAGAGCGTGCGGAACCCTTGAGCATACCGTTTGATTCCGAAAAGAGTATCGTCGGGCGGTAGAACATTTCCGAGATCCGTGAAGCCGCAACGCCTATCACGCCGGGGTTCCAGTCCGGTGAACTGAGCGCGATCACACGGGTGTCGGAAAGGTTCATATCGGAGAGCATTTCGACGGCGGAGGAGAGGATATCCGCCTCCTCCTGCTGGCGCAGCTCGTTGAGCCTGTTGAGCTCCGCAATTATCTCGTCCATACGGGAGAGGCTCTGCTCCAAAAACAGCTCCACGGCAAGCGAAGCGTCGCTCATCCTGCCCGAAGCGTTCAGCCTCGGAGCGATCGAAAAGCCGAGATTGGACGATGTATAGGGCTTTCTAACGTTCGCGATGCTCTGCGCCATGCGGCTCAGGCCCATGGCGCACCTGCCGCTGTTCAGCGCATCAAGCCCAAGGCTGACAAGGATACGGTTCTCATCGACCAGCGGCACGACGTCCGCAACGGTCGCAAGCCCTGCGAACGCCACATATTCCATCGCCGCGTCAAGCCCTGCAAGCGCATGGAGCAGCTTGAATGCGATCCCGGCGCCGCAGAGGATGCCGCACGGATACCTGCTTGAAGGAACGGTGTGGCAGACCACCGCCTCGCATTTCGGAAGCCTATCGCCCGGAATATGGTGATCGGTCACCACGACATCCATGCCAAGCTCATAGCAGCTCGCTATCTCGTCTGCGGCGGATATGCCGTTATCGACGGTGATTATCAGCCTGACGCCCTGCGCGGCAAGCCGCTCTATCGCCGGCATGCTCATGCCATAGCCCTCCTCCTTTCGGGAGGGAATATGATAGACACAGTCGGCGCCGACGCTCCTGAAATAGCTTACGAGCATACTGGTGGAGCATATGCCGTCCACATCGTAATCGCCGAACACGCATATGCGCTCACGCTCTTCCAACGCGCGGCGTATCCTCTCAACCGCCCTGCCCATATCGGGCAGCAGGAACGGATCGTGAAAATCGTCTGCCGAAGGATTGAGAAAGCGCTCTATGGCGGAGGGTTCATATATCCCCCTTGCATGGAGCGCGCGCAGTATTATGCCCGGCAGTCCGTTCGCTTCATTCGCCGGGTTCTCATCGGAATAATAACTGCTTTTCTCAAAAATAATCAATGCTTCCTCCGCAGTGTATCAGTTTTCCTTTCGGTCTATCGCCATTCCTATCGCTATCTCGGTACGCTTTTTGAGCAGCCGGCAGCTTATCTCCGGAGGCTCGGCTATGCTGCCGTTGAGGTTGTAGGCGTTGGCTGCGCAGCCTCCGCTGCAGTAATACCTCGCCCAGCAGTCTACGCACTTGGGCTTGGTGAACACGTTGCAGTGCGCAAAGCGGTTTCTTATCCCGTCATCGAGCGCACTTTCGAATACGTTTCCGAGGCGGAATTCGCTCTTGCCGACGAACTGATGACAGGGGAAAATATCTCCGTTCGGAGCGACAGCCACATACTCGACCCCTGCGCCGCAGCCCAGGCTGCGCTTTGCAAGGCAGGGCGAATCGTCCAAGTCCACATAGAAATGGAAAAAGTTTATGGGCCTTCCCTGCTCCCTGCGTTCTATAACGTATTCGAGCAGTCTGTCGTATTCCTCGATGGCCCTGTCCGCATTTTCTTCTGTGATCGCAAGGGGGTCGCTCTCCGGCAGCACCACCGGCTCAACGGAGATCTGTTCGAATCCAAGCTCCGCAAGCGCCCTGACATCCTCCGTAAAATCGAGGTTATTGGCGGTGAAAGTACCCCTTATATAGTGTTCTCTGCCGCCCCTCTCTCCGATGAGCTTCCGCATCTTTGGAACGATGATATCGTAGGAACCCTTGCCGTTCGCCGTCACCCGGAGCGCGTCATGCACCTCGCGCCTGCCGTCCAGGCTCAGAACGAGGTTGTACATTTCGCTGTTGATAAACCCGTCTTTCTCGTCATCAAGCGCCATGCCGTTGGTGGTGATGGTGAAATGTATCTCCTTGCCGAACTTCGCTTCAAGCTCACGCCCATAGGCCACGATGCTCTTCACGACATCGAAGTTCATCAGCGGTTCGCCGCCGAACAGATCCACCTCGAGATGGCGGCGGTTTCCGCTATGCTCTATCAGAAAATCAAGCGCGCGCTTTCCGGTTTCCGCGCTCATCAGCATCCTGCCGCCGTGGAATTCTCCGGTTTCGGCAAAGCAGTATCGGCAGCGCAGGTTGCAGTCATGCGCCACGTTGAGGCACATGCTCTTTATCGGTGAGCTTTCGGCGTCCCTCATGACCGGCACGGGCGCCGGGGAGTCGAAGCTGCCCATGCGCCGCAGCTCCTCTATCTCGGACAGCACCTCGTCGATATCTTCACGTGAATAGGGCAACGCATAAACATCGTTGCCCTGTTCCATTGCTTGAACTATTTCGAATGAGAGCCTGTCCAGCCGATGGATCGCTCCGCTTTCCACGTCCAACACGAGATACCTGCCGCGGTATTCAAAGGCGTGTATCATTATTTTGCGGTCTTAACGCACTTCTGATTTGCAACGGTGCAAGAGGTCTTGCAGGCGGACTGGCAGGACGCCTGGCATTCGCCGCAGCCGGTATTCTCACCCTTCCTGATGCAGGGAGTCTGAACGTTTTCGATGTGTTTCATGGTTTTTCCTCCATTAAATGAATAATCGGCTTAATTATACTACATCCCGAATTGAAATACAACCCCCAAAAGCCATGCTTATTTCGACAGACTGTTGAAGCGTCAATCATAGGTGACACATTTCCTCTCAAGAGAGCAGTCAAGGGT
>UQNF01000028.1 GCA_900542285.1 uncultured Clostridium sp.
CACAGGAGAGCCTTCTCTTGCTTCTTATTTGTTACCCATGTATTGTACCTCAACAAACTTGTCAGAACTCCTGCATCCAGTATGCGTAGATAGCATACCCTTTGGTCGGGTCGTTCACGAATACATGTGTTACTACGCCAATGAGCATTCCGTCCTGAATAATTGGGCTTCCCGACATGCCTTGCACAATGCCTCCTGCTTTATCCAGCAGTCTTTCATCAGTCACTTCGATGACCATGCCCTTTTGCCCTGCTTCAGACTGGCGAACCGTCTTAACGACCTTGCAGCTGTATGCTCCTACCTTCCCATTTTCAATAGAAGCAAGTATGTAGGCATCTCCCTTCTTGACTTCATCGGGAAATGCAACCGGTACGATGTAATCCGCCATAGATTCTGCTTGCGTCTTTTCTATGACGCCATATATTCCGAATTCGCCGTTCGTCCGAATACTGCCGATAAGCTCAGACGATGAATCAAAGCTTCCCTGAAGCTCTCCGGGATTTCCTGCCAGCCCTTTCTTCACGCCAACAATACTTGCTCTTCGCATTTCGCCGCTTCCAACCTTAATAATATTGCCGGTGTCAGCATCGATAACGGCATGGCCAAGGGCTGCGGCATACCCTGTTTGCGTATCGACGAAAGACAGCGTCCCTATGCCTATGGTGCTGTCCCGAACCCACGCTCCGATTTTAAGACGGCCATCAGCTGCGGTTACGGGTTGAACGGTGAGCAATATTCGCTCAGAATTACGTTCTATAACTATATCTGCCGTTCCAACCGCAGCTTCAACTGCTTCCTGCATCTCAGAGGACGAATTAACCTCTATACCATTGATAGAAACAATGATATCGCCGGGCCTTATTCCTGCATCCTCCGATGGACTGCACTTTCTGCCCCCGCTGTCGGTAAAGCTTCCGTTTCCAACCACCAGCAATCCCTTGGTATGTATCGAAATGCCTATTGCGTCACCGCATGGGTGCACATAGTCTCTGCTCCCAACATATATCGGAATCGTTTTGATGTTTATCAAGCCAAACAGCTTTACGGTTAGATACTTTTCCGAAAGCGTTTCATTCAGATTTCCGGATGATACCGTTTCAAATGATAAGCCGTTTGCTCCATAAAACATCTTTTCGATATCAGACTCTTTCTCCGCAAAAATTGCGTCAGGCATGGAGCGAATGTTCTTCATACACGGAGTAAAATTAAAAATACAGATACATATGCAAAGAATGAATCCGAAAAACCGGATCCATCTATTATTTTCTTTGGAATTTATATGCTTTCGCATCGCTGCCTCCGTGTTCGAACCTAATGGAATTAGCTTTGCTCGATGCGAAAACAATTATTCTCTCTTTTGTTGTCAGCTGATCGATAGCTTGTACTTCTCGGAAGCGCTGATAAGCTCCTGCGCATACTTAACTGCGGACTCGTCTGCGTTTACCGAACCCATTATCCTTGCGAGTTCAGTCCTGCGCTCTTCATCGCCAAGCTGCCTCAGCGACGAATGGGTTTCACCGTTTTTCATTGTCTTTTCGACCAAGAAATGACTGTCCGCATAAGCCGCTATCTGTGGAAGATGTGTAATGCAGAGCACCTGGTGTGATGCAGCGATCCGCGCCATCTTTTCGCCGACCTTTATTGCAGTAACGCCGCTGATTCCGGAATCGATCTCATCAAAAATCAGCGTTGGAATGGCATCCGCATCGGCACATACTGTTTTTATAGCAAGCATTATCCTTGAAAGCTCGCCTCCAGAAGCAACCTTTGCAAGAGGCTTGCATGGTTCGCCTGCGTTTGCAGAGAACATGAACTCGATGCTGTCGCTGCCGTTGATATGCAGCTTTTCATCGGATACATTATTAACATAGGTAAACTGAGCATTCACCATTCCAAGTTCACGCAGCTGTTTGGTAACGTTTTCAGATAAAGCCTGCGCTGCTTGGTTTCTAAGTGCTGTCAGCCTTGCGGATGCTTCAAAATATTCTGATTTTAACCTTGCAAGCTCCTTTATCAATCTTTCCCTAATCTCATCAGAGCTTGAAAGCTCTTCAAGCTCCGTCTTGCAGTTCTGCATGAATTCAAGCACAGCTTCAATACTTCCCCCGTACTTTCGCTTGAGCGAATTAAGATAATCCATCCTGTTCTCAAGCTCATTGAGTCTTTCGGGCGAGAACTCAAAGCTAAGGCTCAGATCCCTCAGCTGATATGACGCATCCTCAAGTTCATAATACAAGCTGTTGATCCTCTCGTAAATATCACTATATACAGCAGAAATATCGGAGATCCTCGAGAGGGCATCGGCCGCTTTTCGAACGCTGCCAAGCGAACCGCGATCTCCTGAGATGATATCCGATGCAATATCCAGGGAACTGCTTATCCGTTCTGCGTTGCTGAGTACAGCGAGCTCACATGTAATCTCCTCTTCCTCTCCGGCATACAGATGCGCTGTTTCTATCTCGTTGATTTGATAAGCTAAAATATCGATTCGGCGTTCTCGCTCTTCAGCTGACACAAAGCCTGAGTTTAATTTGCGTTCAACCTCGGTATAGGCTCGATAAAGCTCTGCCACTTTATTCCTAACCGGAATTATCTCAGACGCATTGAACTCATCCACCATGTGCATATGCTTCTTGGGATCGAGCAGACTTTGGTGCGTATGCTGACCGTGAACGTCGACCAACGAATCCGCAATCAAATGAAGCGTTGCGAGAGGTACAACTTCGCCGTTAATCCTGCATAGGCTCTTGCCCGATGCAGTTATCTCACGCATCAAAATGAGCTCATCATCTTCAGAGAGGAGCCCGTTATCATTGAGCAGGGACTTGACAGTATCGTTGTTCTTTATAGAGAACAATGCTTCCACCCTTGCTTTCTGCTGATTTACGGCAATAAGGTCCTTGCTTGCGCGCTCTCCGAGAACAAGGTTTACACTGTCAATTATTATGGATTTTCCCGCACCGGTCTCGCCTGTGAGTACATTCAATCCGCCGCCAAGCTCAATGTCCAGCGAAGAAATGAGTGCGATATTCTTGATTATGAGTCGTTCAAGCATAGCAACCTCGTCAAAGCCAATTATTTAAGCTTATCCCTTATGAGGGAGAATACATTCCGTTCTCTGAGTCTGACAAAGCTGACTTTTTTTGTGGAATTAACCACCTCTATCGCTGAATTCGCAGGAAGCGTCATCAGCTGTGTACCGTCTCCGCTCAAAAAGCACTCGCTCATTACCTTAACAACGATCCTTGAATTATACGAAGCAACGATCGGTCTTGAAGTCAAAGAGTGCGGGCAAACGGGAGTCAGCAGAATAACATCAAGCTCCGGTGCAACTATCGGCCCTCCGGCGGAAATCGAGTAGCCCGTAGAACCGGTAGTTGAGCTTATTATCATGCCGTCGCCCCTAACAATGCCGATCGACATGTCATCAATAAAAGCTTCTATGTGAGTAACTGATGACGAGCTATTCTTGAATACAAGAAAATCGTTAAGGCAGGTAAAGCTTTTGCCCGTTTCAGTATTGCATCGAATAGTCGACCTTGTTTCAAGGTAATAATCCCCGTTATTCAGGCGATCAAGCGCATCGCTGAAATTATCTATAGATACTTCGTTGAAGAAACCGATCTTTCCCTTGTCTATGCTCAAGATCGGCGTATAGGAATCAATATCGCTGTTTAGCGCATTTGCGACCGTCCTAAGAATAGTGCCATCCCCACCGAGCGTTACGATGCACTTGGGAGCGCAGCACCTTTCCGCCTGATACATTTCTGCCGTCGTATCAAATGCTTTACACTCGAATCCTGCTTTTTCTCCGATTTCAAGCGCCCTTGCCAAGTCGACAGCGGCATTTGGTTTTGTCATATTCGCATAGAAGTACAGTTTTTCTTTCATAGTCAACCCCTCAATCCAAATCTTCGTGTGCCTGCATTACGATCTCTCCGGCCTTCTCCGCAAGCTTCAGCGTATCGTGTTCGCCTTCGCAGCGAGAAAGATACAGGAGGAACTCAATATTGCCCTTCGGCCCTGTAATCGGAGAATAGTCAACCGCTTTGATACCGAAGCCATTTTCAATTGCAAAAGCAATAGCGTTATTTAGCACTTCTTCATGCGTTTGGGCATCTCTCACTACGCCATTCTTTCCAACTTTGCCTCTTCCTGCTTCAAATTGAGGTTTTACAAGCACTACAGCTTCACCGTCATTTGCTAAACACTCGGCAAGTCTTGGAAGGATAAGCTTAATCGAAATGAATGATACGTCAACCGAAGCAAAGGCGGGTATTTCGCTGAACCAATCGGGATTCATAATCCTGGCGTTATGCCGCTCCATGCAGACAACCCTATCATCATTTCTGAGCTTCCAATCAAGCTGCCCATAGCCGACATCGACCGCATAGACTTTCTTCGCTCCATGCATAAGCATGCAATCAGTGAATCCGCCCGTTGAGGCACCGACATCAATGCATACCTTGTCTTTAAGCTCAACGCCATAACAGTCAACAGCCTTTTGAAGTTTCAAACCTCCTCGGCTTACAAACGGTATCGGGTTTTCCTTAATAGTAATGCTCTGGCCTTCATGGCACTGATCGCTCGCTTTCTGCACCTTGACTCCGTCCAGCAAAACAACGCCCTCCATAATGAGCGCCTTTGCTCTTTCACGGCTCTGTGCGATTCCTTGTTCGACCATTGCGCTGTCGATTCTCTGTGACAAACCTAACCTCCAAATGAATGCTGATCAACACATTTCAGCAGCGATACTCTTAATAGTTTCAGCAAGCTTAACTTCTGATAATCCGCAGAACTCATCCTGTTCATCGACGCTGCCGGCTTCAATCGGAATACTCGGAACTCCGAGAGTAACGACCCTTGGAGAATTAAGCCTTGAACACATTATTCTTGCGATCTGTGCTCCAAAGCCTGTATCGCGGCTTCCGTCCTCAACAGTAATAATAACTCGGGCAGGAGTCAGCATGCCGAGCAGCTCATCATCAATAGGACACAGCAGTCTGGCATTTACTATCCCAATTTCCATGTTCTTCAGCTCCGGATCATTCTCGACAAGATTAATCACCCTGCTGAGCAATCTTCCCGTGGCTACGATCGTGAGCTGCTTGACCGTATCGGTAATCAATTCCCATTTATCCATAGGAACATCGGAATTAAGCGCCCTCGACGGCAGTATTCCGCGGTTATATCGAATCGCTGCCGGACAGCCAAGTTCCAAGGCATAATCCAGCATAGCGCGAAGCTCTTCAACGGAGGACGGTGAAAACAGCTTGAGACCATTGGGCAGCGAGGTAAAATACGCAATATCGTATACTCCCTGATGAGTTTCACCATCTGCGCCGACAAGGCCGGCTCTGTCTATGGCGAATACGACCGGAAGCTTTTGCAAGCACACATCATGAAGCAGCTGATCATACCCTCTTTGGAGAAAGGTTGAGTATACGGCAAATACCGGCTTCAGTCCTGCTTCCGCCATGCCTGCTGCCATCGTCACAG
Organism: uncultured Clostridium sp.; assembly: GCA_900542285.1. GTDB lineage: Bacteria > Bacillota > Clostridia > Christensenellales > CAG-138 > PeH17. Next base: position 5,500 of record UQNF01000028.1, read on the forward strand.
CGTGCTGCTCGGCAATGCCGACATCAAAGAATCTGTCCGGAAAGCGCTCTCTAAACTCATATAAGCCGGTGCCCTCTGCCATCGCCGCGGTTATCGCAACGATCCTGTTGTCCGTTTCAGCCAACTTGCAGAGCTCGGAAGCAAAGACATTGGAATTACCCAAGGCAGATTTCGTTTCACCGGTATCAGCGTCAAACCTTCCGACTCCGTGGTATTTTTCAGGGTTGCGCTCTGCCGGAGCGTAGCCCTTGCCCTTCTTGGTTATGACATGAATGAGCACCGGTTTATCCTTGATATTCTTCGCGTGCTCAATATTATCTACCAATTCACCGATATCATGTCCGTCGATCGGTCCCATATATGTAAAGCCGAGTTCTTCAAACATAACGTTTGGGAGAACGAAGAACTTGATCCTGTTTTTCAGTCTCTCAAGTCCGTTGCTCATCGAGGTTCCGATAATCGGAATACGCTTAAGCCTGCTTGAAAAGCTTTTCTTGAAGCCTTTATAGCCCTTGCTGGTTCTGATATGGGTCAGATGCGTGCTGATGCCTCCGACGCTGCCGCCGATTGACATCTTGTTGTCATTTAACACCACAATGAGCGGCAGCTCCTTTTCGCCCGCATCATCCAAAGCCTCATAAGCCAGTCCACCGGTCAGAGCTCCGTCGCCTATTAACGCAACTATGCGTGTATCGTTATCTCCGCTCAGCCTCAATGCGCGAAGCATGCCGAGTGCGGCAGATATCGAAGTACTCGAGTGCCCGACATTGAAGGCATCGTATTCACTTTCATTTGTCTTTGGAAACCCGGATATTCCTCCCTGCTGCCGAAGCGTATCAAAGCGTTCACCTCTTCCGGTAATCAGCTTGTGAACATAGCTTTGGTGACCCACATCAAAAACAAGCCTATCCTTTGAGAAATCGAAGCACAAGTGCAGCGCTATCGTAAGCTCAACGATACCAAGGTTCGCTGACAGATGACCTCCAGTTTTTGAAACGACCGAAACAAGGTATTCCCTTATTTCTGCGGCAAGCCCGGTAAGCTGATCCCTGCTTAGCTTTTTCAGATCATCCGGACATTGAATATGCTTAAGAAGCTGTGTTTCATCATATGATATCATGACTCAGCAGCTCCTGTTGATGATGAAATTAACGGTATCATACAGATACTTGCAGTTATCTCCAAATGTAGAAAACAGCAGCCTTTCAGCTTCCGCAGCGATAACCTGTGCTTTCTCGCGCGCTTCATCAATTCCGTACAGTGTTACATAGGTAAGTTTGTTTCTTACTTCCCCATCCTTATGCACGGATTTCCCCATTAGTTCCCTGCTGCCGCTTGCATCGAGAATATCATCAGTGATTTGGAACAGAAGCCCAATCTTCTCACCATATGCCTCAAGGCATTTCAACTGGCTGTCGGTCGTACTGCTGCAATACGCGCCTGCCAATATGCTCGCAATCAGCATATCGGCCGTCTTATGGCTGTGTATGTTGTAAAGTTCCTTTTCATCCTTGATGCCTTGCTCCTCGCTTAACAAATCAAGGCTTTGACCGGCCACCATTCCGCATGCACCGGCACGCTTTGCTATCTCAGCAACTGCGCGGAAATATCCGGCATCGTTGAAAGAAAGCCCGGCTTCAAGCATATACTGAAAAGCATATGTGAGCAGTCCGTCACCGGCAAGAACAGCCTGTCCTTCGCCAAACATAATATGGTTTGTTGGCTGGCCCCTGCGAAGATCATCATCATCCATACACGGTAAATCGTCATGTATCAGCGAATATGTATGAATCATTTCTATTCCGCAAGCGAGCTTAATGGCCATCTTTCGGTTTCCGCCCATGATATCGCATACGCCAATGGTCAGGCATGGCCTGATGCGTTTACCGCCAGCCATCAAGCTGTATCGCATCGCATTGCCCAGCACTTCGGGTATTTCGGGCCTTATCATCGCTTCCTCAAGAGATGCATTAATAATGTTTCTATACCTCTGGTTGCGATCCTGATAGCTTAATTCATCTCTAATCATTATTCTGTACCATAACCTTATCAATTCTGCTACGGTAGCTATTCAGCAGCTCAGTACAATGATTGACCAGCTCTATACCCTGTTCGTAAAGACTGACCATTTCATCCAGCGATGTACTGCCGGAATTTAGCTTTTCAAGAATGCTATCCAGCTTTTCCGATGCCTGTTCAAAGCTAAGCTCAGTATTCATATCGTTCTTCCTTTCGTGTTAATCTTTGTGCTCCCGACTATCGGTGACAGCGGCAGAAACGCTCCCATCAGCAAATATAATTGCAATTCTATCCCCGGAAGTGAGTTCTGAGGCAGAAGGCACATAGTGACCCTCTGTGTTCCTTATCAGCGCATATCCTCGCTTAATGACAGCACGAGGGTTCAGGGCTTCAAGGCTGCGGCTCCTTGTTTCGAGCTTGCTGTAACCGGAAGCAATAGCGAACTCAATCGCATTATTGATTTTTGAGCACATTTCGTTTAGCTTCTGCTGTTTAAGCGTAAACATCGAACCGGAATCCCTCAGAATCGGAAGCGAGCTGCAGTATTCGATGTGTTTTGCGGCTGCATTTAAGGAATTACCTATTCGCGCGGTCAATGTTTCCTTAATTCTCCCTAAGCTCTCCAATAACTCGCTCAAAACAGGAACGCAAATCTCAGCCGCAGCGGATGGAGTAGGCGCTCTAAGATCTGCAACAAAATCCGTAATAGTATAGTCGATCTCATGACCAACGGCGCTTATCGTGGGAATGCGGCTTTGATAAATTGATCTTGCAAGTACCTCATCGTTAAAGCAGGAAAGCTCGTCATAGCTTCCGCCTCCCCTGCCGATTATGATAACGTCGGCACGGCCATCGTCATTAATAGCATCCAGAGCATTAATGAGCGAAGCAGGAGCTTCTTTCCCCTGAACTGTGGCCGGAGCAAACACCATATCCATAGTCGGGAAACGACGGGTTATCACATTCACAATATCATGAAACGCCGCTCCGGAATCGCTGGTAATGATGCCTACGCATCTTGGGAGCTTTGGAATGCTGCGCTTGCGATCGAACAGACCCTCGCTTGCGAGTTTATCTCTGGTCTCAAGGAAACGCTTGTACAAGTCTCCATCGCCTGCCTCATGCATAGAGGTTATGTTAAAGGTGTATTGTCCGCTTGGCGAATAGACTTCAACCCTTCCGCTGACGATAACATTTACGCCGTCCTTGGGTTCAAATCTCAACATAGCGGCTCTGCTCTTGAACATTACACACCGAATGCTTGCATTCTCGTCCTTGAGTGTGAAATATATATGTCCGGAGCTATATTGCAGCTTCAATGCGGAGATCTCGCCTTGTACCTTGATGCTTCTAAGCCTAACATCGTTTGCAAGAAGCGAATTCACATATTCATTTAGAGTCGTGACGCTTATCGCCTGTTCATTTCCTGCCATTCAGACGCTCACAAGCTTCCAGGGTATTCATTAGAAGTATTGTCCTTGTTACCGGGCCGACTCCACCAGGAACAGGTGAAATAAAACCTGCAACATCCTTGGCGGTTTCAAATTCAACGTCACCTACGGTCTTGCCGTCAACACGGTTAATGCCTGCATCGATTACAATTGCCCCGGGCTTTATCATATCCCCGGTTATCAAATTAGGAACACCGACAGCGGCAACAAGTATATCGGCGTTAAGTGTATGTTCCTTGAGATCAATAGTTCGTGAATGGCAAATCGTTACAGTAGCGCTCTCCTTGAGAAGAAGCATGGCAGCGGGTCTGCCCACAACATTGCTCCTGCCGACAACCACGGCGTTTTTTCCGGACATATCAATCCCGGTGCTTCTTATAAGCTGCATTATGCTGCTGGGAGTGCATGGTGCGAATGCGGGTTTTCCTGATACGAGGGCTCCAACATTCATTGGATGAAAACCATCTACATCCTTTTGCATTGATATGTGTGAGATCACTTCATCGGGGTTCATATGCTTAGGAAGAGGCATTTGCAGCAGAATTCCGTGAACATTATCATCAGCATTAAGCGTTTCAATGAGGTCTATCAGTTCGGACTGCTTGGTATCTTCGCTAAGCGAATGGACGGTACTTGCCAAACCAACTGCAGCACAATCCGCAGCGCGACTATTAACATATTGGTGAGAAGCAGGATCATTGCCAACAATAATAACATCAAGCTTTGGCCGGATTCCGTCAGCGAGCAGTTTCTCACTTCTTGAGAGACAATCCTTGCGAAGCTGAGCAGCGATTAACTTTCCATCAATAATTCTTGCCATGTAAACATCCTTTCAAATCGAGTAGTGCCATAAGATTGCATAATTCAATCGTCTTATTATAACGCTTTATACTGAGAATATCAAGATTAATTAGCGATAATAATCGTGTCGGACGTTCGTTCGAAACAGTTAGCAGCATGTCGGCCATTCACCCGATAAAAAAGAAACAGCAGCCGATTGCAGGCCGCTGCATATAATCTAATTTTCAAATAGGTCTCCGGTAAGCAGTGCTATTCCAACCGCATTATCGCTTGCAAGCTTTGGTTCGGCAAAGAACAGCCGTACACCGGAATTTCTTAACCGTTCGCGAAGCATTCTGTTGAGTATCAAGCTTGATGCAACTCCTCCTGCAAGCAGGAAACTGCTGATTTGGAAACATTCAAGCGAATTAATGATAAGCTTGGCGAGCGTTCTTGCTAAACAATCGTAAACGGACGCGGCAACCTGTTCGTAAGGTGCTCCTGCATCTATCATTGCGGCTGCCTTAGTTTCGATCCCTGAAAACGAACACGAAAGCCCCTTAACGCTCGAAGGGAGCTTATACTTATTATCCTGAACAACACCGCTTGCTAGCTGCTCCAATTGTCTGCCTGCAGGAAACCTAAGGCCAAGCCGAACCCCGATGCGATCGACCAGCTGTCCGGCATTAATATCAGAAGAGCCTCCAACCTTTTCAATGCTGAAATCGGAACCAACTCGAAGAAGGTCACTTGTGCCGCCGCTCAGATGAAAAGCAATGAATTCATTTCCGATAAGCTGCTCGTTTCCATGGAGAGCCGCGCGAATATGCCCCTGTTGATGCGTCCAATACCTAATCGGTACTCTAAGTGAAGCGGCAATTGCCTCGGCAACCGTTTTGCCTGAAAGAAAGACCGGCATATAGCTATTCGGCCTTCCGCTCGGGCATGAGCTTACTCCAACTGCCTTTATCATGCCGGGGTCGATCTCATCCAACGCGGACCTGACGATGTCCGATAGATTTCTGGTATGCTGAAACACGGCATCACTCTGCCTAAGTCCCCTTTCGCCGTCACCAACGGACAAAAGAATTCGCTTATCGCAGATGATGTCGTGTTGTTTCACGCATGCGATAGAACTTGTATAGCAGCTCGTGTCAATACCTAAGAAAAGATTACTTTCCATCCTCTTCTTTGCGCTTGTCACGCGCTATGCTCCCAAGCACACCATTGATAAACCTGGGCGAGCGCTCATCACTGTAAATTTTTGCGAGATTAACTGCTTCATTGATAGAAACCGCGTCATCCATGTGCTCATCAAACAAGATTTCATACACTGCATTACGCATGATTGACAAATCAACCCTAGACATTCTATCGAGTGACCACCCCTTAGAATGTGCGGTGATCTGATCATTGATAATCTCAAGATTTGCATGTACGCCGTCAACAATACTTGCGGCATAGTCAATATCAGCCTCGGTAGGCTCCTCGGCTATTCCCGACTTTTCCAATACATCGACATATGTATCATCACAGCCGAAAATCTTTTCGTAGGTCTGCATCATTGCGACCTCACGCGCTGTTTTTCTACTCATTTTCCCTCAAAAATAACTATTTTCTACCGAACAATCTCTTTATTAATGTCCAAGTGCCTTTTGCTCCGACCTTATCAAGGAAATAACCCAATAATACTCCTAGTCCGGTAAGAACAATAAACAATAGCGTCCTGAAAAAGCCAATGGTTAGCATCAAAAGAGCTGACACGAAACCGATAAACCCATAAGCAATTGCATACTTATGTTTGATACAGAAGGCCCAAAACTTCATCATTTCACCCGACTTCCTCTCTTGGCGCCCGTGTCAGCAGCAGGAATGGTATTGACAATATTTATTATAACATCCTTGACATTGACTCCAACGGTTGCAGTTATGAGTTCTGAAATCGATTTTCTGATTTCAGAGCAAACCTCAACCATATTTGAGTTCTCGATAACAGATATCCTCAGTTTAAGGGTTATTCCGCTAATATCAGCATCGGATACAACGCAATCTGCGGTCCTGACGGCCTTGTTTATCTTTGCCATCCTTTCTGAAAGGCTTTCAATTACCGAGCAGCTGACAAATGCATTATCGGCACTATTGCCGATATTTAGCGGAATTGATTTCCCGGCATCATTATCGTTCCTGCCTGTGCGAACAAAAGACAATATTGGCAGAACCGCAACAGCAATTGCAATAACGCCGATCAGTATCCGCAGAACAACAGAGCCATTGATTAGGAAATCGGCTATATCAAGCGAAGCATCCGGACTTATGATATGAAACACAGATGCGGCGAGAAACAGCATCGAGCACGATAGGATAAGCACAAAGATTAAAAGTAAAACGCTCTTCCTTGCATTGGTTCGCATAGTGACCCTCCGTTAATTCATAGCTTGTACCCGTCATTAGGCGCATATTGCTTTATTGCAGCAGCAGTACACAATACCATTTTTACCTAAGCGTAGCATGAATTCATACCCCGCTTAGCAGAACAAACGAATCAATTAAATACGAAGCTTATTTAACGCGAGATTCAGTTTCGTTCCTTCTGTCGCCCTTCTTTTTATCCGGCTTCCCTTCATCATCAAAAGTCACGCTTTGTACATATACGTTAACTTCGACAACTCGAAGCCCTGTCATGGTTTCTATAGCCTTCTTGACCTCGGATTGGATGGAGCAGCATACTTCCTGTATTTTCTCACCGTACTTTATGCTGACGCAAATATCAACGGCCGCTTCCTCCTTTCCAACCTCAACGCGCACACCCTTGGTATAATTTTTCTTTCCAAGAATATCGCCAAGACTGTCCGCAAAGCCGCCGCCAAGCCCGGACACACCGGGAACTTCCGAGGCAGCGAGATTAGCGATCGTCGCAACGACATCGGGAGCAAATGATACTTTTCCGTTTTCATTAACACAAACATCGGTAGTTACGATAGTTTCACCGTCCATAGAAAATACCTCCATGCATTTGATAATCATTATTATACCAAAGTGGGCTCCGCTTGTAAACATAATTTTCTTTTTTGCTATCGAAAATTGGGCAAACAGGATCATTTGCCCAATTAACACGCTATGCAGTTCGACAGCTCACTAAGCGTTGTTCAGAGAGATCCTTATCTGCTCCGCCGCAATACCTGTTTCATTTTTAACTATGTCAAGGATCCTCGCAACGTCTTCATCTGTAAGCGAATCGCCATCTATGATTACGCTGACCATACCGTTTTTAAGTAACACCGCGGCGTCAAGGAAGCCTCTGGCTTTAATTTTGTTTTCAATTGAGAATTCCTGCTCCATATTATTGACAAGCTCCAGCAATCTGTTCTGAGCATTATCAAGGGTCTCCTTGTCAGTTCCCTGCTGAGAGATAATGCTGCGAAGATAATCTATCTCCTGCGCGCGTATGTTATTCCTTTCCGACCGGAAATTGATGAAATAATCGCTGTAAACCTTGGCGTCTACCGGCTCAAGCTTGCCGGTCTCATCTTCTTTTCCAAGAACATCCATCACGCTTGTCTGATCGTTATTCAGCTTTATGTTCAGATATATAGCGCCTGCAAGCAATACGAGAAGCAACGCCAAAGCAATTATGCCCTTCTTTGTAAACCTGAAACCTATCTTTTTCATATTCTAACCTCCAAATCTATTCCGTTTGATATTTTGTATTCATTTCAAAAACCTGCACCTTACCCTGTTTTATTCCAAGTACGGTGCTCACAGCAGAGATAATATCGAGTTGAACCGCCACATCTCCTGCTCCCTCTGCAACTACAATGACTCCGCAAACCGTTGGCATCAATTCAGTCAGAATGATCGGTTCTTCACCGCTTGATGATGATACCGTCGACGGTTTTATAGACTTTGTTATGCCGCTGTCGGTTTTGCTGCTCTGTTCCTCCGATGCGATCACCGTTTCGGCCCTGCTGTCAAGGACCAACATCACCTGTACTCTGCCAACGCCGCGCATCCCGGACAGAATCTTTTCAAGCCTTGATTCAAGCTGGTACGCATAGCTGTCAACGCCGGCAGAACTATTCAGTACCTGGTCCGTCGTTGTCGATATATTGTCCGCGTTTTCCTTTTTGGAACCCAGGCTTGAAAGAAATATTACCAGCGCAGTCAGCATCAGCGCACCATACACCATCCATTTGAGCTTCTTATTTGTCTCAAGCTTTTCGGTCAGTCCTGAAAAAACAGATTTTCCTTTCATATCATCACCTCCTCCTTCAGCCGCTTTTCAGAAAATTGAAAAGCGGGATAATGATCAGTTCCAGTATTGCCGAAGCGGCTGCAAGAGAAATGAGTTTCTCTGCACTCTGTTTCATGCTGCCGCTTGGCAGCATAGCCTCCATCAGCACAGCCGCTACAGCTGCAGTTATCAGCTGTGTCAAAACCTTCGCCATCATTTCCATCGCTATCAACCCACAAGTGTATTTCCAAGGCTCATTATCACCATTATGTTCACGATAAACATGCTGGCAGCTGCACTCACTGCTGCAAATAAATACGAGATCGTATCAGCAGTGCCGTCCAAGATGCCCGGTATCCCTGGTTCTGCAAACGGTTCGATTATCGCAGATGATATTCTTAGCGCAAGCATTCCTGCAATAAGCATCATGATGGGCCTTATAACGATAGCCGCAATTATCAGAATTGCTGCAAGTCCGACCGCATTCTTGAGTATCACAGCTCCTCCGATCACGGCATCCACTGCGCCGCTTACCATACCTCCAACCGCCGGTATCAGCTTATCTATGGCATATCGGGTGGTTCTTAGCGTTATCCTGTCAGCGGTCCCGGCGGTTAAACCCTCTATCGTATTTACCGCAATATACACGGTTGTCATAAGGCCAAGCACCCATTTAACCGTACTGTTAATGAACTTAATGGATCTTGACAGCTTCATTTTGTCCGTCAGTCCGTTTATTATGCTTAGGATCCCTCCGGCAAGCAGTAACGGAATAATGATATTCCCAATCACTGACAGTATAATATTGGACAATACTATCATCGTTGGACTTAATAGTCTCGCACTTCCTGCGCAGCCAAGCGAAGTGAGCAGTCCCAGCATTACCGGTGCGGCGACAGAGCAAAAGCTTGATACTTTTTCAACGCACTTTTTAGCCTCGCCGGCCAATAGAGCAAAATAGCCCGTAAGCAGCAGTATTGCCGTTCCGGTAATGATCAGCAGCAATACCTGTTTTGTTCCCCTATCCTCTCCGAGCGACATTGCACATATGCCGCTCAGCACTCCAAGCGCAACCATACCGATCATCCTTGTCAGCGCATCCTTGAGACCCGGTAGGAAGAGCTCTTTCAAAAGCTGACCTATATCGCTAAAACCAATGTCGCTGCTTCCTGATGCCAGCCCTACAACCAAATCCATTATTCCATCATATTCGCCCAGCGCACTGTAAGATTCATGCAGTTCGTCATAATACTTCTGCCACTCGGCTAAATCAAGCTCATTCGACAGTCTTTCCAATTCTTCTTGAAGCTCAGGCGATATCTTATCTGATTCGTCCTCCGCAAAAACTTCGTATTGGATAAAAAAGGCAGTCAGCATAAGTATAAATACAATCAACACATATCTTCGCTTTTGCATAATTTCTCCTGAAGCTCTCAGCTCAGAACCAATTCTATCAGGTCTACCAATTCACCCATTATCCTAACGATGAGCGGCAACGCTATCGTCAGCAGCATTATCCTCCCTGCAATCTCTGCTTTTACAGCCAGGGAGTTTTCTCCCATATCTCTGCAAAGCTCCGCAGCGGTCTGTGCGAGATAAGCTATCCCAACTGCCTTCATCATTATCAAAACGATGCCCGAATCAATGCCTGCACTATCCGTAAGGCGCTGCATCTCCGAGAATATTCCGCTTATCTGAGCAACCAGCGACAGCATTACAACTGCGCCTCCTGCCATTGAAAGCTGTATTGCGGCGTTTCTGTTGATATCCTTTATTGTGAACGCCGCAATCCCGGTCGCTATTACGAATCCGAGGAGTGAATACAGGTCCATCAGAATAGCTTAAACACGCTTCTTATATTGCTGAACAGCGTTGATATCAGACCTATTACCATGGTCAACACTATTATCAGTCCGGCAAGCGCAGTGATCATTGCGATATCATCCCTTCCTGTTTGCTTCAATAGTTGGCATGCCGCAGCCACAAGTATCCCGACTCCGGCTATTTTCAAAACGATCTCGATGCCCATTGTACCCCCACTTATCTTCGATTATGTTAAAGAATTATCAATGCTAACGCAATTCCCCCCAAAGTAGTCAATGTGCGAATAAGCTTCAGCTTGCCGTCCAGTTCGTTCTTTATCTTTTCCTCCATCCTCTCCGTACTGCAAATAATCTTTTCAAGTCTGCTGAGCTCTGCTTCAATACCTCCTGTGCCAAACCCGGAGAAGAAGGAATCAAGCTCTTGCCTATACTCATCATTATGTACGGTAAACGTTTTGGAGACAGTCAGCCATGCGCCTGACATATTTCCGCCTTGCTCAAACAGCTTATTGAACTCGCACCACAGTCCCCTTAGCTTTCCGCATTCACAAAGTCGATCCAGTATTTCACGCATGCTTTTTCGCTCGTACTTTATTAAACTCCGTATTGTTCTAATGTCTTCACCCATATCTGAAACAGAGCTGCTTTCACCTGTAAGGTTAGAGCACAGCAAACCTCCGAAAACGCATGCGATGAGAACCAGAGCTACCCCGGCAATCAATCTCCACATACTTTCCCTCCGTTTTCGCCAATAAGATTAAACGCACTCCCTTGTCTCTTTAGCATCCATGCTCTTTTAATCACGCCGTTTTCTAGCAGTCTGTTCAGCTGAGGAATGCTGCGCATTTCTCTAAAGCTTCGTGCGTGTACGGTTGCAATGATCGATACTCCGTGACATGCCGCATCGCTTATAGCATCGTAGTCATCATCCGTCATGATTTCATCCGTCAAAACTACCTCCGGGTTCATGCTTCTGATGAGCATCGGTATGGATTCTGACTTAGCGGCTAAGCTCATCACATCGGTTCTTGCGCCAATATCCAGCATCGGAACGGCCTCAACGCTCCCCGACAGCTCGTTCCTTTCGTCTGCAATAGCTGTTCTGTATCCCCGTTCAATACCCTTTCCATCCGAAAGGCATCTTGCCAAGTCTCTGAGAAAGGTTGTCTTTCCGGCGCCGGGAGGCGCAGCGATGATTGTCGTTGCCGGCCTGCCATCCATTATAAATGCATTAACAAGCGGTTCCGCGCACCCATACGCTTCATAAGGAATCCTTATGTTAAAGCCCTGAATATCCGTAAGCTTTACTATTCTTCCGTGTTCAACAACAGGTCTGCCGCATAAGCCTACCCTGGCGCCTCCGGTGATTGTCACATAACCCTTTGCAAGCTCGTCTTCCAGAGCATACACCGAACCCATGCACAGCCTATGAAGTAATGCGCTGCTCTCAGAGTATGAAAAAGTTCCGTACTGTGTTAACAATACATCCTTGTCCGAAGCAACAAGCTGAACCGGGCGATTAATCCTGAATCGGATCTCTTCAACGTTTTCAGTACGAATGTATCTGCCGATTATCTGTGCAAGCCGCGCCGGAATCACTTCCAAAATGCAGGCTATTGTTTTATCATTTCTCTTTAGCAACAACTATCGATGCTCCTTTCAAACGCATAATGCCCTTGCACATAAAGAACTTATGCGCAAGGGCAAATGAAGAATACCTTATTGTCTATATTCGTCCGGATTCGAACTTCTTTTTAGTGACCGCAGCAGATAACTCGGAGCTAAGTGCGGCTGTTAGCATGCCTATCAGCTGAATATCCGCAATGGTTGAGTTATATATAACAAATCCGTATCCCGACTCCAAGATGTCAAGAACTATTCTGCCTATCTCCATAAAAACAGGAATCATACCTGCAGCAGAGATACCGGCTATTCCATTTCTCGTTGCTAATGCGATCAAAAGCGGAGCAAATGCATAGAGCAAAACCAATAATTCACTGTTTTCAAGCAAATAGTACGGAACTGAAAGTGTTATGCCGACAACGGCGGAAGGCAAAAAAACTTTTGCTGCAATCTCACGGTTTCTGATAAAGCATAGGATCAGAGCGCAGATAAACACCGGAATGATTGCAATATTAAGCTCAAATTCCGGGGCGAATCCGACAGTGAATCCATAAAGTGCGCTGATCGAGCACAGAAAAAATGCGAGCTCGTATTTTTTCAATCCCAGCTCCTGACATACCGCAGGCAATACATTGAACAGCACCATGATGGTAAGTATCAAAGCGGACATAATGAATAACGGCATAAAATTACCTCATTTCGTTACAATAACCATAGTCTGCACGAAATGAGGCAAATTAATTATGAATTTAGTTTGAGATATGATGTCATAGCCCCGGACGATGCCCTGTCGCGGCGGTAGGAAAAGAATAACTCACTTTCTTCATATGTGCATCTATGCATAATAGAAAGCTTATGGTGGTCAATTCCTGCCTCGAACAGCTGCATGGCCAAAGCGGCTTCAATATCAACGTAAGCCTTTCCCGGTCTTCCCGGTTTGACAATGTCATAAGAATTGAATTCGTCGGCAAACCTATCAGCAAGCTCCGCATCAACTTCAAAGCAGTCAAAGCAAATGGAAGGCCCCAGAGCAGCATGAAGTTCTGAAGGCTCAGAACCAAACTCGTTTGCCATGCTTTCCACAAGCTTTTGTCCCGTCCGCAGGAGAGTTCCCCTCCAACCCGAATGTGCCAATCCGATCGCATGATGTCTCTCATCATATAGGAAAACGCTTCCGCAATCCGCATGACACCCCATCAGCGTTATCGATGGATCATTGGTTATAAGTCCATCGCCGAACGGCAGCATATTGCCAAAAAGTCCCTTGCCTGCATCCTTTTCGTCTACTCTAAGCACTTTGTTGCCGTGCTCATGATTGATGATGACCAATCTGTCCGGATCGAACCCCCGTGACTCAGAAAGAATACGGTAGTTCCTCCGTATGTTATCCGGTGAATCATTCCTTTTCTGGCTGAAGTTCAGCGAGTCAAACGGAGGCAGACATACTCCTCCTATTCTTGTAGAAAAGCCGTGAGTAATCCCTGACTGCTTCAGTAACGACGGAGAATGAACAGTTACTACGCCTCCGCTGCTACGAAGCTCTGAGCTTTTATCTAGATCTGCGTATAATTCGTAAAGACAGTTCCTCATTACTTATCGCTTTCTCCAAGCATGGTCTTGAGCTCTTCCATGAATGTATTGATGTCCTTAAACGAACGATAAACAGAGGCGAAGCGAACATAGGCAACCTCATCAAGATCCTTCAGCCTCTTCATCACCAGTTCGCCTATCTGAATCGTGGTTACCTCTTGGTCAAGAGAATTGAACAGTTCCCTCGTCACGTCCTCAACAAGCTCATGCTGCGCGGCAAGCGAGACGGGGCGTTTCTCACAGGCCTTCTTAATTCCCGATAGAATCTTATTGCTGTCAAACGGTTCCCTTGCGCCATCTCTTTTCACAACCGTAATCGGAATCTCTTCGATTTTTTCGTATGTGGTAAAACGCTTACCGCAGTTGGAGCACTCTCTACGGCGACGTATCGCCGTGCCATCCTCGGTAGGTCTTGAATCTATAACCCTGCTCTCTGATGCAAGGCAGTATCTGCATTTCATTGTTTCCTATGCTCCTTTAAGCAATAATTCCTTAAGTTTATTATAGTATAGCACAAGATCAATGAAGTTTTCAATAGGATTTATTTGCTGCACCCACAGTTCAGCCCTTCAATATTCACAAGGATAACATCGTCCCCTATCTTCTGTATCTTGCAGAACGGAATCACGAGTTCTTCCGGATTCTTTATCAGGCCCAAAAGCTTACATGGTCCCGGAACTACGATAGAGCATATTACGCCCGTACAATCATCAAGCTCCAGGTCGCATATCCTCCCGAGCCTGGCACCGTCACAGATATTAATAATTTCCTTTTCTCTCAGTTCACTAAAGGTTGTGTTTGACATACTTCCCTCCGGCAATGCTATTTATTGAATTCTATGCAGAAACCGAAATAAGATTGCAAAAAGCGAACCAATGGGATCCAAAGGTTCGCTCTCATTTCACGGGGGAACTATTTTTCGAAACTATGCAGCATTAGTTTCGGCATTAGCTTCCTTTTCAAGCACGGTATACGCTATCTTTCCGACAAGAGTCTTCGGAAGCTCTTCCCTAAACTCGATATCATATGGCATAGCATACTTAGCAATATGCTTCTTGCAGTATTCAAGGATGCTCTGCTTTACCTCTTCCGAAGGTTCAATGCCCTTCTTGAGGACAACGTACGCCTTGACCTTCTGCATTTTGTATGGATCCTTGACTCCTATAACGCAGCTCATCTGGACCGCTTCATGCGAATCGATTATGTTTTCAAGCTGAGAAGGATATACGTTATAACCGCTGGTAACTATCATGCGCTTGATCCTCTGCTTAAAATAGATAAAGCCTTCGCTGTCCATATAACCAAGATCTCCGGTATGCAGCCAAGTGTAGCCGTCGGCATGGACTCGCAGGGTATTTGCGTTTTCTTCCTGGTGATTAAGATACCCTATCATGACGGATGGTCCGCGCAGGCAGATCTCACCAAGCTCGCCATATGGAACCGGTTCGTTTGTTCCCACAGCACAGATAGTGTAATAGGTGTCCGGATATGGGAATCCGATGCTTCCTTCACGCTCTTGATTGTAAGGGGTCAGACAGCTTGCGGTAACGCATTCGGTTGTTCCATAGCCCTCACGGACATGGATCGTTGCACCGTGAGCTTCAAGGAAAGCGTCAAAGCGTTTCTTAAGTTCGATAGACAGCGAATCGCCCCCGGAGAATACTCCGCAAAGGAAGTCAAGGTTTTCTCCGTCCAGGTATTGATTTCTGGTGATCGCCTCGAGCAGCGTAGGCACGCCCGCTATGTAGTTTGGCTTTTCGGTCTTTATTAGCTCCGCATAGGATTTGGGATTGAACTGCGGAACGAGTATGCTGGTACCGCCTGCCTCGAGCATCGTATGTATACAGACTCCAAGTCCGAAACCGTGAAAAATCGGCATTGCCGCCAACATTCTCTTATGCCTGACCTCCGCATGGCACATAGCCTCGGTCTGCAGTCCCAAGGCATTAAAGTTCAGGCTGCTGAGCTGTATTGCCTTTGTGACGCCTGTAGTGCCGCCCGAAAACAGTATTACCGCCGTTTCCTTGGAATCCATATGGACTATCCTATCGGAAATATCGACCTTTTTTCCCGCCTTGATGAAGCAGTTCCACATGACGAGCTTTGTGTCGTTCCTGTTTACCTTATTCTTCTTTGCGTTGATCAGCTTGAACAGTGAGCTTTTTACAACACCAAGCTCATCGGCTGCGGAAGTAATTATCACATGATCGAGTTCATATTCCTTTTCAACCTCGGCGATCTTGCCGTAGAACTGGTCAAGCGTTACAATGACTCTGCTATTGACCTCCTTGAGATAGTAAACAATCTCCTTAACGGCCGATAAAGGATGTATCATACTTGCTATCGCGCCAATGCGGTTGAGTGCATACATCATATAGACCGCTTGAGGGACATTGGGCATACAGATGGTAACAACATCGCCCTTCTTTATTCCCAAGGAAACAAACCCGGCTGCGGACTTGTTTATCATATCAACAAGGGTATTATAACTAAAGTTCTTTTTCATATAGGAAAGAGCGGGAAACTCGCCTTCCCTTTCAGCGGTTGCGAAAATAGCATCGCTTATGCTTCCGTCAGGATAGTTAAGGTGAAACGGTACATCACCATAACCCGACAGCCATGGTGCGCCATTTTCAGGCTTATTAAGTTTTGATTCTTCCATTTTATGTTCCTTTCAATGTTTAATACTCCACAGGAGTATCTATCGGCAGATCAAGCAATTCGGGATTCTCGATCAGCTTTTTAACAAGCATTACGCTCTTGGCGAAGTAGATCCCATCTGCAATTCTTTCGTCAACGGTGAGTCCAATGCGAAGCGCTTCACGCATTTCATAACTGCCATCAGCATTGAAGAACGGATGTAAATGCTTTTCATCAATAATAACAAATAAAGAATTATTTCCGTAATTCGTGAGATGATGATAGCTCGCATGCATTTTGATGCTTCCCAGGTTGCTCACAAAAACGCTGGAGTTGTATGGATCGTCCTTCGACAGGCTTGTCGGAACCCAACCGTGATAATCAAGCCAATGAAGTATTTTGGTTACTATTCTAAGCAACCACCTCGGAAGCTTCGTCAATATATCCATAACATCCGTCGTCCCGTCCTGCTTGTTGTGCTTACGAACGGCGGTAACAAAGGATTCTACCTTATCATGGATCTGAATAACGGGAGCTTCGCCCTTTCTGTCAATGTCTATGATAGCGAGTGCTTCATAGGCATTGTCCTCGAAAGTCTTTTTCACGACAAAAGAAATACTGAGCGCCTTGCGTTCATAAAGACGATGACCGGAAATAAACCAGTTAAGCTGAGGTCTCAGTGTTATCGTCTTGACTATGGCAGCGCACAGCACATGAAAGAGTGTATATTTGAACTCGGGCTTCGATTCATTTAGCTTCGCGACATATTTATTGACCTCGGTCAAATCAATCAGTTCGCTCATGCACGCTTCGTTGTCGCATCTATTGGGAATGAGATACGGCATGAATTTGTGTATTGAATCGGTGTCTCGAACCAAATATGCATCCTTGCGGTCTCCACGGCGGCGTTTTCGTTCGCCTTCGGTGGACTGCTGTTTGGTTTTCATATTTCCCCCACTGGAAAGGCCATGATATTAGCTGATAATCAAGCTTGACCTTTCATTTCAGTCTATTTTATACCCACGGGAATGATTTGTCAAATATTTGTCGCTAAAACCGAACTTATTGTCTTGTTAAAGCGTCAAGCATAGGTGACACATTTCCTCTCAAGAGAGCAGTCAAGGGTAGGTG
>UQNF01000029.1 GCA_900542285.1 uncultured Clostridium sp.
GCAGGCATCGTCCTGTTCAGGAAGAAAGAGGACTAATTGAACTAAAAGGCTGAAGCACACTTCGGCCTGACTCCGGCAGAGCCGCCCATTTGGGCGGCTCTGCTGCGTTTTGGAAAAAATAAACCGATTCGAACATAAAATTAATGCAAAAAACAGGACGGCGGCAGTCCATATATGGATGAATCGCTCATTGAATCCGGTTGAAATTCATCGCGGTATGGTGTAAAATATGCCCATAAAGCAAGTGACTGACACTGAAAGGAGATTCTATGAGAAGAAGCATGCTGTTCCTGCCGGGCAACACACCGAACATGATAATCAACGGCGACGCCCTGGGTGCGGACTGCATCATACTCGACCTTGAGGATGCGGTTTCGCCCGATGAAAAGGATTCAGCCCGTCTGCTCGTCAGATCGGCTATGAAAAGGATGGGCTTCAGCGGAGTGGAAATAACGGTCAGGATCAATTCCATCGATACCGATTATTGGAAGGATGACCTTGAAGCCATCGTTCCGCTTAAGCCCGATTTTATCATGCCCCCCAAGTCCGGCTGCGCCGAAGACATCAGGACCATCGACAGCTATATCAGCGGCATTGAGACACGCTGCGGAATGCCGAACGGCACGGTCAGAATGATACCGCTTATCGAAACGGCGCTGGGCGTAGAGAATGCTTTTAATATCGCAACAGCCAGTCCCCGAGTTGCGGCGCTGTTCCTCGGCGGCGAGGATTTGACGGCAGACCTGCGCTGCAAGCGAACAAAGCAGGGAAATGAGATTAACTATGCGCGAACCAGGCTTGTATGCGCCGCGCGCGCGGCAGGCATAGATGTGTACGATACTCCGTTCACCGATGTTAACGACGATGAAGGCATCGTTGCCGACGCTGAGTATGCTAAGAGCCTCGGCTTCAGCGGCAAAGCCGCAATAGCCCCCAGGCATGTGAGGGCAATAAACGAGGTGTTCAGTCCTTCACTCAAGGATATTCAGTACGCAAAGGACGTGTTCGAAGCCATCCGAATCGGCAAAGAGCAGGGCAAGGGCGCCGTTTCCCTGCGCGGAAAGATGATAGACAAGCCCATAGTGGAGCGCGCACGACAGACGCTTGAAATGGCAAGGCAGCTCGGTTTGGAGGTTGAATGATATGAATAAGCTTCTGCCCACAATAAAGGACGCAATAATCGCCTCCGGACTTCGGGACGGCATGACCGTTTCGTTCCACCACCATCTGAGGAACGGCGACTATGTGCTGAACATGGTGATGCAGACGATTGCGGAGCTTGGGATAAGGGATCTGACGGTCAACGCAAGCTCACTGTTCGATACGCACAGGCCGCTTATAGGGCATATTGAAAACGGAGTCGTCACCACGCTGATGACGGACTATATGTCCGGGGAGCTCGGAAGGTTCATTTCAGCCGGCGGCATGAAGAATCCGGTACAGTTCCGCACCCACGGCGGAAGGCCATGCGATATCGCAAACGGCAAGACCCCGATCGATGTTGCGTTCATAGCTGCACCGGCAAGCGATATGATGGGAAACTGCACGGGAAAGCAGGGAAAATCCGCCTGCGGCTCGCTTGGCTATGCCATGCCGGACGCTCGCCATGCAAAGTACACCGTTGTGATAACAGATGAGCTTGTAAACTACCCGCTCATCGATTGGTCAATACCCGAAACGGATGTTGACGCCGTTGTGGTCGTCGATTCCATTGGAAACCCCAAGGGGATAGTCTCCGGTACGACAAAGATAACCCGTGATCCGGTCGGCCTGTCAATGGCAATGACTGCGGTCGATGTGATAAAGGCTTCCGGCCTGCTCAAGGACGGCTTCTCTTTCCAGACGGGTGCAGGAGGCGCATCGCTTGCAGCAGCCAAGTATCTGAAGGACGTGATGCTTGCCGAGGGTATTCGCGGCAGCTTCGGCCTTGGAGGAATAACAGGATACATGGTCGATATGCTCAACGAGGGCTGCTTCGAATCGCTGATGGACGTTCAGTGCTTCGATCTGAAGGCGGTAGAATCCATCCGCAGTAATCCGCGTCATCAGGAGATCTCAGCGATTCACTACGCTTCGCCCGAGGCGAAAAGCGCAACGGTGGACAGCCTTGACGTGGTCATCCTTGGCGCAACGGAGATAGATACCGACTTCAATATCAATGTTCATACCGATTCAAACGGCCGTATCATGGGCGGCAGCGGCGGACACAGCGACACGGCGGCAGGCGCAAAGCTGGCGATGATAATAGCTCCGCTGTCCAGGGCAAGGCTTCCGATCGTTACCGACCGCGTGACCTGCATCTCCACTCCGGGCTCAAGCATTGATGTGCTCGTAACCCAGAAGGGCGTTGCGGTCAATCCCAAGAATGCCGAGCTGCGTGACAGGCTTATAGCAGCGGGAATAAAGGTCATGGATATCCGTGAGCTTAAGGCGCTTGCCGAAAGCGTTTCCGGCGTGCCTGAAAAGCCCGTGTTCGGCGAAAGGATCGTTGCCGACGTTATCTACCGCGACGGCACGGTGATCGACCATATCTATCAGGTTTTGGAGGACTAATATGAGAACGATAAAAGCGGAACTGCTGACGGACACCATCGCTTCGCTCTGCGTGGAGGCCAACTGCAGGCTTCCCGAGGATATGCGCAGGCGCATTGAAACTGCACGCAGCGAGGAGAAATGGGACACCGCAAAGGGTATCCTTGATAAGATAATTGAAAACTATAACATTGCCGACGAAAAGTTCGTCCCAATCTGCCAGGATACGGGCGTATGCTGCGTGTTCATGAAGATCGGACAGGATGTTCATATCGAGGGCGATATTACCGAGGCGGTGAACGAAGGCGTGCGCCGCGGCTACCGTGACGGCTATCTTCGTAAATCCGTGGTTGCGGATCCTCTGAGAAGGGTCAACACCGGCGACAACACCCCGGCGATGATCTATATGGAGCTTGTTCCCGGAGAACAGATCGAGCTGACCGTTGCGCCCAAGGGTTTTGGAAGCGAGAACATGAGCAGGCTTGCAATGCTCAAGCCTTCGGACGGCATCGAGGGCGTAAAGAGCTTTATTCTCAAGACGGTCGAGGAAGCAGGCCCCAATCCCTGCCCCCCGATAGTGGTCGGCGTTGGCATCGGCGGTACGTTTGATAAAGCCGCGCTTTTAGCCAAGAAGGCGCTTATGCGCAGCACGGACGAAAGGAACCGTGATGAGTTCTATGCAGAACTTGAACAGGAGATGCTTGAGAAGATCAATGCCCTTGGTATCGGGCCGCAGGGCTTCGGAGGCAGAACGACTGCGCTTGCTGTCAATATCGAGACCATGCCGACGCATATCGCAGGACTTCCGGTCGCCGTAAACATAAACTGCCATGTAACAAGGCATAAGACGGTCATTCTGTAAGGGAGGGGAAACAAATGGAAAGAAGAATCGAACTCCCCATCACAAGGGAAAGCGTGAGAAGCATAAAGAGCGGTGAATCGCTGCTGCTGTCGGGCGTTATCTACACCGCAAGGGATGCGGCGCACAAGAGGCTGGTCGAGCTGGTAGAAAAGGGCGAGGAGCTGCCCTTCGATATAAAGAATTCCACTATCTACTATGTCGGCCCGACCCCCGCCAAGCCGGGACAGGCCATCGGCTCCGCAGGTCCGACCACGAGCTACCGCATGGATGCGTATTCGCCGACACTCATTCGCGAGGGCGAAACGGGAATGATCGGCAAGGGCAAGCGCAGCCCTGAGGTCATTGCCGCCATGAAGGAATACGGCGCAGTCTATTTCGCTGCGATAGGCGGCGCGGGCGCTCTCCTCTCCAACTGCATCAAGTCCGCCGAGATAGTTGCCTATGAGGATCTTGGCGCAGAGGCAGTCAGAAGACTGGTCGTCGAGGATCTTCCGGTTGTCTGCGTCATCGACTGCGAGGGGAATAATCTCTACGAAAACGGCAGAAAGGCATACCTTGATGCAACAGAATGAATCTTGCGGCTTATGCCGCTGATGTGGACACTGCAGATATTGAATACATTAAAGACCAAAAAAGTCCCCTGCGGGACTTTTTTGACGCTCCGATGACCGCTGCGGGCCATGCCGCGCACGGTCATTTTTTACGGGATCAACATGGTCAGTCAATCGCCCATTGCAGGGATGATGATGGTTCCGTCGGCATAGACGTAGCAGGTCTTTGCCAGCTCGCCTTCGCCCTGAAGCGTTACCTTATATGCCTGCCTGCCCTGGAAGCGGTCATAGGTTATGGACTGGATCTTCATTTCGCCAAAGACGTCGCGGACTGCTGTCAGTATGTCTTCGGGAACGTCCTTCTCATCGATCACCTTGCCCTCAGAGAAGCCCTCTATATCGTCAACACCGGGAGATCCGGATACTTCGGGCGATGTGCTTGCCTCAGGCGAACCGGATACATTGGGCGAAACGCTGGGTTCCACGGAAGTACCTGCGGTCGTGTTGGGCGAAGCGCTCGGAAGAACGCCGGTACCGGGAGAGTTTGTAGGCTTGGCGGAAATGCCCGGAGTATGGGTCGGGTTATTTCCCTTCGCGCAGGCCGTGACCGCAAATGCCATCAGGACGATGAGCGAGGCAGCCACGATGATTCTGATGCTTTTTTTCATATTGCCTCCGTATGCTTTTTGACCAAATCAAATCGGTTTGGCCTTTGTTGAACAACGGCATTCGAGGAGAATCCCATCGAATTACGCTGCTGTAATGCTATTGTTTGCAGGCTGTATGCGTTTTATTAGGATTTTTTTGTTTTTTTTCAAAAAAAGTTCATCCGAATGCATTAATTTTCATTTTGGCAATAAAAATCAGACAGGCAGCGCAGTTTCGGTGAAAATCAATTAGCTGCGGCGAACTAAGGCGTTGACATACGAAAGTTAGCCGTGTATAATCATACCGCTATTGTTTGAAGGGAGTATAGCGATGGAGAGAAAACACCTTGATATGCTAAAGTTGGGTGAGAGCGGAAGGGTACGCCGAGTGGACGATTCGGACGAAAGACTCCTTCGCAAGCTCACCGATATGGGACTTACCCCCGGCACGGAGGTAAAGCTGATTAAGTTTGCTCCGATGGGCGACCCGATGGAGGTTCATCTAAGGGGCTATTCGCTGTCCCTAAGAAGAAGCGATGCTGCCGTGATAGAACTGATGGATGAGGATGAAGCGGCGGAGGCACAGCGGATAGAGCAAAGAGCAAGGGAAGGCTACGAGGCGGAGGGCAAAAGGATCCTCGCTCAAACCGACCATACCGACAGGGAGGACGAACATGTGCACAAGCGTGCGGAGAGGCTTACCGGTGATATCCTTAACATATCCTGCTCCCCCGGCGGCTGCGCATACTGCCATAAGGATTGCGCCAAGGCCATGTTCAAAACAAAGTCCAAGTCCGTTCCCGACGAGATAGACGCTTCCAAGCGTCCGATAAGGCTTGCGCTGGTGGGCAATCCAAACTGCGGCAAGACGACACTGTTCAATGCCATGACAGGGGAAAGGGAGTATGTCGGAAACTGGGCAGGCGTGACGGTCGAAAAGAAGGAGGGCAGGGTCAAATCCCTGGATTCCGGCAAGGACGGCCTCAATACCGACGGGCACGAGATGATACTCGTCGACCTTCCGGGCATATATTCGCTGTCGCCCTTCGGCATGGAGGAGCGTGTGGCAAGGCAGTACATCCTCACCGAAAAGCCGGACGCAATAATCAACATCGTTGACGCCACAAACCTTGAAAGAAATCTGTATCTGACGATCCAGCTGCTGGAGCTTGAGCGGCCGATGGTCATCGCACTCAATATGATGGACGAGGTGGAGAAAAACGGCGACAGTATCGACTGCGAGGCGCTGTCGAAGGAGCTTGGCATTCCCGTCGTTCCAATAAGTGCAAGAACCGGAAAGGGCCTCGACAGCCTTGTATCCGAAACCAGGAGCGTTTCCGCACAGCTGCTGCTGCATACGGCTCATGCACAGCTGCATGAGGGCTTCCATCTTGAGCCGGACCACCTGTATGACGACTATACCCACGGTATGCACCACCGCATAGGCGATCTTGTTGAGAGCTATGCCGATGAAGCAGCTCTGCCGGTCCACTGGGTCAGCATTAAGCTTTTGGAGGGGGACGAGCCCGTTGCCAACGCGCTGAAGCTCCCGGAGAATGTGCGCGCGGAGATTAAGAAGCTTTCGGACGAATACGCGAAGGCATCCGGCAACAGCTTTGCCGACAGCGCTTCCATGGTTGCGGACAACCGCTATCGCTATATCGAATCCGTGACCAAAAAGGTGCTCAAGCGCGGCAGACCCCTCGGTTCTCCAACGCTTTCTGATAAGATAGACCGCATCCTGACCAATAAGTATCTCGCTCTGCCCCTGTTTTTTGTGATAATGGGCGTGGTGTTCACGCTGACCTTCGGAACGCTGGGCGCGTGGCTCAAGGGGCTGATGGAGAAGCTGCTGTTCGAAATCACCATTCCTGCGGCAAGCTCCGCGCTTGCCTCCGCCTCCGTGCCTGCATGGCTGGTAAGCCTTGTATGTGACGGCGTGCTTTCGGGCGTGGGCGGCGTTATAACCTTCCTGCCGGAGATAGCGATACTCTTCTTCCTGTTGTCCACCTTGGAGGACAGCGGCTATATGAGCCGTATCGCATTCATCATGGATAGACCCATGCGGAAGATAGGCTTGAGCGGCAAGAGCTTCATTCCTTTGCTGATGGGCTTCGGCTGTACCGTCCCTGCTGCGATGGCGGCAAGGACCATGGAGAATATGCAGGATAAGCGCAATACCATTCTGCTCGTTCCGTTCATGAGCTGCTCCGCCAAGCTTCCGGTGTATGCGCTCATCGCAGGCGCGTTCTTCGCTAAAGGGCATACACTGGTGGTGCTTAGCCTGTACCTTGGCGGCATCGTGCTGGCGGCGCTGTTCGGACTGCTGTTCAAAAAGACCATCTTCAAGGACAACAATGCCGCATTCATGATGGAGCTTCCCCCGTACCGAATGCCCAAATTCAAGGATACCATGCTCCATGTCTGGGAGAGGGTAAAGCATTTCCTCGTC
This sequence comes from uncultured Clostridium sp., assembly GCA_900542285.1. Taxonomy (GTDB): domain Bacteria; phylum Bacillota; class Clostridia; order Christensenellales; family CAG-138; genus PeH17. Next base: position 7,045 of record UQNF01000029.1, read on the forward strand.
AAGGCAGGCACGCTGATATTCGTTATGAGCGTCGTCGTATGGCTGCTTATGCACTTCAGCTTCAGCTTCAGGTTCGTCGGCGAACAGGTAGAAGACAGCATATTGAGCGCAATAGGCGGAGTGATCGCTCCCATATTCAAGCCTCTTGGCTTCGGAAGCTGGATGGCTGTCGTGGCGCTGCTGACCGGATTTATCGCAAAGGAGAGCGTCGTTTCCACCCTCAGCGTGCTGGTGGGCTCGACCCTGACCGCAGGCAATGCGCTTTCTGCGCTCGGAACGCTGTTCACACCGCTCAGCGCATACTCCTTCCTCGTGTTCGTGTCGCTGTATACCCCGTGCATCGCTGCCGTATCGACCATGAGCCGTGAGCTTCAGTCGAAAAAGTACACCGCCTTTGTCGTGGTGTTCCAGATACTGGTGGCATATCTGGCGGCCTTCCTCGTGTACAGCATAGGGCTGCTGTTCGTATAAAAAGTAAATATTGTCTTGACGCCCGTTTGATGCTATAATTGATTCGATAGTCAAACGGGCTTTTTGTCCGCAAATGAGGTGCTTATGAAGTGGAAAGAGATAACAGTTGATACCAGCGAGGAGGGCATTGAGATAGTGCTTGCCCGCTTTGATTTGCTCGGAATAGCGCAGGTCAACATCGTGCAGGGGCATGATGAGATAGACGTGCTTTTGCATTCTGCGGAAAAGTATTGGGACTATGCCGAGGAAGCCGCTTTGAATAAGCAGCCTGCCGTTCAGGCGTATGTATCCATCGTGCCGGAGAATGAGGGCATAGAGGACAGGGTGTCGGCCTCCATGAAGGAGCTTAAATCCATGGAGGCAGAGCTTGGCATGGAGCTTGGCAGCCTTGAAACAAGGGTCAGGATAGTCGATGAGGAGGATTGGGCCAACAACTGGAAGGCGTATTTTAAGCCCATCGCCGTCGGCGAAAAGCTGCTCGTATGCCCCTCATGGGAGAGCGTACCCGAGGACAGCTCCCGTGCGGTGCTGAAAATAGACCCCGGCATGGCGTTCGGCACAGGTACGCATCAGACCACAAGGATGTGTCTGGAGCTGCTTGAAGCCAACATCAAGCCCGGCTCTGTCGTGGCGGATCTGGGGTGCGGCAGCGGCATACTCTCCATCGCCGCTTCGCTGATGGGCGCCGCGGAGACGTATGCAATAGATATCGACCCGGTCGCCGCCAAGGTTGCCGGAGAAAATGCTGCGCTTAACGGCATAGACCCGGATAAGTACTTCATCCGCACCGGGGATATCCTCTGCGATGAGGAGTTCAGAAGGGAGATAGCGGTCAAGGGTTACGACATTGTAATGGCGAACATCGTCGCGAACGTTATCATAGCCTTTGCGCCCGTCGTGCCGCTGCTTATGAAGGACGACGGAATATTCATCGCTTCAGGCATCATCGACGACAGGCTTGACGAGGTGATCGCCGCGCTGAACGCCAACGGCCTCAAGGTCAAAGAGATAAAGCAGGGCGAGGATTGGCGCGCGCTGCTGGCGGTAAAGCAATAATAATGATAATTATAATTATAATGGTATGAGACGCTTTTTTATCGAAACTACCCCGAGCATAGGCGAAGAGCTTACGCTTTGCGGCGATGAAGCCCGGCATATGCTGACCGTGCTCAGAATGAAGCAGGGGGATGAGCTTATGCTCGTATCCGGCGAGGGCAGCGAGTACCTTGCGAGGATAGAGAGCTGCGGCAGGAATGAGGTCCGCCTTCTTACGCTGTCCGAACAGGCCTGTGCGGCGGAATCGGATATCAGGGTGACCCTCTTCCAATGCCTGCCCAAGAACGGCAAGCTTGAGACCATCGTTCAGAAGTGCGTGGAGCTGGGCGTATACGCCGTTCAGCTCGTGTATTCGAAGCGCTGCGTGGTGAAACCGGACGGCAAGGACAACAAGCTCGAACGCTATAACCGTGTTTCGCAGGAGGCTGCCAAGCAGTGCGGCAGGGGCATAGCTCCGCAGGTCAGGGCGGCGGCAAGCCTTGCGGACTGCGATTTTTCCGGCTATGACCTCGTTATTGTCGCATATGAAAACGAACAGGAGCTGAAGCTGAGTACCCTGCTCCGGGAAAAGCCTGAAGGGAGAGCTTCCAATATCGCCATACTCATCGGCCCGGAGGGAGGCTTGGAACAGGGCGAGGTGGACTTCGTCCTCAATTCCAATAACAATGCGTACTCCGTGACGCTGGGGCGGCGGATACTCAGGACGGAGACCGCCGGAATGGCAATGCTTGCAATGCTCATGTATGAGCTGGAGGACTGATGCGCTGCTGCTTTATAACCCTCGGATGCAGGGTAAATCAATATGAGAGCGATGCGATGGCGGAGCTGATGCAGAGCGCAGGGTATGAGATAACCGACGACCCTGCAGCTGCCGACGTCTGCATAGTAAATACCTGCACCGTCACGAATATTGCCGACCGCAAATCGAGGCAGATGCTTTCCAAGGCGCACAGGCTCAACGAAAACGCCAAGATAATCGCCTGCGGCTGCTTCACTCAGCGCAGTCCGGAGCAGGCGAGGGAGCTTCCCGGTGTCGATGCGGTCATTGGCACGGCCGATAAAAGCCGTATAGTTGAGATAGTCGATTCCATCTTTGCCGGGGAGGGCGAAGAACCCTCGGTTCTCGTACGCGATGTGATGCATGAGCATGAGTTTGAGGAGATGTCCGCTGCGCATGAGGGCAGGACGCGCGCCTATCTCAAGATACAGGACGGCTGCAATATGTTCTGCACCTATTGCGCAATACCATTTGCGCGCGGAGCTATCCGCTCGAGAAGCCTTGCTTCCGTAAGAGCGGAGGCGGAAAAGCTTAATGCCGACGGCTATGCGGAGGTCGTTCTGACGGGTATACATCTGATGAGCTACGGCAGGGATATAGGAGACGGAACCGATATTCTGGATGCCGTTGCGTGCTTTGACGGGCTTCCGAACATTAGGCGCATACGCTTTGGCTCGCTGGAGCCTCATCTGATGACAGACGGGATAATCAGGGGTCTTGCCGCAAATGAACGCATATGCAAGCAGTTCCATCTTGCGCTCCAGAGCGGAAGCACCACGGTGCTTGAGCGTATGCGGAGGGGCTATACTGCGGATGAATACCTTGCGCTTACGGATAAGCTCAGACAAGCATTCGGGGAGGATTTGGCGTTGACCACCGATATCATTGCAGGCTTCCCGGGGGAGACGGCATCCGAGCATAACGAGACGCTGGCGTTTATCGAAAGGGTGGGCTTCAGCAAGGTGCATGTGTTTCCATATTCTCGCCGAAGCGGGACGCCTGCGGACAGAATGCCCTGTCAGCTTACAAACAAGGAGAAGAGCGACAGGGCAAGGGAGCTTATCGCAAAGGGCAGGCTGCTCGAAAGGCAGTTCCTTTCGAGGTTCATCGGAAGGACTATGACGGTTCTGGTCGAGGAAAATTCGGACGGCTCATCGTTCGGCTGCACCGATAACTATATCAGGGTCAGGATACCATATGCCGTAATGCCCGACACATTGACAGAAGTTCGGCTTGACGGCATCGAGGAAGCGGACGGCGAGATAAGGCTGACCGCATGGAATGAAAACAATCAGTTACGGAGGTAATTAAGGATAATATGGATAACTGTCTTTTCTGTAAGATAGTTCGGGGCGAGATACCCTCGAACAAGGTCTATGAGGACGAGCGAGTGCTTGCCTTCAGGGACATAGATCCCCAGGCACCCGTGCATGTGCTGCTGATACCCAAACAGCATTTTGCGAGCATACTTGATGTGGATGCGGACACCTTTGGATATATGCAGACCATCGTCAAAAAGCTTGCCGATGAGCTTGGCATTGCCGAAAAGGGCTTCAGGGTCGTCGTCAATACCGGCGAGGACGGACAGCAGAGCGTTAAGCACCTGCATTTTCACATCCTTGGCGGCAGGAGCATGCAGTGGCCTCCGGGCTGATGCATCCGAAAAGGTATTCATATGTAAGGGACTGTTTGTGCAGTCCCTTTTCTGTTATCGGGGTGCTTTGGCACTGCGGCACAAAAGGATATTGCGGCAGCTATCCTGCACAATGCCCGGGCTCCGTTTTGTAAGAATATTGTCAAGTATTGTCATGGCATTTGACCTTGACAGCGTGATATGGTATAATTGGACAATATCATGGGGAGGTGTACGCTTTTCATGGATAATAAGGAAAAGAACATGCAAATTCATATCGATTACAACAACATGCTCACCCCTTCCGTGGGTGAATACGGCATCGAGCCGGAGGAGCTCTCCGCAATGGCGGAGGAAATGCGTTCGGCGCTTGAGAGCGTCAATGCCAAGCGTGACCGTCTGCGCTGGCGCGAGCTGTACCGCACGGAGCGCGAGAACCTGGCGGCAATAAACGAGACGGCGCAGTGGGTCAGGGACAACTGCGAAAGCTTTGTCGTCCTTGGCATCGGCGGTTCTGCCCTCGGGCCTATCGCCGTGCATCAGGCGCTGAGGCATCAGCATTTCAACGAGCTTTCGAGGGAACAGCGCAATGCGCCCAAGTTCTATGTTGAGGACAATGTTGACCCGGAGAGGATGAACGCCCTGCTGGACGTCATAGACCTTGACACCACGATATTCAACGTTATCACCAAATCCGGCAGCACAAGCGAAACGATGAGTCAGCTTTTGATAGTGACAAGGCTGCTGCTTGACCGCTATGGCGAGGAGGGACTCAGGGAGCACCTTATCGCCACGACGGACAAGGAAAAGGGCAACCTCATCGGCATTGCAAAGCGCTTTGGACTCCGCACCTTCATCGTGCCGGACGGCGTCGGCGGCAGGTTCTCGGAGCTTTGTCCGGTCGGGCTTCTGTCCGCCGCTGTATGCGGAGCGGATATCGGAAGGCTGCTTGACGGAGCGATGCTGATGGATGAGCTTTGTTCCAATGAGGACGCCATGAAGAATCCGGCGCTCATATCCGCAGCTCTTGAGACGCTTGCGATGAAAAAGGGAGCGAATATCTCCGTGCTTATGCCGTATGCGGATTCGCTCAGGTACATGGCGGACTGGTATGCCCAGCTTTGGGCGGAATCGCTCGGCAAGAAAAAGACCGTAGGCGGTAGGCTCGTCCGCGTTGGGCAGACCCCTGTCAAGGCTCTCGGCGTGACGGATCAGCATTCGCAGGTGCAGCTCTACACCGACGGCCCGTTTGACAAGACCATTACCTTCATCAGGGTCGAAAACTATCGAAGCGAGTATGTGATACCCCATGCCTTTGACGACATTCCGAACGTTGCGTTTCTTTCGGGGCATACCCTGAACGAGCTTATTTCCGCCGAATGCAGGGCGACGGAGCATGCCGTTACCGTCAGCGGACATATGAACAAGACCATTATCATGCCGGAGGTCAACGAATTCACCCTCGGACAGCTTATACAGCTGCTTGAGATGCAGACGGCGTTTGCGGGCGAGCTTCTCGGCATAGACGCCTTCGATCAGCCGGGTGTTGAGGAGGGCAAGAATGCAACGTACGCGCTTCTCGGCAAGGAGGGCTATTCCGAAAAGCTTGCGGAGCTGAACAGCGCCGCAGGCAAGGACCCGAAATACATAGTTTAACTGCTTACATCGGCGAAAGATGAGCTTATTCGACAAAAAATACTTCAAACATATAGACTGGATGACGGTTGCGATAGTGCTGGGGCTTGTGGCGTTCGGCACGATCGCACTCGCCTCCGTCATGGCTGTGCCCTTTGACGGCACGGAAGCAAGCCTGTCGGATTATATGAGCAGGTTCAACATGGAATACCTGACCAAGCATATAACCAATTTCCTGATAGGCTTTGCCGCCATGCTGGTCGTGATAGTGTTCGATTATTCGATATTCAAATCGCTGTCCGTCTATATCTATGCCGGCATAATCGGCTTGCTTGCGCTGCTGTTTGTTTTCGGCAAGGTTCGCGGCGGAGCGCAGGGCTGGTTCGTGTTTGATACTATTGAACGCGCAATTCAGCCGGGCGAGCTGTGCAAGATAGCGCTCATCATTTCGCTTGCCAAGGTCGTATCCGCCGCGATGGACAGGGACGGCAGGCTGCTCAAGCTTAAGGATATTGCGGCGGCGGTTGCAATAACCGCCCTGCCGTTCATGCTGATAGTTCTGCAGCCGGACTACGGCACGGCGTTCGTGCTGCTCGTTATCCTGTTTGTCATCATCTTTATCGCAAGGATAAAATGGATCTACATAATCGCTGCTGCCGTGATGGGCGGCGGCGGCATCGTGCTTGCGTACAACTTCATACTGACCGATAAGCAGAGGGCGAGGATAGATGTGTTCCTCCGCCCGGAGACGATGAGCGACAACGACAAATACCATATAACCAAATCCAAAATGGCTATCGGCTCGGGCCAGCTTCTCGGCAAGGGCTTTTTCGGAGAGGAGACCCTTGCGCAGATGCGCTATATACCTGCAAGGCATACCGATTTTATCTTCAGCGGCATTACGGAGGCCGTTGGCTTTGTGGGAAGCTGTCTGCTGATAGTCGCACTGTTTGCTCTTATCTTCCGCTGGGTCTATATCTCCTATAAGGCAAGGGATAATTTCGGCACGCTGCTCGTTGCGGGCGTTACGGCAATGCTTGCGGCGCATGTCTTTGAAAACATCGGAATGACCATGGGGCTGATGCCCATAACGGGCATACCGCTTCCGTTCATCAGCTACGGAGGCTCGAATATGCTCACGAATATGATCGGCGTCGGAATTGTGTTAAATGTCTACATGCGGCGGCCGCTCAAGCAAAGGCATGTGGACATGACGGCGGCATGACCGCGCTGAACAAGGGACTATGGCAAACAACTACACGGCTGACGCCATGCTTGCGCTGGAGAATGCAAGGACGGCGGCAGCGGAACTCAATCACGGGTTTATAGGCTCCGAGCATATACTGCTGGGGCTTATCCGTACACGCTCTAAGGCGGCGCTTGCGCTAAGAAGCTTCGGCATGACGGAGGATATTGCCATGCCGTATATAGATACGCTCGTCGGCGGCGGCAGGCACCGCTTTACTGACAGCAGCGGCTATACGCCCAATGCCAAAAGGATATTGGAGCTGTCGCTGTACGAGGCAAAGTCCTGCCTCGAAAACGAAATAGACACAAGGCATATCCTTCTTGCGCTCCTGCGCGAAAGGGAATGCTTCGGCGCAAGGATACTGGGCTATGCCGGAGCGGATATTGAAGGCATAAAGAGGCTTGCGTCTTCAAAGGAGCCGCTTTCCGAAACGGAATTCGATCGGGCGGAGAATGCGGACGATATTGACGGAAAAACAGGCTTTGCGAACAACTGCTTCACTTCCGAGGAAGCGAGGACGGCGGAGCTTTCAAAACACGCTGCAATACATGGCGTGGGCAGCACGACCCCTGTGCTCGACGGTTTTTCCGTAGACCTGACGGCGCAGGCAAGAAAGGGCAGGCTGGATCCTATGATCGGCTGCGAAGCGGAGCTTAACAGGCTTATCCAGACGCTGCTCAGAAGGAACAAGAATAATCCGGTGCTCGTGGGCGAGCCGGGCGTCGGCAAATCCGCAATAGTCGAAGGGCTTGCTTCAAGGATAGCCGAGGGAAACGTGCCGGAGGAGCTTAAAAACGTGCGGCTCATGCGGCTGGAGCTCGGTTCCGTGATCGCCGGAACCAAATACAGGGGCGAATTCGAGGAAAGGCTGAAAGCCATACTCGATGAGCTTGACGACAGCGTAATTCTCTTTATCGACGAGATACACACCATCGTCGGTGCAGGCTCGGCAGAGGGCAGCGTTGATGCCGCAAACATCATGAAGCCTGCCCTTGCAAGATGCGGTATCAGGCTTATCGGCGCAACGACGCTGGACGAATACAAAAAATACATCGAAAAGGACGCCGCGCTCGAAAGAAGGTTCTCAAAGATTCTGGTTGAAGAGCCGACGGAGGAAGAGGCGCTTGAGATACTCAAGGGGCTTTGTCCCAAATACGAACTGCACCACGGCGTAAATTTTACGGAGGAAGCTTTGGCGGTCTGCGTGAGCCTTTCGGTGCGATGCTTACCCGAACGCTTCCTGCCCGACAAGGCGATAGACCTCATGGATGAAGCCGCTTCACGGGCAAGGCTCAACAGGCTGACCGGCGAAAGGCCGCTGACGGTGGACAGAGAAGCCGTTGCGGAGGTGGTGAGCGAGATGACGGGCATTCCCGTATCGAATCTAACGGGAAGCAGCGCCAAGCGGCTCATGGAGCTTGAAGCAGGGCTCAAGAGCAGGATATTCGGACAGGACGCCGCCGTTTCGGAATGTGCGCGCGCACTCAGGGCGAGCGGCGCCGGGCTTGCGGAGGAGGGAAAGCCCTTCTGTTCGCTGCTCATATCCGGAGCCTCCGGTACCGGCAAGACCGCACTTTGCGAGGAGCTGGCGGCGGAGCTGTATCCGGGTGAGGATGCGCTGATTAGGTTCGATATGAGCGACTATTCCGACCCGGGCAAGCTTTCAACGCTCATCGGCAGCCCGAGCGGATTCCGTGACAGCGATGAGGGCGGAAGGCTTACCGAAGAGGTGAGGAGAAAGCCGTATGCAGTGGTCCTGCTGGAAAACGTGGACAGGGCGTGCGACGAGGCGCAGAGCCTGCTTGCAGGAATGCTTGCAAGCGGCATCATGACCGACGGCAGGGGCAAGCGTGTGAGCTTTCGCAATGCGCTGCCGGTGTTTACCGTAAATACCGGAGGCCTTGCGAAGAGCCGCTTTGCAGGCTTCGGAAGCCACGGCGGCGAGGATGTTTCGCTGTCCGGCGTGGTCAATTCCGAGCTGCTTTCAAGAACCAATGCTGTCGTGCATTTTGCGCCCTTTGATGCCCAAACCGCCGAAAGGGTGGCGAAAAAGCTGCTTGGAGAGCTTGCTGCCAGGCTGACAAGGCGCGGAATATGTGTGGAGTTTGACGACAGTGCGGCTTCGTTCATCACGGGGGCAATACCCAAGGCGGAGCTTGCAAGGAATAATGCGCACGCAATTGAAAAACTAATCTCCCATGAGATAGAGGACGGAATAAGCCTCGGCCTGCTCAATGGGGAGCTTATAAAGGGAAACGCCTACCGCTGCGCCATTGCGGACGGCAGGGCGGTATTTCATAGCATTGGCTGATTGCCGGGAGGGTCAGTATGGAGGTTCATAGATTCGGCCTTGGAATAAGGATTGAGATGCTCAAAGCGGATTTCGGCGACGAGGAGCTGCTCGATGAATTCGGGCATATCTTCTCTGCGCTGAGTGCGGAGGTGCTTGAGGGCCTGCAGCTCTACGGAGGACGCTGCAAGCTGGACGAAAAGGACAGCGACAGCATATTTACCCTCGTTTTTATGAACGGCAAGGTCAGAAGGATGCGGAAGCTGTTCGCACGGCTTGACGGCGACGCCTATATTAAGAGCATACTCGCAAGCTATCGGCCCTATATTCAGACAAACACCCTCTGCAAGGTCGAGGGATTAAGATATTTCGGTGAATTCGGCAGCGACGGAATGCTGCACGGCGGCGAGATAAAGCTCGATATCCGCGCGCTTATGAGGAGAAACCTCCGCCATGCTGCAGGCAAGGGCTTTACCATTCTGCTTTCGCCCGATAAATTCAAGGGCAGCATGAGCGCCGAGTTCGCCGCGCGCACGATAATGGGAGCGGCAAGGCGTGTACTCCCGGGCTGCCGGATAATCTCTGCGCCGATAGCGGACGGCGGTGACGGCACCGTGGATGCGCTGGTTCGTGCCTTTGACGGACTGAAGCGCAGGGCGACGGTCACCAACGCCAATGGTGACAAGGTCGAAGCCGAATACGGCATAATCGGCGGCAATACTGCGATAATAGAGATGGCGCAGGCTTCCGGGCTTGCGATGCTCGATCCCGGAGAGCTTGACCCGATGAAGGCGAGCAGCTTCGGTACGGGCGAACTGATACTCCATGCGCTCAACGAGGGAATCAAGCACATACTGATAGGTATAGGCGGCTCGGCAACCAACGACGGAGGCATGGGCGCCGCCGCCGCACTGGGCGTACGGTTCTTCGATGCGGACGGCGGTGAGCTCCCCGGCTGCGGAGAAAGCATGGCAAAGGTCTGCTCCATGGACACCTCGGGCATGCCATCAAAGCTGGAAACGGTGGATATCCGCGTCATGTGCGACGTGAAAAACCCCATGACGGGCGAAAACGGCGCAACCATGGTGTTTGGCCCGCAGAAGGGGGCATCGGGCGCGGTACTCGATGAGCTTGAGCGAGGAATGAAGAATCTTGAGAGGGTCTATAACGACTATCACTGCTCCGAGGTCTGTTCGGAGCCGGGTACGGGCGCTGCCGGCGGCATGGGAGCAATGCTCCGCGTGCTGCTTGGGGCGGAGCTTAAGAGCGGAGCGGAGGCTGTGCTGGAGGCGGTGCATTTTGACGAGCTGCTCACGGAAGCGGATCTTGTGATAACGGGCGAAGGCTGTTTGGACGGAGACTCTGTGGACTCCGGCAAGGCTGTCGGCACGGTGCTGAGGCACGCGGCTGCGAGGGAGGTACCGGCAGCGGTTATTGCAGGCTGCTTCGGTGAGGGCTATGAAAGGGCGGCCAAGCTCGGAAGCGTCGCGCTCAAGAGCTGCATCAACAGGCCCATGACCCTTGAATATGCGATGGAGCATTCCGAGGAGCTGCTGTCGCTTGCCGCAGAGGAGCTGCTTCGCGGCGTGGCGGCGGTCAGGAATACCCGCATGAGGCTGCTTTCACGCTGAAAGGCTCATAATTATGGGATTTCTGTGAAATTTGTAAAAACATCTTGCGGAGAATGCAGGAATGTTATATAATTATTTCAGCATCGCTCAGAAAGGCCAAAAGATGAAAACGAAGAGAAAGACAAAGGTTATCCGTTCAAATAAGCCATATTACATTACTGCTGCCGTTATAGCCGGTATTGCACTGATTTTCCCGATGTACAGCCTGTTCTGGCTGATAGTCACTGCGGCAGTCGGTGTTATCGTGTTCCTTGCGGTCAAAAAGAAGCACCCGAACACGGAAATACTTATCGAAAGCGAGCCTGAGTACGACACCGGGCTTGAAGAGCTTGACAGGGCGCTGCACGAAGCGTGGTCGCATCTAAAGTCCCTCCAGCAGCTTGAAGAAGCCATCTATAACGACACCGTCAGAACAAGCGTGTCACGCATGGTCAAATCATGCAGAGCCATTTTATCGGAGCTTGGCGAGCACCCGAAAAAAGCGTTTAAGATAAGAAAATTTTTGAATCACTACCTTCCTACCACCGATAAGCTCATGGTATCATATAAGAAGCAGGAGCTTCTCAACAGCGGAGGAAGCAATTCGGACGAGATAATGAGAAGCGTTGAAAGCAACTGCGGAACCATGGCAAGAGCCTTTGAGACCACCCTTGATTCGATGTTCTCGGAGGATGTGCTGGATATCAACACCGATATTGAGGTGCTGGACGGAATCATGGACAGCGGAGAAAAGAAGTAAAATTGATCAAGATAAAGAAGAAAGGCTTGCTCATAAAGCTTATTCATTCACAATACGAAAGGAAATACTATCATGGAAGAAAAATACACACCCGAGCTTACCCTTGAAGGCATCGCTGTCGAGCCTCAAATCATGCCCGTTGATACATCCACCAAAGCGGTCGAAAAGAGCGTACAGGAGAGCGTCAATCTTACGCCTGAGGAACAGCGCATGGTAGACGAGTTTTCGGAGAAGATCGATATTACCGATTCCTCTCTCGTAATGAACTATGGCGCAAAGAGCCAGAGCAAGCTTTCCGAATTCACCGACAGTGCGCTTGCCTCTGTCCGCACCAAGGATCTTGGTGAGACCGGTGAGATGATAACATCGCTCATCGGTGAGCTTAGGGGCTTTGGCGAAGAGGAGAAGAAGGGCCTGTTCGGCATTGTCAAGAGAAAGCCCGCAAAGCTCGAGGCCATGAAGGCACGCTATGACAGCGCAGAGAAGAGTGTCGCCAGCATCGTTATAAAGCTTGAGGACCATCAGGTGGGGCTCAGCAAGGATGTTGCGACCCTTGAGGAGATGTACAACAGGAACCTTGCCTATTTCAAGGAGCTTACCATGTACATCCTTGCCGGCAAGAAGAAGCTTGAAAAGGAACGCAGCACCACGCTTGTGGAGCTCAGCGCGCGTGCAAAGCAGAGCAACCTGCCCGAGGATGCCCAGAAGGCAAGGGATTTTGCGGATATGTGTACAAGGTTTGAGAAAAAGATTTATGACCTTGAGCTTACGAGGAACATCAGCATGCAGATGGCGCCCCAGATCCGCCTTATCCAGAACAACGATATTATGATGATAGAGAAGATTCAGACCACTATCGTCAACACCATTCCGCTTTGGAAGAACCAGATGGTCATTGCGCTTGGGCTTGCCCACACCCAGCAGGCTATCGAAGCCGAGCGCAGCGTGACCGACATGACCAATCAGCTGCTCAAGCAGAATGCGGAAGCGCTGCGAGTGGCAACCGTTGCGGCTGCCGAGGAGAGCGAGCGCGGTATAGTAGATATTGAAACGCTGACAGAGACCAACCAGAAGCTCATCGCAACCATGGACGATGTCCTCAGGATACAGCGCGAGGGCCACGATAAGCGCGTTGCCGCCGAAGCTGAGCTTGTTAGGATGGAAAACGAGCTGCATAGAAAGCTTCTGGAGGTCGCAAACGTTGAAACGGAGAACAAATGAAAGATTTTTTCAGCAAACATTGGGTAGCTGTCTTGTCACTCGTGCTGGCGATACTTATTGTAGTGCCGCTGAGTGCAGGGATAAGCCTCAATATCAAGTCCAATAAATGCTTTTCATCCTTTGAAAAGTCGGCCGTAAAGAATCAGGGCCATGGGCAGACGATGTCATCCGATATGGACACGCTCATAGCCGCTGCGTCCAACTGCCTTGATGCTGCCGAACGTATGCTTGGCGATGATGACTATTCCGTCAAAAACGCAAGGGATGCGATAAAAGACTATAAGTCCCTGAAAAGACAGCATTTACGGTATAAGGCCTGTCTTGATATATGCAGGCTCATTGATGTAGTTTACAGCGCTTGCGGCGGAGAGAATGCCGATGATATAACGATCGTTGCGCAGTATAACCAGATGCTCAGCTCAAAGGCTAAGATCTTCAACTATGCCAACGTCGACTATGAAAGCGCAAAGCAGAAGCAGGCGAAGCTGCTCAGCGGATTCCCTGCAAAGTACATAGCGGAATTTTTCAATATAGGAGAATAACCACCCAATAAGGAAATGACAAAAAAACTCAACAACAAGCTTGTTCTTTTGATCGCAGTTTTGCTTGCGCTGTCTTTGTGCGGCGCGAGCTTGGCTTATAATGTGCCAAGTCCGAGTTCGGACTTCTATGTGCTCGATAATTCGGACGTACTCTCCGACAATACGGAAGCCTATATCATCGAACGGAACAAATACCTGTTCGGTGAGTGCGGAGCACAGATATGCGTCGTAACCCTTCCGACGATCGGTGATGCGGATATCGAGAATTTTGCAGTCGATCTTTTCAACAGCTGGGGCATAGGCGATGCTGATGAGGATAACGGCTTGCTTTTGCTGCTCGTCACCGATGATGAGCAGTGTTGGTGCCTTCAGGGTACGGGGCTTGAGATCACCATGGACGATGCGTACCTTACGGAAGTCCTCTATGCCAACATGCGCGATGATTTTTATGAGCAGAGGTTCGACCAGGGCACGAGAAAGACCTTTGACGCACTCTATCAAAAGCTCTGTATGCTCTATGGCATAGATCCGAATGGGACATCATCTGGTATTACCCAAACGCAGAGACCCTATATACCGGGCGCGACGGTCACGACTCCTCCGTATTACCCGGGCGGCGATGACGAGCCCTATTATCCGGAATATAACGGCGGCGGAAGCTGCATCAGCTCCTGCCTAAGCTGTTCGGCGTGTTCTGGGCTTGCCTGCGGAAGCTGCATCAGCTCCTGCCTAAGTTGTTCGGAGTGCTCTGCGCTTGCCTGCGAAAGCTGCACAGGGGGCAGTATCATTTGGATCATCATCATCCTTGCTGTGCTCATGATCAGCTCGATATTACGCTCTGCGGTGCGTCCCGGCGGCGGATACAGGGGCGGACGCAGGCCCCCAAGGGGCGGCGGTTTCCACGGCGGTCCTCGTCCCGGCGGTTTCCACGGCGGTCCGCGTCCCGGCGGTTTCCACGGGGGCGGCTTCGGCGGAGGCTCCCACGGCGGGTCCCACGGCGGCGGC
>UQNF01000030.1 GCA_900542285.1 uncultured Clostridium sp.
GAGCATGCGGCTGTTAACCGCAGTGTCGTTGGTTCGAGTCCAACAGGGGGAGCCAAGAAAACTCAGATGTGCAAGCATCTGAGTTTTTTCTAAATTATCCCGGGTCTATTCCGTGCTGTTCGAAATGAACTGTACCATAAATCACCCGTGCACAATGCTTTTCGTCTGATCGCGAGAAGCAATCAACTGCTGGTAATAGAACTCCGGGGAATGATTTGCGCAACTGACTCACGACTGATTTGCGGAGGGAAAAATGAAGGATTATTTGATAGTGGTCGATATTCAGAACGATTTTGTTGACGGAGCACTTGGAACGGGCGAAGCGCAGGCAATGATCGATGCTGCTGCCAAGCGTATTCGTGACTTTTCCGGCAAGGTATTCGTAACCATGGACACCCATTTTGAAAACTATATGGATACAAGGGAAGGGAAAAAGCTCCCCGTTCCTCACTGCATAAAGGGAACCGACGGATGGCAGCTGAACGATAGGATACGCGAAGCCATATATGGCAAGGACTTCGATGTGGTTGAAAAGCATACCTTTGGCTCGACTGAGCTTCCGAAGCTCATCCGCTCCGATGCCGGAGATGATGAGGTGAGCATAGAGCTTATCGGCCTCTGCACCGATATCTGCGTGGTTTCGAATGCCCTTATACTTAAGGCGAACTTCTGCGAGAGTGAAGTATCCGTCGATGCATCCTGCTGCGCAGGAGTCACACCGGAAACCCACAGAGCTGCGCTTGAGACAATGAAGATGTGCCAGATTAACGTTAAATAAATATATTGAAATAAACCCTTGACAGGTGATATCCAGGACGCTATACTGTGTATACACAATATGCACAGTATAGCGCTTTTGCGTTAGGAGGGTATTATGGCACTATTAGAGGTCAGGAATTTATGTAAGAGCTTTCCTACATTTAATGTTAAGAATGTCTCGTTCAGCATTGAACCGGGTTATATCGTTGGGTTCATTGGCAGGAATGGGGCCGGAAAGACAACGACCATCAAATCCATTCTAAATCTTACCAAGGCGGACAGCGGTTCTGTCAGCATCTTCGGTATGGATCTGTATGAACATGAGATAGAGATAAAGCAGAGGATCGGCGTAGTGTTGGGCGGCTTTGATTACTATCTGGATAAAAAGCTCAGGAGCATTGCACAGGTGGTCAGCCGTTTCTATGATAACTGGGATGGCAGCAAGTACCTCGGATACCTGAAAAAATTCAACCTGGACGAGAATAAGCGCGTCAAGGAACTTTCTGAGGGTATGAAGGTAAAGCTGGCACTTGCGTTGGCACTTTCCCACCATGCGGAGCTGTTGATTCTCGATGAGCCGACGAGCGGTCTTGACCCTGTTTCGAGGGATGAACTGATGACACTGTTTAGAAGCATAGTTGCAGACGGAGAATGCAGTATTCTGTTTTCAACGCAAATCACCTCTGATTTGGATAAGTGCGCTGATTATGTGATTTACATCAAGGACGGAGAGATCATCATGCAGGGAGATAGGGAGGAGATAATAGACGGATTCAGATTGGTACAGGGTCCAAAGGAGGCTTTGACGCCGATGCTAAGAGAAACACTCGTCGGCTATAAGGAGACCGCTTTTGGCTTTAACGGTTTGATTCGAGAACAGGATCTCGCAGAGGCCGATGGATTATCGCTTGCAAGGGCGGATATTGAATCGATCATGGTGTATACCGAGAGGAACAATGGAGGAGAGCAGTTATGAAAAATGTATGGAATCTTGTGTATAAGGATCTTAAAATACTGGTTCATCCTGTTACGCTGTTGTACTGCATTCTGTCAATGGGAATGACATTCATTCCGATGTATCCGGCGTTTATCGGTCCGTTCTACATTCTGATAGGTGTTATGATCACTATTACAACAGAAGGACAGTACAAGGACAAGGAGTTCTGCGGAGTTCTTCCGGTATCGAAAGCAGACTGTATAAAGGCAAGAATGCTTACGGTGATGATACTTGAACTCGCCACGATAGTCTTGACAGTGCCGTGCGCTATCCTGAGTGTAATTCTTTTAGACATGCAGCTTATGGGAATGGAAAACAGTTTTACATCGCTTTCGGGAATACTGCTCGGCTATGCGGCCGCAAATGCCCTAATGATAAGTGCAGACTTCAGAGGACAGTTCAAGGCGGTCGTCCCATCGCTTATCGGTATGGTATTGTATTTTGCGATATGCTTTGCTATGTCGTCCCTGTGGCATATTCCCGGGTTAGAATTTCTCGCCGGCAATTCCGCCGCAAACCTGATAAGGCAGCTTCCGCTGCTTATCGCTGCGATTCTCATCTATTTGCTCGCAGCATATCTTACTTGTAAAGCTTCAGTCAAAAGCTACGAGAAAGCAGTGATAGGATGATCGGTATTGCCATCTCAAACACCTCTGATGTTCCGATCTATCAACAGATCTATGACCAGATAGCCGCAGGGATAATTAGGGGAGACATAAGGGGCGATGAAGCTCTTCCTTCAATACGCACCCTTTCTTCGGAGCTTGGTGTGAGTGTTATCACGGTTAAGCGTACCTTCGAAGAACTGGAACGTTCCGGCTATATTGTAAGTGTCCCCGGGAAAGGGTGTTATGTCCTTCCGCTGACGCATTCCGAACTACTGGATATGCGTAATGAGATGGCTGCAAACTATCTGCGAAAGAACATGGGCTTGTATAAGTCATTGGGAATAACAAAGGAAGAGCTAAAAAAAATAGTTGACGAGCAGTATTGACCATGTACCCCCGAATTAGTTCGGGGGGAATTTTTTTGATAACACTTGAATGTTTGTTCAAATATAATAAAAATGTGCTTGACAAACGCGCGGAAGCGACTATAATAATGGTTGAACAACTGCTCAAACATTAAAACGAGCGGAATCCAAAGCAAACAGGAGGCAATATGAGTAATTCTGCACCAAGCTGTGACTGCATCGAAACCCACGAGGACATCGTTGCAAAGGTCAACGAGGTTATGCCCAATGAAGAACTGCTGTATGACCTTGCCGAGCTTTACAAGGTCTTCGGCGACAGCACCAGGATAAAGATACTGTATCTGCTGTTTGAAAGCGAGATGTGCGTATGCGATATCGCGCAGCTTCTGAACATGAGCATATCTGCGATCTCACATCAGCTCAGAGTTCTCAAACAGGCTCAGCTTGTTAGGTTTCGCCGCGATGGACGGACGGTGTTCTATGCGCTTGCGGATGACCATGTACGGACCATATTAGGTCAGGGCATGGAGCATATCTGCGAATAATGTTTTTTCCGGAGGGAACAATGAAAAAGACTTTTTCTATCACAAATCTTGACTGTGCGGTATGCGCTTCCAAAATGGAAGCAGGCATATCCAAACTTGAAGGGGTAAACTCCGCAAAGATTAGCTTTGTAACACAAAAACTCGTGCTGGATGCGAATGATGATGTTTTTGATTCAATTGTTGAAAAGGCAAAGGAGATCTGCAAAAAAGTGCATAGATCGACCGAGCTCGTTGCACGCTGAAGCCAAATGATTGAATAAGATGACCAGATCAAATATTAGAGAAATAATCTCAATAATCATCGGAGCTCTGTTGCTTGGCGCTGCTTTGATTATAACAAAGCTGATCCCTCAGCTTGATACTTGGGTAAAGATCCTTATCTTCCTTGTACCGTATCTGCTGCTCGGCTGGAGCGTTATCTATGATGCGATCCACGGAATAGTCAGCGGTCAGTTTCTTGACGAGAACTTTCTAATGACCATCGCCTCAATCGGCGCAATCTGCGTTGGAGAGTACATGGAAGCGGTTCTGGTTATGCTTCTGTATAGGATAGGCGAATTCCTCCAAAGGCTTGCAGTCGGAAAGAGTCGTGCTTCGATTTCCCAATTGATGGATATCTGTCCGGACAGCGCCAATCTGGAGCGTGGCGGCGAGGTTGTCACCGTCACTCCGGACGAGGTGCAGGTCGGCGACATCATCGTCGTAAGGGCAGGGGATCGTATCCCGCTTGACGGCACGGTAATAGAAGGAACCTCGGGCATCAACACATCTGCGCTTACAGGGGAATCGCTTCCCAGGGATGTTACGGTGGGAGACAGCGTTCTATCGGGCTGTATCAATCTCAACGGAACGCTTAGAGTTCGCGTGGATAAGGAAGAGTCGGAATCTACGGCTGCGAGGGTACTCGAGCTTATCGAAGGTGCTGCCTCCAATAAATCCAAGAGCGAGGACTTTATCACAAAGTTTGCGAAATGGTATACACCGTCGGTTGTGATAGCGGTAGTGCTTCTTGCAATCATTCCTCCGCTATTCTTTAATCAGGATTGGAACACATGGATCTATCGCGCACTGACCTTCCTTGTTATCTCATGCCCATGTGCACTTGTTATCTCCGTTCCGCTCACATTCTTCAGCGGAATTGGCTGCGCAAGCAAGAACGGTGTCCTTGTAAAGGGAAGCAATTATCTAGAGGCTCTGGATAAGTGCGCAGCGGTAGTGTTTGATAAGACCGGCACACTGACCAAGGGAAGCTTTACCATCACGAAGCTTTGTCCGGACGGCATTACGGAAGCAGAGCTTCTTCGCTATGCGGTAGCCTGTGAGCAGTTCTCATCGCATCCGCTTGCGCTTTCCGTAATGAAGGCGTACGGTGAAGTTCCTGTCCCGGAAGCGGTGCACAGTGAAGCGCTTGCCGGTTTGGGCGTGCGCGCTGTCGTGGAGGAACATGAGCTTTATTGCGGAAACATCAGACTGATGCGTGAAATAGGTGCGCTTAACGATGAACCGGACGAGGCAGGAACCATCATGCATCTTGCTATGGACGGTAAGCACATTGGATATATCGTTATTTCCGATGAATTGAAGCCGACTGCCGAAACGGCTGTAAAGACGCTGGAAACCAAGTTTGGAATACGCACGGTCATGCTTACGGGCGATCGCCGGCGAATCGGAGAGGAAACAGCTGACAGGCTTGGTATCTCGGAGGTGCATGCGGAGCTTCTTCCGCAGGACAAGGTTAGCTGCATGGAAACTATCATAGACAAGGTCAAGACGGAAAGACGCAGCGCGGCATTTGTCGGCGATGGTATTAACGATGCCCCCGTTCTCGCGCGTGCAGATATTGGCATCGCAATGGGAGGCCTTGGCAGCGACGCTGCAATTGAAGCGGCGGATATCGTGTTGATGGATGACGACCCGGAAAAGATTCCGTTTGCAATCGGTATATCCAAAAAGACAGTGCGGATCGCATGGCAAAACATCATTCTTGCCTTAGCGGTAAAGCTGGCGGTGCTGGCACTTGGCGCAATAGGCCTTGCAGAGATGTGGATGGCTTTGTTTGCGGATGTGGGCGTGTGCCTGATCGCGGTTCTCAATTCCATGCGTGCAATGTCTGTCAAAAACAAGTAATATTTATGGTTTTTTCTCTGCCCGGCGGCTTCTGCTGCCGGGCAGCCATGCATTATGCACGCTTAAAATTTCATTAAATATATAGGTTTTTTCAGCTAAAATCCACCATAATCCTCTTGAAAATCATACTAACGGTGATATAATAGAATAGTACCTTTGGGTAACGATTTCGAGCATTGCTCGGAGTATCGTTGGCTTGTTAATTATGAAAGGAGTTAATAATGGATTTTAACCTTTCCAAAGAGCAGGAGCTCATCAGGCAGCTCGTGCATGATTTTGCAGAAAAAGAGGTCAAGCCCCTCGCTGCTGAAATCGATGATCAAGAACGCTTCCCCCGTGAAACCGTAGAGAAGATGGCAAAGATCGGTTTGTTCGGAATCAATATTCCGAAGCAGTATGGAGGAGCGGGCGGAGACTATCTCAGCTACATTATCGCTATTGAAGAACTCGCCAAGGTTTGTGCAACTACCGCGATCATTCTCAGCGCACATAATTCCCTCTGCTGCGGCCCCATCATGACATTCGGAACCGAAGAGCAGAAGCAGAAATATCTCGTTCCTCTTGCAAAGGGTGAAAAGCTGGGTGCATTCGGCCTCACCGAACCCAACGCAGGTACCGATTCAGCTGCACAGCAGACCGTGGCAGTCCTCGATGGTGACCATTGGGTTCTTAACGGCAGCAAGTGCTTCATCACTAACGGCGGACAGGCTGACGTATATGTTATCTTTGCCATGACCGATAAGGCCAAGGGCAATAAGGGAATTTCCGCGTTCATCGTTGAAAAGGACGCTCCGGGCTTCTCTATCGGCAAGATTGAGCATAAGCTCGGCATCCGTGCGAGCGCAACCGCAGAGCTCATCTTTGAGGATTGCATAATTCCCAAGGAGAATCTGCTTGGAGAGCTCAACAAGGGATTCAAGGTCGCAATGGGTACCCTTGACGGCGGCCGTATCGGCGTCGCATCTCAGGCACTTGGCATTGCCGAGGGCGCTTTTGAGGAGACAATTAAGTATATGAAGGAAAGGGTACAGTTCAGAAAGACTCTGTCCACTTTCCAGGGTCTGCAGTGGATGTGTGCAGATATGAAGTGTGCTATCGAGAGCGCAAAGCTTCTCGTTTACAGGGCTGCAATGTGCAAGCAGGAGGGCAAGCCTTACACCGAGGAAGCGGCCATGGCTAAGCTCGTCGCTGCAAACACGGCAATGGATGTAACCACCAAGTGCGTTCAGCTCCACGGCGGTTACGGCTATTCCAGGGAGTACCCCATTGAGCGCATGATGCGCGATGCAAAGATAACCGAGATATACGAAGGTACATCCCAGGTTCAGCAGATGGTCATCTCCGGCCGCATTTTCAAGTAATGGAGGAACGCAATATGAAGATTATCGTTTGTGTAAAGCAGGTTCCGGATACCACCGAGGTCAAGCTGGATCCCAAGACCGGCAGACTTATTCGCGATGGCGTACCAAGCATCATCAATCCCGATGACAAGAATGCTCTCGAAGAAGCTCTCAGAATCAAGGATTCTCATCCCGGTTCCACCGTCACCGTCGTCAGCATGGGCCCGCCTCAGGCTGATGTCGCAATGCGAGAAGCGCTTGCAATGGGCGCAGACGAGGCATACCTTATCTGCGGAAGGGAATTTGCCGGTTCCGATACTTGGGCAACCTCCTATATCATTGCAACAGCTATCAAGAAGATCCCCGATTATGATATCATCTTCTGCGGCAGGCAGGCTATCGATGGAGATACCGCTCAGGTAGGCCCCCAGATTGCCGAACAGCTCAATATTCCACAGATAACCTATGTTCAGGATCTCAAGATCGAGGGCGACAAGGTTATCGCTCAGCGTCAGCTTGAGGACGGTTACACCGTTGTTGAAGCAAAGATGCCCGTTCTGCTCACTGCGATCAAGGAGCTCAACGAACCTCGCTATATGACTCCGGCAGGAATTTTCGACGCATACAAGAAGGAAGTCACCGTTTGGGGCTTCGCAGATGTTCCTGTTGATGTCGAAAAGATCGGTCTTAAGGGTTCCCCGACAAATGTCAACAAGACCTTCAGCCCCGAGGCAAAGGGTCAGGGCATTATGCTCGAAGGAGCGGACAAGGCGACTGTAAAGACCCTCGTCGATTATCTTGACGAAAAGCATCTGCTCTAATAGGGGAGGTAAATACTATGTCAGTTAAAGTTATCGTAGAAAAATGTATCGGCTGCGGAGCCTGCGAGGCAGGCTGCCCCGTCGGAGCAATCGACCTTTCCAGCGGACATGCCGTTATTACCGATGCATGCATTGGCTGCGGAGCATGCGCAAACAACTGTCCTTGCGATGCTATTGAGGCGGACGCTGTTGAGAAGAAAGAGGTATCCCTTGCTGATTACCACGGAGTTTGGGTATTTGCCGAACAGCGTCAGGGTGTTCTCATGGGCACCGTTGCTGAGCTTCTCGGTGAAGGACGCAAGCTTGCGGATAAGCTCGGCGTTGAGCTTTCAGCAGTTCTGCTTGGATATAATGTGGAGAATCTCGTCGACGAGCTCGGCGCATACGGCGCAGACAGGGTCATCCTTGCTGATTGCGAACTCCTGAAGGATTATAATACCGAAGCATATGCTAAGGTCATCGTTGATTTAGTGCATGAACGTATGCCTGAAATTCTCCTTATTGGGGCAACGAATATTGGCCGCGATCTTGGTCCTCGTCTTTCCTCGAGACTCTATACCGGACTTACTGCGGATTGCACCGCTCTTGATATTGATCCCGAAACCAAAGGTCTGCTGCAGACCCGTCCGGCTTTTGGCGGCAATGTTATGGCAACCATCGTCACCCCGAACCATCGTCCCCAGATGTCAACGGTACGCCCCGGCGTTATGAAAAAGGCTGCTTATAACCCTGAGCACAAGGCAATTCTCGATAGAGCAAACTTTGAACTTGCTGATTCCGATATCCGCACTAAGGTTATTGAAACAGTAAAGTCAATCAAGCAGACTGTTAACCTCATCGAGGCTGATGTTATCGTAGCAGGCGGAAGAGGCGTAGGAAGTGCTGAAGGCTTCAAGCTCATTGAAGAGCTTGCGAATACCCTCGGCGGAGTTGTCGGCGCAAGCCGCGCTGCCGTTGAAGCAGGTTACATCACCGCCGATCATCAGGTTGGACAGACAGGCAAGACCGTACGTCCCCGCATTTACATCGCTTGCGGTATCTCCGGCGCTATCCAGCATCTCGCCGGTATGCAGAACAGCCAGTGCATTATCGCAATCAATAAGAATGCCGACGCTCCCATCTTTGGCGTAGCTGATTACGGCATCTGCGGAGATCTCTTCAAGGTCATCCCGATGCTTATCGATGAGCTTAAGGCAAGGAAATAAAGAGTGAATAGTAACAGCCATGCCGAAACGGCATGGCTGTTTTCAGTAGAAAGCGTAATCGTTATGCAACAATATGGCTGACAATGTCGTTCACAGTGTGCATTTCATCTTCGTCACCATCGATAATGATATCAAAGGTATCCTCAAGCTCATTGAGCAGCTCGGTAAAGTCAAGCTTTCCAAGTCCAAATTCAGCCAGATCGGAATCCGGTTTTATGTCAGCCGCATCCATGCCTGTGGTGCTGCTGATAAGTTGCCTGACGGCTTCAAAATCGTTCATAAATCGCTCCTGAAATAAAAAATAGGTTATAAAGTCGAATTATCTTATGTGCAGTATAATTTATTGCACAAAACATATTTTATCACAAAATAAAGGCTTGTCAATCAACATTATTGCTAAATGATACCAGTTGGAGTATAATGTGATAGAGATTAATATGCTTGGAGGCAAAATGGAGGATAGAAACAGCGCATCAGCGAAGGGCGAAAGAAATGATTCTTTCCACGGTGAAAGGGTTAGTCCCTCGGTAAGAATACTTGCGATCGTAGTTATTATTGCAATAATTGTTGCGGGATTCCTGCTCGACAGGGCCGGAGTGATAGATCTGAGCAGCATTTTCAGCAACAATAATGGTGACGGATCGCTTAAAATGTATGCCATAGATGTCGGACAGGGGGATAGCATTTTGATGCTTTCACCGACGGGAAAGACCATGCTTGTTGATGCCGGAGATGCCGATGCTTTTGACGCTATCGATTCGCTTCTGACGGAACTGAATATCACCTCACTTGATCTTGTTGTAGCTACCCATCCGCATAGCGATCATATTGGCTCTATGCAGAAGGTGCTTGAGAAGTATGGAGCAAAGCTGTTCCTAATGCCCGATGTGGAGTATTCATCCAAGACGTATAGAAAGCTCATTGATACTATTGACGAGTGTCACATCACAAGTCGTTATGTGTTCAGCGGAGACATTATCGAGTGGGACGATAGCTGCCATATAACGGTGCTTGGCCCCGTTGAAGGCGCAAGCTATTCAGAGGCGAATATGAACGAGTGGAGTGTGATTCTTCGTGTCGAATATGGGCATAATGCAGTCATCCTTACGGGCGATGCCGAGACGGTCAGCGAGCAGATATCGATGTTCAGCAATGATGAGAGCCTATATAGGGCCGATGTTCTTAAAGTTGGGCATCATGGCTCGAGCACTTCGACTTCCGACGCGTTTTTGGAAGCTGTGGCTCCTACATATGCCCTGATTTCGCTGGGAAATAATAATGATTACGGCCATCCGCATAAGGAGATCACCCAAAAGCTTTCAGCACATGGGATAACCGTGTACAGAACCGACAAGGTTGGAACGATTATCGCTGTTATGGATGGAACGAGTGTGATGGTTTATCCATACAGTCAGTACGGAGGATGAAAAGGTTTTGATTAAGCATTTCCCAAGCAAGATGCAAATAAAGCTTATCTGCCTTGCAATTGCGGTCTTAATATGCTTCACAATGTTTATGCCTTGGCTGAATATCAGCTTCAGCTACGGATTTAACTATGAAAACGGCATTGAGGTTTCGACATCCATGCTTAATCTGAAAAAAAGCTTCGATTCATGCTTGGATACCCTCGCCGGATTCTGTAATTTCTTGGGTTTTGAGCTTTCGGAGTATGATGGTGAGATAACGCTTGTAGGCACACTTTTGTCTGTAATAACGGCAGTATTCGTTATAGTATCAGCAGGCATTGTCATATTTGCAATCGCGCGAATGTTTATAGACGGAAAGCTGATTGGAAAAATCATCAGGATATCGCACTCTGCACTTATAATTCTGACATATGCGATCCTCATCATCGGAGTAATTGGAGGACTGTATCTTGGGGATATGATGGGCATGGTCCAAGACGAAAACTTCTTCGTTGATGTGTCAATAAGAATCAGCGTGTGGCCTATTATCACTATGTTGTTGTTACTGGCATATGCAAGGATAACATCCGCAATCGCAGAATAGGGATTCAGTATTTGATTGATTCCGGGCAAGCAAGGTGCGATACCTGCTTGCCGAATTTTTTGGCATATCATCAGATTGAACTGCATATCATAATCCCGATAGAGTGGGGGTATTGATATGGCTGCAAGAAAAAGAGGGATGAATGTCGTGGCGTTTTCGTTTGTCTGGCTTACGATAACAATAGGAACATTATTCATCGCATTCAAACGCAGCGGCGCAGAACTGCAATTGCCAAACGGCAGTGAAATCGGCGTCAAAGTAACAACCGAGCCTGCGATAGGCAGCTTGGGCCATAGCATTTACGAGGATTGGAAAACAACGCCAAGAGCCATGGATGACGAAAGTGCAGCATTCCACAGAGAACAGAAGAATCCGACTATAGAAGATGAAAAAAATCATGGACTGACTAAGGAAGCGCTTGTGCCGTTTGATTCACTATGTATTCTTATGGCCGAGGGCGGTGAGGAAAACCTGAGAAGGGTGCTTCCGGCTGAGTATATCGACGGACTGCTTGAAAAATATGACTTTGTTGTCAAGCTGTTTGGTGGGGTTGATGAAGCTATTAAGCAAATCATGAAAATGAAATTTCAGTCGCTTGCCAATGAGGTTGGCACGCCGCAAGCTGTTTCATACAGTATTGATAGGGTAACTGAGCTTAATGGCGAGGCTTTGGAAGAAATGCAATCGAAGCTAAAGGCAACAGGCGTCGATTGTCAGGTTGATGAAGCGTATAGGGTAATAATCGAATTGACGATATCTGGCGATATGGGTAATACCACTAATAGGTATTCATATGAATTGTATCGTACAGGAACTAACTGGTTTTTGAGCCCGAATGGATTGAATCTATAAAATGAAGCCCTCCGAAGCAAATCGGAGGGCTTTTACAGCTTAGGGTTACTTAGCGGAGATAAGGCCGAGCGCAACAGCGATCTGGTCAATATACTTATCTCTCATGTTGACCTTGGTCTCCTTGGTCCATTCTTCAACAGTCTTGGTATAATGCTCATCCTGAAGCTCCTTAAGGCGGAACTCCTTGATGTTATCAGCATGTTCGCTGTAATTGATTTGGCCGGGAGTGAGAGTCTCGTTGATAACGATGAAGTGAACACCGTTAGTGGTCTCAACACGCGCAATCTTCTTGCCGTCGGTCAGCTCATAGTAGGTGATGTCGTAGGTCTTGGGTTCTTCTTCGGAATCGGCGTCAGAGTCCTTGTCGTCTTTGTCTTCATCCTCATCAACTGCAGGTTCCCAATCCTCGCCCTTATAGAGCTTCATAGAGGCGTAATAGAATTCTTCTGCCCATTTTTTGCTCAGATCCTCATGCATGACATAGCCGGTGTCATGATAGGCGCCTTCAGCGCGCTGATCATCGCCTTCGGTGATCTCGGACTGAACACCGGGATCCTCACCATACTGATCGATGAGATCGAGGAATTCTTCGAAGGTAATGCCCTTTTCAAGCTCTGCTACGATTGCATCGATATTTGCCTTTGCATCCTTGTCAAATACACCGTATTCACCGTCAAGACCATCTTTGGGAACTTCCGGATGTTCCTTCTTAGAAGTATCATCTTTGGTGGTGTACTTGATGAGCAGATGCTTTACCAGGAAAACATCATCGGGGATGAAGAAGGGGATAATTCCGTTTCCTGCGATATAGTTGCTGTAAGCAGTATAGAAATCGCTGACATGTTCATTATCGTAGGATTCAGCATCCTTGGGAGCCTGTTCGTTAAAGTAAGCCTCAGCTTCCTCGTCGGTCAGGGTGACCTTTGCATCTTCCATCTCTCTCAGCTTATTGAAGAGGAAGTTCTCGGTTGCGCTTTCCTCGAGATCAGCCATATAGTCTTTGAAAGAAGTACCGTTCTTCTTGAGTGCTGCCTTAAGCTGCTCAAGCTTTGCATTGTAAATCTCATCCTCATCGGTGATACTCTCGTCAACCTTATAGCTGGAAAGAGCGGAATCGAGGGAGGACTGAACATCTTCAGCGATTTGAGCCTTCTCTTCATCGGTGAGCTGGGCTTCAAGACCGAGCTCATGAATCTTATTAAGGGTTACACCATAGTTGATGAGCTGCTTCTTGATCATCTCATGGGCAGTCTCGCCATCAATGGTACCCTGCTGGATATAGTAATAATAATTGGACAGTGCATTAGAATACATGTCATAGTAGATTTTAACATCACCGATCTTGCCGATACGCGGGTTGTTGTTTACCGCAGAGCAGGCGAATGCCGATGCTACCATCAGAACTGCAAGGACGATTGCAGCCAGCTTAACAAAATGCTTCTTCATAATAATCTCCTTTTGTTGAATCGAAATTCTCATCTATTTTAATGGTTGTGCCTTCATTTGTCAATACCTAATTCAGGGTATTGACAGATAATGCCGATTAATGGATTGGATAACAGAAGTATATTACTTCAAATCAATTGGGCTTTGGCAAGCTCGAAGGACCGGTACCATAATGCAGCTCACCTCGGACGCTTTTATAAACATCCTGATACAGGTATTCTTCGGTTACAAGAACGCCGGCGGAGTTATAGGTCTCCCTATAAACATTGACAACATAGCGATTTCTTGGCTCGATAACGTATTTCTGATATCCGGTCGGCCACAGTGGTTCTGCAACCTGTATAGGTTCCTCGGGCTCTACAACCTCAACGACCTCTGAACGAAGTCTGTAGGTATAGCCGTTTGCATCAGGTGCGCCGAATATGCAGCAATAAATTCGCTTTGCGTTCATATCCGCATATGAAACGATGAAATACGAAGAATTGCTGTTGTTGATCCACCCAAGATCGGGACCATAGGAAGAAACCGTGGCGTCCAGACCGAGGGCAATATAACTGCCCGGTATGGAGTGGTGCGACCTTTGTGTGATCTCAATATTCGGACCAACCATGAGCAGCGCATTGTATAGGGTCGTACTTACCTGACAGATACCGCCGCCGGGGCTGTCAACATACTCCTTGCCTCCGGAAATGCCTGCAGCCTGGAGCCAGCCGTCCGCTTCGGTGCGAGGCCCGAGGATGGTGTTGTAGGTGAGCTCTTCACCCGGAATGATCTCAATACAGTTCAGAAGACCCGCTGCCTTTTGAACGTTGCGCGAACGATTGGTTCCGCTGGTCTCAAAGTCTGTGTAGAACATACTGATCCTGCCAAAGCTGCTCTTCAACTGCTCAGCGGTTGACGTAGGGTAGACATCATCCGCGATAAGGTCAATCTCAGCGGTGTAGTTGCCGATATTGTACGCATTCAATATGCTTTGTTTGAAATTTACACGATCGATAAGCTTGCCGGGTGTTCCGTTGTGGAATATGGCTTCGGCAACGTCGACTCTCGCGATCTTCAATGCAGTTGTAGCATATACATCGGTGGACGATCCCCCGGTGCCGACTCCGGGTTTTCCGCCTCCGACGAGATTGCGCAGAGTGATGTATGGTTCTACTGGATTGGAGTCAAGCAGATCGGATATTTCATTGATGCGCTGGGTGAGCATGTCGTCATCATAGTAAATACCGCTTGTGAACTCGACCCCTTCCTGCGCGACCTGGATCCTCCTGTTATAGTTGGCAAGGAAATCGGTGTCGCTTTCACGACCGATTTGCATTGCTTCAAGCAGCACAGCTTCAATATCGGTGGAAAGACCGAAGGAAGAGGAATCTATCACAAATGATTGTCTGCCGTAATTGACGGTGTAGCAGATACCGCTTCTCATCTGATTGAGCTTGTCGTAGTATAGACTAAGAATCTCATCATAGGTGTTGCCTCCGATAGGAACACCGTCAAGGGTGATGCCATCGCAGAAGGTGTTGTTCTCAACATAGCCGAAGGGAACTCCGTCAGCATAACCCTGGATAGTCATGCTTCCATCCTCATTATGAGTTACGGTGGCGCTGTTTGCTGCAATATAATGCTCGACGGCAGATTCGTGGTCTGCCTTGATGAGCTTGTTCACATAGGCTTTGAAGCACAGCAGCACTACTAAACTTAAGGCGAGAACTCCAAATGCGGCAATGATCACAATGGAAACTGTCTTCAAAGGGGGGATAGGCTTCTTTTCAGAGCTGGTTTTTTTCAAAAAGGATACCTCCTAATCTTTCTTCTGATCGGTGCAAAATTGATGCACATACACGCATATTATAGTGCAAAACTGCTATTCCTGCAACAAAAATTATTAATATACAGCGATTCGATAACAAATCGCCAGATCAGCCGCCTCAACAGGACGGAAAGCTATGGATGATATACGACATAAATATATTTAAAAAAAGGTCAAAAAAGGGGTTGCAAAATCGGTCGCGAGCATTTATAATAGCAAACGTTCCAAGCGAACATGCTGGTGTAGCTCAGTAGGTAGAGCACGTCATTGGTAATGACGAGGTAGTCAGTTCGAATCTGATCACCAGCTCCATAGAAGCGCTTCCATGCGGAGTGCTTCTTTTTTTCGTCTTCGTTCGAAAATGCTCCGCAGCAAGAATACTGCGGAGTCGGAAAAATATTGCTTATTCGATTGGAAGGATCATAGTAAACTCAACAAGTCCGTCGCTGGTATTTTTTGCCGAAACGCTGCCATGGTGCAGGGATACAATTTTGCTGACCAGCGAAAGCCCGAGCCCGTTACCCTCTGATTTATGCGAGGTATCACCCTGATAGAACTTTTCAAACATGTGCTTCATCGTTTCTTCATCAATAGGCGGACCGCTGTTGGCGATGGAGAAATGAAGCTCCGTAGCCGTTTGAGAAAGCGAGACATAGATGGTGCCTCCATGCGGACTGAATTTAATAGCGTTATCCACGAGGTTGGAGAAGACATGATTCATCAGGGCTTCAATGGCTGAGAACTCAATGCTGTCCATGTTTACATCGAATTCAATTTTCTTCTCCATCCATTTTGTTTCAAGCGCAAGGATACATATCCTGACCTGCTCGTCTATCCTGTAGCGCTCTCTGGCAAGCGGCATTGTTTCGTTATCAAGTTTCGAAAGCGTAAGGATATTTCCGACCAATGCGGATAGTCTTTTACTGCTGACCAGTATCTTCTCAACATATTCGCTTTTTTGCTCGTTCGAAAGGCTGGGATCCTGCAGCAACGAGGCGTAGCCTTCAATGGCTGCAAGAGGAGTTTTGAATTCATGTGAGACATTAGAAATAAAATCATTCCTAAGCGTCTCAACGGTGCTCAGCTCGCCAACCATGTTGTTGAAGTCGGAATTGAGCTGATGAACGAATCTCAAAGATGTATTCTCGTTGAGCTTGACCGCAAAATCGCCTTCGGCGACCCTTCGCATAGCGCTGCTCAAAGTATTGATAGGCCGCAGCACCTCTCTTGACAGAATGACGGCGATCACTGTGCCAATGATAAGACTGGCACCAAGCAAACCGATGATCAACAGGGTATCCTTAACACGGTGAAGCCAATTGAGCTTGTCGATAACAAGAGCAAATATCATTACAAGCAGTGCGCTTCCGGCAAGAATGCAAAAGACTATCAGCGAGAAGTACCACCTAAGACCCTTTAATAGCTTGACCTCAAATTGAGAGGAAGCGAGATCAACATAGCGCCCACGTTTTATGGGCTTATCCGTTCGTTTGCTGGACGCTTTTTTAGGCATGATGCTTCACCGCTTTATAGCCGAGACCTCTAATTGTGACAATCTCGAAGTCTTTATTATCGCGGAAACGGTCACGCAGTCGGTTGATATGCACGTCTACCGTACGGGGTTCGGTCTCGCTGTCGAGGCCCCATATGTCGTCCATAAGCTGCTGACGCGTGAAGATCCTTCCCGGATAGGATGTAAGCTTATATAGAAGCATGAACTCCTTTTGCGGGAGCACCATGCTCTTGCCGTCACTGGTAACGGTCATCGAGTCGTATTCAAGTACTGTGTTTCCGATGACCTGCTTGCGGTCGCTTATCATCTTGGCGCGGCGTAGCAGAGCACCGACACGCAGAACCATTTCATTGACATCAATAGGCTTAACCATGTAGTCATCGGTTCCCGAACTGAATCCACGCTGCATATCATAGAATGTATCCTTGGCGGTTATCATGAGAACGGGTATCCCGTTGCCGCTATCGCGAAGAGATGAGACAAGCTCATAGCCATCCATATTGGGCATCATGATATCAGAAATTATGAGATCGATGTATTCCCTGTCGAGCACATCCAGCGCCTGCTTGCCGTCGTATACGCAGATAGTTTGATAGCCGTTATTGGACAGCACGCGATGAAAAAGCTGGCAGAGCTCTCTGTCGTCTTCGGCGATTAGTATTTTAAACATAATAGATTCAACCTTCCTTCAGTATTGTTGAACATTTATACAAGCAATAATAGTATTAAAACATTAATTGAATATGAATTCAAGAGCATTTTTGCTCAAAAGAGGCACAATTCATCACGAGAAGAAATATATATTTTTGTTAACGCAGGTTGAAGCTGGGTTAATAAAAAATGTGAAATAGGTCAGTATAGTTTAGAAAAACAAGGGGGGAAGCAAATTATGAAAAAACATACAACCGGGCTTGGAACAAAACTGAACCTCAAAATGGGCAGTGAGCTTCTCATACTGGTATGCGCAGAAGGGTTTCTTTTGTTAACCTTGATCATGTCGCTCAGCGGTGTGCTTCCTGCAGACGATAGGGCTAATAACGCAGCTATCTGCCTGCTTGTTTCAGCCCTATTACTGATGCCGTGGGTGTTTGAACGCTGCTTCAGCGTTAAGATGCCGGTTATGCTCAAGATGATGTTCCTTCTCTTGATAATTGGCGGCCCGATACTCGGCAAGATCTATCGTTTCTACTATCTTATCAAGCCTTGGGATAAGATCCTTCACACAAGCTCAGGCTTCTTGTTTGCGGTTATCGGAGCACTTATACCGGAGGTGTTGGACAGGAAGAACGGGACTCATTCCCTGGCTATCACTTTGACCTGTGCAATGTGCTTTACACTATCTGTCGCCGTTATTTGGGAGTTCTTTGAATACGCAATGGATACATTCTTTGGAATGGATATGCAGCAGGATACTTGGATAGCCAACATAAACTCATATCAGCTTGGCACGGAAGCAGGAGTTATCGGCAGGATACCTGAAATCAGCTCTGTTATCGTGAATGGAGAAGAGATTGCAATAAATGGTTATCTTGATATTGGTCTAATTGATACGATGAACGATATGCTCGTTTGTTCTCTCGGCGGTGGCATCTACTGCGTTTGCAGCGTACTTTATCATCACAGTGTTAATGCTCTCTCATGGTTCAAGAGCATTATTCCGACCGCTTGCAGCACAGAAAGCACTCTTTGCGTTCAAGAGGATGATGCTCACAACGCAAAATAGTTGTTAAGCCGTTATCGGCGCGCTGACAAATAATATTATATATGAAAGAATTAGGGCTGATTTATTGTTGACAAGCGGATGCTTCTTTGCTATAATAGCACCGTTGTGAACAGGGAGAGATGTCCGAGTGGTTTATGGAGCTGGTCTTGAAAACCAGTGATGCCGCAAGGCACCGGGGGTTCGAATCCCTCTCTCTCCGCCAAATTCTTTATGGAGAAGTACCCAAGTGGCTGTAAGGGGCTCCCCTGCTAAGGGAGTAGGCTCTGCGAAGGGGCGCGAGGGTTCAAATCCCTCCTTCTCCGCCAAAATAACCGTTGCTTTGATACAAAGTTGCGGTTATTTTCTTTTTATAGTATAATCAGGAATAATCGAATTGAGGGGGCTTATGGAATGACCGAACTTTCCGAAAAACTATATTTGAAGATAAAATCGATAATGAATACTTGGTGTGAAGAAGGTATTTATGCAATATCGTTTTTTGTGCATCCAAACGAATCGTATGAATACAAGGGCTTCAGCAATGTGTCATCTTTTGCTGTTAGCTATAACACTGAATATGATTGCGAAGGCGCAGATCGATTCAGCGAGGAACGCTGGAACTATGCCTTCTGGCGTCAGGATGAGACTCTTGTTATCGATCCGGATGAGCCTAATGAATTGATCGATTTGCTGTTTGACTGGTATGAAGAGCAGGGTATTGTTAACATTGGCGAAGAAGATGAGAACTGCTATGACGAAGATTGTAACTATATTGGGAAGGGCCCTGTTGGACATTATGAGTTGCTGCAGCTGGTCTCAGAGGTGGCAAAACGTCTGCAGCAAGAAGGTTTTTTGGAGGATAAGTTTGGAAAGAAGCTGCCTATAATTATTCATGGACTTGAGTATGCATGGTATGATATTGAAGCCACTAAAATCGCAAATATCAACGGAGAGGCGGATACATTTTTGGAAGCGATGAAGCTATTAGGCATGGTTTGATTTCATTGAGAATCCCATTTTGCACTCCCGATCCATGATGAACTCAGCATCTGTTGAAGGAGTTCATTTTAGCTGAATAGCAGCCATCTTTCCAAGCTTGATGAAGCTTGCGAAATTACAGTTGCTTTCAGAAGCCTGCTACACTGAATTGAATTACTGCGAAAAAACAACGGCCTACGCTTTTATATCCGCAGGCCGTTGTGCTGTTGCACAAAATAACGTTTCAGAGATCATGCGTGCAAAGGAAAAGCTTTATTTAATGATTACAGCATCCAGGAATGCACGCTGCGCATCGACATTCTCCGTCGTGGTCGCAGTGATATTAAAGGTATTATCTTCCGTGGTGACGGACCAGAACATTTGATGAAGGGTTACGCCGTTCATGGAGATGTCATAGCTAAAGATGATACCATTGTGGTCACTGCATGTGATCGCCTCAAGGTTGGTATTGGTAATGCTGTACTCTACACCAAGAGCATCAAAACCGACCTTGATCTCTGCAAGAATCTGGTCTGCGGTCTTTTGGCTGTAATCGTTTCCTGCGGCGGCAGGGGCGACAACATAGATGATGTTATCGGAATTTGCGGGATAAGAGGGAGAGCAGAAGCTGTAGCTTGTTATAGGCTCTGCATTTGTCACGGCAATAACGGTAATATCCTCGGGAAGCGTGAAAACAAGGTAACTATCTTCAAACTTGCGAGTGGTTTCATCAAAAGTGTATGCCGGTTCGGGAGTGGGTGCCTCGGTTACCTCAGCGGTAGGCTCGGCAGTAGGCTCAGCGGTTGGCTCATCGGTCGCTGGAACTTCTGTAACGGGAACATCCGTTGCCGGAGCTTCAGTGATGGGGGCGTACGTGGGGTTCTTATCGGTTCCGCCGGTGCATGCGGCGAGAGAAACAGCGATAAGCGCTGCCATGAGAACGATGAACAGTTTTTTCATTTTCTTCTCCTTTGGTTAAATTGATTTTTAACGCGATGCGGATAGTGTAACATACAAAGCCCAAAAATGCAACACATCATTTCGTCAAATACAATCGCCGGATGTTGAAGCGTCAAGCATAGGTGACACATTTCCTCTCAAGAGAGCAGTCAAGGG
>UQNF01000031.1 GCA_900542285.1 uncultured Clostridium sp.
ATTATACCATTTTTTATACATCCTATCAAGAAAAAAAGACAAAACCCACGAGATGTCTGCGGGCTTTGTCTTCAGTCTGAAGCACTACACCTTGGTGGGGAGTAGTGCTTTCCTGCATTTTGTGGTATTTGGGACACAAGATATAGGCACCGCATATACCGAAATGCACCAAGAAAGCAAAAAAGCCCTTGTAAATCAAGGACTTTCGACTAATATTTAACGATAAAAAGAAAACAGTAAGTCGATACAATTGTATCAATCTACTGTTCCTTATTCGCGAAAGAGCGACCAAACGGAGCAAAGCAGGGGTAAGAACGACCAAAAGTACACCACAATAAAACAAACAATTCATAGTTTAAAAGAAATCACAGATTGAAAGTATTGCCATCTTTTTATTTCTTCTTGCCGATGCCGTTGAAAATGACACCCTTAACGCCCTGTTCCAATACACCTTTGATTGTGCCGCGGGTATCCAGTCCCAGGGTTTCATCTACCATGTCAAATGCGCCCTTGGTCTTATCTGATACGCGTTTTGCCAGTGTGGTTCCGGTGGCTGCATCTACAATTTTGGCTTTGAATTTTCCTGCCTCAAACATACCGGAGAATGTGAAAGTTACATTACCGGATGTGGTCTGTACTTCTACATCTGACCCTTTCTGCTTGATTTGTACTGCGTCATTATAGAATTTGACGGTTGCCAATTCAATAATGTCCACCAGTTCGCGTGTCTTTTTGAATAAGCCCTTTTCTTGCTCCAATACGATTTTCTGTGATGTTAGTGTGATAAGCAGACTGCCTTTGTGCTGATTGCTGGACGCAGAGCCCTCATACAATACGACCTCATCTGCCAGTAATTCAAAGTTGCCCATGTTATGTACCTCTCTCTGTATTTAGTATGCGTAACAGTGCATGTAAATTTCGCGGATACAACAGCATGCCATAATTTTTCTGATTTTTCAACCTGTTTGGCAAGGCGCGATGAAATCCTCACTCCGTTCGGATGAAATCTACTTCGCAGATGAAATTAAATCCGTCCTTTCCGCCGTAAAGCGGATTTCATCGCGCAGCGATTTCATCCATCAAAGATGGATTTAGTTGAAAAGAAACCATTTTTGTCTGGTAGACAAAGGCAGTTTCTTTTCTGGTGCCGGTGGTGGGACTCGAACCCACACGATGTCGCCATCAACGGATTTTGAGTCCGTCACGTCTGCCAATTCCATCACACCGGCAAGTATTCTGAAAGATTAATGAATGGATTCTACCATAATCGCTTCAATATTGCAATGCCTATAAAGAATATAAAAAACACATGCCTGTTGAAGCTTGTAATTGGCGGCGCTGCGGCAACCAACGCTACGCTTGCTTTCTTTAGCGGCGGCTCTCTGGCCGCAGGCGGCATTGGCATGGCGGGCGGAACCGCAGTTTTGGGAGGCCTTGTTGCCGGGCCTGCGCTGCTCGTTATGGGGATCATTACAGGCGCAAATGCGGGCAAGGGTTTGGAAGAGGCCAAGGCTCATGCCGCAGAAGCCGATGTGATATGCGAGCAGCTTGAAATCGGAGCGCTTCAGTGCGCAGCTATCCGCAGAATGGCATATATGTTCCACAATCTGCTTGCGCGGCTTGACGCATATTTTCTGCCGTTGATCCACTCGATGGAGGATATTGTGGCAAGCGAAGGAACCGACTATTCTCTGTATCCCGCCGAAAGCCGTAAAATAATTGCCGCTTCCGCAGCCGCCGCTGTTTCGATTAAGGCGGTTCTGGACACCCCCATACTTACAGCCGACGGCGCCCTGACCGATGAGTCCGAGCGTGTTACGCTTCGCCTATCGCAGCAGCTTGACGAGGAATAATAGTTCACCGCTTAAAATGGGTGTCGTTAAACACGGAAGAATACTTAGATGAACGAATACAAAATGATTATAAAGCATCGTTGCTTTGCCGAACATATCGGGAGCTGAGACGGGTTGAGATCTCGGCTCCCGCTTTTTTCTCAGCTGTACTAAAAAATGCACATATACACGCATAAAATTCTTGCTTTATCAACCGATAAGTGCTATAATTAATTCAACAAACAGCAAGGTACTGTTTAATAGATTGGGAAGCCATATCAATAAAATTTCAGTCCTTGCCGAGCAGGGAATCAAGGCCGTTGGGCTTTATTCCCACACATGGCTGCTGATTGGTGACCGCACAGCTTCGTCGGAATCACATCAATTAATAATATTAAATTAACAGGGAGCATTACTTATGAGAATTTTTTTGAACGACTGGTATATAAATGCTACAATTCGCTTTGACGGCGCAGAAGCAGCATATGACGCCCTCAAAGACATCATCTTTTCGGCATTTCATAACGAGGCCGCAGAATGGGTAGACTTGACGGCAGATCTGGATCACCTTGAAAGCATATCCGAAGATTTTGACTGTAGATTTTGCGACGTCATCGATCGCAGCTGCAAAACGCTTTATGGGCAGTTGGGCAAACTGGATCCTTCGCATCCGTGCATTGCCACCATCATGTTCAGCCCGGACGGCACCGGCGACACCATCGAGATGATACTCGATTATAGGGTCTATGACAATATG
Organism: uncultured Clostridium sp.; assembly: GCA_900542285.1. Lineage (GTDB taxonomy): Bacteria > Bacillota > Clostridia > Christensenellales > CAG-138 > PeH17. The sequence goes on from UQNF01000031.1 coordinate 2,590, forward strand.
TCACGCATTGAAAAGGTCGCTCAAGACATCGTAAAGCTCGGCATTACAAACTCATTCGAGATCGAAAGTCAGATCGATATTAGCGAAACAGCTGGTGAGCTCCAGGATGTGCGAATCAGGTATGACGGATCTCAGCTGGTCATGACGAGTACGCCTTGGTATATTCCGGATGATGCATCCCGATATGAGTCAATAGAAGAACTCTCACTTTATTATGATGAAGAGATTCCGTGGAGCGACGAAGAATTCGAAGAGATGCGCAAAAATGATGCAACCTTTTACCTTGTAGAATCTCATTGCTGTAACAAGCGACATGACATACTCCGCTCCGAACTGTACATCGAGGAGGAAAAGCTGATTCCGCTTGGCTGATTTCATGGCATAAATGCATACTTCTTTATTCCTTTCGGGGTATGCAAATCAAATACTGCCGGTTCTTGCCCTCGGGCGAGAGCCGGCAGTTTGCAATCAGTCCGCTGTTCGATCTGTTTCCGCAAGCACGCCAGGTGAAACAAACGGTTGATTTCTGCGTGCTCAGCATGTAAAATAATCAAAGTACAACCGGAAGAGAGGGATATTTCATGACTGATTCCGATGCTGTATGCCAAGATTGGATGATGCGTCATGAGCGAGGCATATGCCCACGGCACAAATAAGCCGATCTAAACCTAAATCAATGTGGAGAGTTGCACCATGAAAAGAAGAATGCACCGAATAATTGTTATTTCCATCATCCTTATTCTTATCCTGATTACGGGGTGTGCAAAGCAGGAGCCGGGACAGGAGGCGACGGAATTGCCTCCCACCGCACCGTCGCTCACAGCAAGCCCAGAGCCGGAGCCGGAGGCGGTTGAAAGCTTGGACTGCCTGCGCCCGGACGCGCTGCCCACATTCCTCCCTGCCGAAAACGGCAGCGTTCTTGCCTGCCGGACGGACTATGAAGCCAATACCACACAGCTTGCACTTATAGATATCGCAGGCGATTTAGTTATCGATTCCAGGATACTGGAAGGATCGTGGAGCCTATATGAGGAGACCTTCACGGACGGAGGATTTGCTCTTCGCGACATTGATAACCATATTTGGAAATTCGTCGACAAGGAGCTTGAGGATGCGGGCGAATTTCCCGCATCGGATATGAACGGCGTCTTTTCACACGACCGTTCCGCTTATTATTCGCTCACGGATTCTGTCCTGTGCCGCTTTGATGTTGCAGGGAGCACAATGCAGCGTGTTGAGACGGATCCGGAGCTTCGCTTCTTACAGATAGTATCAATCCATCCAAACAAGGATATTATCGCCCTGCATTTCAGACTGTCCGCATACGACAGCGCTTGCGGAACGGCTATACTCAACATAACGACCGGAGAATACATTTCGATTCGGGAGGAACTGTATCAGCCCTATTGGAGCGAGGAACTCTGCTGCCTTCCCTCCTTTGATTATGAGCAAATGGGCTATGCCATCACCTTCGGAAGCGAGCAGGATGGTTTCCGTTATGCGGATGCTTCTGTATTCCGGGGTGAAAACAGCGAACTTCTCACGGTCGACGGCTCCCCCTTTCTGCTGGCTGTCGGCGAAGATACGACCCTGTTTTCTCTTGGCGACAGCGTGTTATACTGTTCGCTGACCGAAACGGGAATGGACGGAGAGCTGCGCTCCGCTTGCTGGATATCGTCAAAGAGCCGCATTATTTGCACCACTTTCCGGGAAGGAAATTTCCTGCTCTATTCCGTCTATCCCGATAAGCTCAGCATGGCCGAAGCTGCGGCAGCGGAACAGGTAGAATCTCCGCTTTCGGTACAAACGGAGCTTGCGGATGCCTATTGGAATGAGCTGTCCGGCGGCGAGCTTCCGGATAGCCTGCTTGAAGCGAGGCAGTATGCGAACCGCCTGGAAGAGGAATACGATGTCCGCATTCTGCTTTCCTCACAGTGCGCCGGCGCATGCGAGCTTTCCTTATACGAGATGACGACAACCGATTTGATGGGTTTTGGAAACGAAGCCCGGGAGATATGCCGTGCCCTGGAAAGCTTGGAGCAAAGCCTTGCCCTCTATCCCGACGGGTTCTTTTCGCAGTTTAAGAACGATATGGGAGAAGGAGGAATTCGTTTCCTGCCGGTAGGAGCCATTGTCAGCGACCATGGAGTTATTGGAGTTTCATTTGAAAACAACTATTGGCACAACATAGCCATAGATGTGCGCATGGATGAGCTGAACAGCACTATATGCCACGAAATATGGCACGCAACGGAGGACAAGATTCTGTCAGCGGATAATACCTATTTCGATCCGGATATCTGGGCAGCCTTGAATCCTGAAGGCTTTTCATATTACGGCCAGACGGCGTTTACCGACCCCGATCAGGAACGCTGGACGCTGTTCGGCACAGGTGACGAGGAAATTTACTTCGTGGACAGCTATGCAAGGGTCAACGAGAGGGAAGACCGTGCAAGGATTATGGAATTTATTATGACCAAGGACGAGTATTGCAGGGCGCTCATGAGCTCCCCTGCCATTTCCCAAAAGCTAAGGATAATGTGCAGTGCGATACGAGGCTGTTTTGACACAACGCAGTGGAACGATGTTCGCTGGGAAAGGTTCTTTGACCAATGATCATCGGGGCAGACAACGCATCCCGAAAGCAGCTCGCCGAATCCCAGGCAATGCCAAAACCATAAGGAGCTTTATAACCGACCTATGAACAGCATCTTACAAAAACAGCTTGCGCTCGATTATTGCTGCCGACAGGAGGATATTTCTTCCGGTGGCAACCGCTTCACCGTGTTTCGCCGTTTGAACGGACAGCGCCGTTTTGACGACAACGTCGTGACCGACGGCGGAGAATGCTTTTTGAAGATAGCCGCCGTTAACGGCAAGCTCCTATTCTGCGGCAGCGAGACAATTATCCCCAAGCTTGAAAGCCGATTCCGCAATGCCTCCGGCGCATGGTTTATGGAAGCCGGAAAGCTCATGGAATTGCAGGAACTGCTGGGGGAATTCGGATACAGGATAAAGCAGTTCCATCCCTTCTACATAGCTGACAAAAAAACAGAGTCCCCTGCACCGCATGGCAATGCACCGGCATTCGACACGGTATTCTATTCGCAAGCCGAAATACTTAGGTTCAGGGGTGACGGCAGGTTCGGCGAAGCCTTTGCCTTCAACGAAAATGCGCCCGATGTGCTCGGCTTGGCGGCTGTTTGCGGCGGCGAAATAATATCCATGGCAGGCGCAAGCGCGGACAGCCCCTTTATGTGGCAGATCGGTATAAATACAATGCCGGAGGCGGAGGGCATGGGGATCGGAACGACGCTCGTTGCGATGCTGAAAAACGCCGTGCTGGATAGAGGCGTCCTGCCTTTTTACGGCACATCCGTGTCGCATATAGCCTCCCAGCGCGTTGCCGTCAAGGCCGGCTTCCTTCCCGCATGGGCGGAGTTGATAACCGAAGCGATCAGCAAGCAATAGAATTAACGGTGATAATATTTAGCTTAATATGGAGGTGAAGAAAATGCCAAGCCCGGAAAATTTCAAAAAATCCTTGGAACAATTTGGAATAGACCATGAGATCTCGGCACAGATAGACCAAGGCTATGAGGATATCTGCGACAGATCCCCAAAGAAAACAAGAGCCGCTTACTTCAAGCGGGCGGTGGATATTATGGCGGAGAATGTCGATGCCGAGACGCTCCAAACGGTTTTTGAATGGAACGCCTGCTGCAAGGGCGGCGCAAGGGAGAAGGCGTCCAAGGCTTTTGCAAAGGAAAACGCTCGGCTTTCCATTGATGAAAGGCTTCAAAAAATCAAGGATGTTCCCTACATGGGGCAGCCCGTTCGGAATGAGGACGGCACGATTACGGTTCATGCCGTATACTGCTCAAACGGAGAAAGGTTCTTTTGCGCCTGTACGAATTTCAACGATCCGAAATGTGATCTTGCCGTGTCAAAGCAATACTGCTTCTGCTGTGCAGGGCATTTCAGGCATCATTATGAGATAATGCTTGGGGTAAAACTGAAAACCGTCGAGATAGTGTCCTCTCCGCTTGACAGCGGCGGAAAAAACCCTGCGTCATCAGGTACGCGATCGATTGATCATGCCGGCCGAAGGCGTAATACTGGCTGAAACAACCGTCCCGATCCGTTTATTGAAGCGAATCGGGACTGTGTTTTTGATTAAATACATGGACGACATTGCTATGCCGGCAGCCGATCAGCCGTTGACCCTGCCGACTACTATAAATCCGCCGTCATTGGTGCCGGATACCGTATAGTCCGAAACGCAGTTCGGTATCATTATCTCGGTGCTATCCCCTGCGGACATGGATACAAAATAGATAACATAGCCGTCCGCATCGATCGAAAGCGTGCCTGATTCCTCATCATATTCCGCCACATCGAGATAGCCTTCCGGGCAGATAAGCTTTTGCTCTTGGTTAAGATACCCTTCCAGACTATCGTTTTTCACAAACAGCATACCGCTTTCCACCGAATACTGCTTGATATGGTCGATAAACTCCTCATAGGTTATACCCATCGCCGTCACCGCATGGGCAATGGGCACTCCGACATAGCGAAAATGCCACGGCTCATATGCCACTCGGGTCAGCATTTCCCGGCCGACCGGATAGCGGAGGATAAAGCCGTGATCGCTGCAGGCGGTGTTGAACCAGTCTCTTGCGGAATGATACTCAAGCGGCAGACGATTGCCTTCGCCGTCCACGGTTGAAAGGTCAGCCGCAAGCCCGGTGTGGTGCTCGCTGGCTCCGGGAGAAGCTACATATATCTGCGCAAGCTCCGCGCCGTGCTCCGCCTCATACTCGTTGTACAGGTTGAGCTGATACTCCACCGTACGGTAGCCGCTCGTGACGCAAAGCCGTGTTCCCGTGTGCTCATAGAACGCTTTGCCAAGTGCAAGAAGCTCATCAAACGTGGCGCTCGGAAGCCCAATATCGGCTCTGCTCGAAATGATGTAATCGTTTTCGGGTATTGGCACTGTCATTATCTCATCGGTGTGAGCGTATGGGTGACAGTAATTGACCAGTACGGCAACGCCCCTGCCCTGTTCGGAATTATCGACGGAAAGCCTTATATACGGTTCAGGCGTCGGCTCAGGCGTCGGAGCCTCCGAAGTCATAGCAGTCGGCAGCTCTGCCGCATGGGTGGGATTGCCGGTATTCTGATTGCTGCCGCTGCATGCGATAAACATACCGAATAGCAGAGCAAGCGTCAAAGCAAGTGCCGATCTTCCGATTCTTCTCATGTGCATATTTTTCCTTCTCCTTATAAAGCGGTATTTCATTTTACCGCATAAATTCTCGTTTCTGCGTCAGAATCATATCGCAAATTCCGTTTCGCGTCAATAGGCTGTGCGCCTCCCGGGGCTTTGCTCCCATATTTCGCCGCAAGCTCCCTGTTTTTTCGCCCCTAAATCGACCAAAAACAAGGCTCGGCGGTGCTACAATAATCTTGCGGCAAATCACCGCAGGGAGGCTGTTTCCATGTACATTGAGCTTTTCTTGCTTGATAACCTCCTGATGAACCTCTTGGTTCTGCACCTCACGGCTGCTATGCTTTCGCTCCGTCCGCATAAGGGAAGGTTCCTCCTGTTCGCGATGGGCGGGGCGGCATATGCTGCCGTCGGTGCGGGGCTGCTGCCGATGCTTCTGACGCTGCCGATGAAGCTGCTGACATCGTTTTTGATGGCGTTTGCGATTCCGTGCCGGAGCATCAAGGGTTATTTTAAGGGGCTTGCCGCCCTGCTGTTATCGACACTTGCCGCAGGCGGAGCCGTTTTTGCCATCTCTATCATCTTCTCCGACGACTATTCCCAGGGCATTGCGCTGCACACGTTTCTTATCGGGGCGTTAGCCGTTGCGCTGCTTCCCGGCCGTATCCGGCTGATCCTTGCCAGAAGGGTCCGGAACGAGAGTATTGCGGAGGTCACGGTCACGCTTTCGGGGCAAAGGCTCAGCATGGCGGCGCTCGTTGACACGGGCAGCAGCCTGACGGAGAGCATCAGCAAGCTTCCCGTCATACTGCTCCCAAAGAAACTCCTTCGGCAGCCGATTATTGCCGACGCATTTTCAAAATCCGGAAAGAGTCTGCCCATACCGATGAGCACGGCAGGGGGCGACAGCATTCTGCAGGGCTGTCATCCCGAGCAGGTAACGGTGAACGGAGCAAGCGTCAACGCCGTGGTCGCATTCGCAAACGTCCGCTTTGCCATAGTTCCTCCGCCGCTGCTGACGGAGAGCTGAAATATACGGAATGGAGGGAGAGCCTATGAATTCAATACTGCGTTTCCTTTTCTTAGCCTATCAAAGAGCACTCGGGCTGAGCGCAAAGCTGAAGAACAACGCCGATAACATCTACGACATCGATCTTGGCGGAGAAAGCTACTATATTACCAACGGAGAATCCCTGCCTGCGCCGCTGCCGAGGGACGAGGAAAGGCTATTGACAGAACGCCTCAGCTCCGGGGATATGGAGGCGCGCAACACGCTCATTGAGCATAACCTGCGGCTCGTTGTTTATATTGCCAAAAAATTCGAAAATACGGGGATCGGCATTGACGACCTCGTTTCCATCGGCACGATAGGACTTATTAAAGCCGTAAATACCTTTCGGGTGGAAAAGAATATAAAGCTTGCGACCTACGCAAGCCGATGCATTGAGAATGAGATACTGATGTTCCTGCGCAAGACCAGCAGGCTGAAGCTCGAGGTCAGCCTTGATGAACCTCTGAATGTGGATTGGGACGGCAATGAACTGCTGCTCGGCGATGTGCTCGGTACCGATGACGATGTGGTCAGCCGCCGCATAGAGGATGAGGCGGAGCTGGAGCTTCTCCGTGCCGCAGTATCCCGACTTAGCGAAAGGGATCGGCAAATAATAGAGCTGCGCTTTGGGCTTAACGGCAGGCGCGAATACACGCAAAAGCAGGTCGCAGACATGCTGGGCATATCGCAAAGCTACATCTCGCGCCTTGAAAAGCGGATACTCAGCGAACTGTACGACGACATGATGAGCTGCCTTGGCTGATTCTCCGGCTGAATGCCGCTTTTGCCTGAAATACTCCCTCCAAAATGTGAATAATGTGGATAACTATGTGGATAACTTTTGAATTAAGCATTGATAACTGTGCTTAGTATGTGGATTAGTCCATATCCGGTGGACAAACACCGTCGATTCGAATAGTATTTTTAATTGCGGTCAATACAAAAACCGGTATGCCGCCAAGTAACGAGCCTGTTGATAACATAAATGTGGATAAGTTCATCCGCTGAAATCGTTAAGTTTTTGGATAAAGCCCCGGAGGTAATCTTCCGGGGCTTAAACGCTGAATTCCGAGGGCTAATGCTCGAGTACGGAAATATGCTCCTTCCACTCCCTCTTGAGGAATATCGCACCGTAAGTTACCGAAGCAAACTCTGCGATGAAGAACGCCCACCATACGGAGTCCACCTGACGGAAGATGAGTGCAAGCACCAGGGCCGCAGGAAGCAGCACGCAGATCTGGCGGAAGAGGGACATCATCATGCTGTGTATGCCCTTGCCAAGCGCTTGGAAGGTGTTTGAAATGGTGATGCCGATAGCCGCTATTGGGAAGTGCAGCGAGATTATTCTGAACGCCCTTGCGCCTGCTTCGGTCAAAGAGCCGTCCTTATCGAACATGGCGATCAGCTGTCTCGGAATGAGCTGGAAAACCGTCAAGCCCACGAACATGATGACAAGCGCAGTGATAAGCGTCTTTATAAAGGTCGAGGTAAAGCGGCTGCGGCTGCCTGCGCCGTAGTTATACGCCATAATGGACATGGCGGCGTTGTTTACGCCGAACAGCGGCATGAAGATTATCGACTGGAGCTTAAAGTAAACGCCCGTGATGGTAACGCCTATCTCGCTCGCAAGGATCCTTGCGAATATGGCGTTGAGCCCGATGGTCATTAACGACCCTATCGACTGCATTATGATAGAGGGCGCTCCGACACGATAGATCTCCCCGATGGTCCTTCCGTCGGGGCGGAAATGCCTGAAGCTGACCTTGACCTCATGCTTGCCGGCAAATACAAGCAGAAGCGCGATCGTCATGCCTATCCATTGGCCGATAACGGTCGCATAAGCGGCACCCTCGATCCCAAGCTCCGGGAAAGGCCCAATGCCGAAGATGAGCATGGGGTCGAGCACAATATTGACTATCGCACCTGCAAGCTGCGCAAACATGGAAAGCCCCGTCTTTCCCATGGACTGCAGGATGCGCTCGCAGCCTATCTGAATGAACAGTCCCATGCCGAACACCATGCAGATACGCAGATACCTGACCCCCAGGTCGATAAGCTCGGGATCATCGGTGAACAGCTTAAAGAAGGGCGTGACGAAAAAGCCCATTATCAGGAACACCGCGCCCGTTATGAAGAGCAGGAACAGGCCGTTGCTTGCTCCTCGGTCGGCGCGTTCCTTTTCCTCCATACCAAGACAGCGCGCGATATAGGAGTTCATGCCCACGCCCGTACCGACTGCGAAGCTTATCATAAGCATCTGCAGGGGGTACGCAAGCGAAACGGCATTGAGTGCGGCGTTGCTGAGCTTGGCAACGAAGTAGCTGTCCACGACATTGTACATCGCCTGCACCAGCATGGATATGACAAGCGGAACGCTCATTGTGAAGAGGAGCCTGCCAACGGGCATGGTTCCCATCTTGTTTCTTTTATTGATCAGTTCTTCATTATTGTTCATAGCTCAGGCATTGTAGCATATCCTGCGCCTATGTACAATAGATTTTGAAATAAATTAATTATATTTTACGGCTTGGGACAAATTTCCTCATATCCTGCGCCGCTCGGGAATACCCCCGGAGACACGCCGTCATCGCTTTAGCTGCATAATTGCTTTACAGCCGTTCCATTTTGGGCGCGTTTGTGGTATAATTCGGTGAGCAATGCTGTATAAATTTAAGTAGCTGTTTTCCCGGGAGACGGAACCTTGCACGAACCGTCCCCCTTTAAGGCATTAATTCTATGAAAGAGGTTGAGCTATGAGGATATGTGTACTATGCGGCGGCAGGAGCAACGAGAGGGACGTTTCCATATCGTCCGGCACGATGATAGCCCGTGCGCTTCGCAGTTCCGGTCATGAAGTGGTACTTTTGGACGTTTGCGACGGCATGGAGCTTGGCGGCCATAGTGCGGAGGAGCTTTATTCGCTCTCGCTGCCCATACCCGACTATGTCATACCCGACACTGCGCCCGATGTCAGCCATTATTTCACTCGCAGTGAAGGCTTTTTCGGAAAGAACGTTCTTGATATTTGCCGCGCTGCGGACATCGTGTTTAACGCCCTTCACGGCGACGAGGGTGAAAACGGAAAGCTTCAGGCGGTATTCGACCTGCTGGGCATCCGCTATACCGGAAGCGGCATGGAGGGCTGCCTTCTTGCGATGAACAAGAGCCTTTCCAAGCAGCTGTTTCTTGAAAACGGAATACCAACTCCGCCGCATATAGTCATAAGCGACGGCTCGGACGCTGCGCCGGATTCCATTGGCTTCCCCTGCGTGGTAAAGCCTGGAAGCCTCGGCTCGAGCATCGGAGTCTCCATTGCGCATGACGAGGCGGAGCTTGATGCCGCGCTCAAAAACGCTTCAAGCTATGAGGATCTTATAATAATTGAAAAATACATACACGGCAGGGAGTTTTCTGTGGGCGTCATCGGCGGCAGGGCGCTGCCTGCCATAGAGATAGTTCCCAAGACAGGCTTCTATGATTACAGGAACAAGTATCAGGCCGGATGCACCGGCGAGATCTGCCCTGCGGAGCTGAGCGAGGAAGAAGCCTCCGTGCTTGCCGAGGCCGCTGTCAGGGTCTGCCGTGCGCTGAACCTTGGCGCATACGCAAGGGTGGATTTCATGATGGACGAGACCGGTATCTATTGCCTTGAAGCCAATACCCTTCCCGGCATGACCCCGATAAGCCTGCTCCCGCAGGAGGCAAGGGCAATGGGGATCGAGTTTCCTCAGCTTCTTGAAATGATAATAGAGGAAAGCATGAAGATACGCTAATGAACGGAGGAGGCGCTATGCTTAAGATCACCTTTGCCGAAGCGGCAGCTGCGTGCGGCGGAGTCCTGATGGGGACCGGGCGTATGGGCGCGGAGCATGTTGAGGACGAATACATTTCTCAAATCTGTGTGGACAGCCGCATGGTCGCTCCCGCAGCGCTTTTTATCGCACTCAAGGGCGAACGCGTGGACGGCCACGACTATATCGCCGCTGCCATTGCAAGGGGTGCGCATTGCGCAATAAGCGAGCGTGACGTTCCGTACTGTCATATTCGCGTTGACAGCAGTCTTGCCGCCATGCAAAGGCTTGCCGCATACCTCAGGCGTAAGAGCGGCATCCCCGTAATCGCCGTCGTGGGTAGCGTTGGCAAGACGAGCACGCGGCAGATGCTCAGCTGCGTTTTGGGAAAGAAGTACAATATCCTCAGCACCAGCGGCAATTTTAACAACGAATACGGACTCCCGCAGATCCTTTTCGGGCTGAGTCCGGAGCATGAGCTGGCTGTGCTGGAGCTTGGCATAAGCAATTTCGGAGAAATGGACAGGCTCGGCGCAATCGCTGCGCCCGACTATGCCGTCTATACAAACATAGGGCAGATGCACCTTGAAAACCTTGGCGACCGTGACGGCGTTTTCAAGGCCAAGATGGAGCTTGTAAAGCACATGAACCCGAACGGACGGCTTTTCTTGAACGGAGCGGACGACAAGCTTCGCGGCGGAAGCTATCCCCTGCCCGTGACCTTCTTCGGCATGGATGAAAGCTATGCCATATACCCAAGCGACATCGTGCAGCACGGGCTTTTAAGCACCTCGTTCATCCTTCACTTCAACAATACGGAGCCGCACTGCTCTGTCCGTGTCAATATGCCTGCGATAGGGCTTCACATGGTGCAGAATGCGGTCGCCGCCGCAAATGCAGCCGTAATGCTGGGGCTTACCCCCGAACAGATCGCCGACGGAATAGAGAGCTATTCCCCGGTCGGCAGACGAGGACGCATAGTGACCGCCGGAAGCTTTACGATTGTGGATGACTGCTACAATGCAGGCCCCGATTCCATGCGAGCCTCCATTCTTGCGCTTCCCAAGCAGGGCAGAAGGAAGGCACTGCTGGGCGATATGCTGGAGCTTGGCGAAGGATCGCAGCAGCAGCACTATGAGCTTGGAAGGTTCTGCGCGGAAGCAGGGCTTGATATGCTGTTCGTTTCGGGCAGCGAAGCCCGTTTCATCGCCCGTGGGGCAGCCGATGCAGGAATGAAGCAGGTTTTCCTGCTGGACGCTTTTTCAACGGCGGACAATGCGCCCGATCAGGCAGCAGCCTTCATCCTGGCAAAGATGCAGCCCGATGACGTGCTGCTTGTAAAGGCATCGCGAGGCATGAAATTCGAAAAAATTATCGATTCTATTCTGGAGGGCATTCAATGAAACTTGTAATAGCATCAAATAATTTTCACAAGATCGAGGAGATAAAGGACATTCTCGGCTCTCATTTTGAAAGCATTCAATCCATGCGCGAGGCGCATATAGAGCTTGATGTCGACGAGAATGCCGACAGCTTCATGGGCAACGCGCGGCTGAAGGCTGCCGCCTGCGCAAGGCTGCTCCCCGGCTATGCGGTCCTGGCCGACGATTCGGGGCTCTGTGTCGATGCGCTTAATGGCGAGCCGGGCGTATGCTCCGCACGCTATGCCGGCAGCGGACATAACGACGCCGAAAACCGTCAGAAGCTTCTCCACAATTTGAGAAATGTTCCCTTGGATAAGCGCGACGCTCATTTTGCCTGCGCAATGGTGCTCATCCTGCCCGACGGCTCCGAGATCAACTCCTACGGCACCGTTGATGGACGCATACTCTTCGGCGAAAAGGGCGAAAACGGCTTCGGCTACGATTCGCTGTTCCTCTACGAGCCTGCAGGAAAGACCTTTGCGGAGATAAGCCCTGCACTCAAGAATCAGGTCAGCCATCGCCGCAATGCACTCATGCTCATGCTCGGCGCTCTGAACGAAAAAACGGACGGCAGGGAATGAAAAGGATAGGGATAATCAGCGACACCCACGGTGACGCCTCGGCAATTCGCGCCTGCGCCATTCTTGGAGCGGAGGCAGACGAATGGTATCATCTTGGCGATCACGCTTCGGATACCGAGATATTAAGGCGATACACCGATAAACCCATCTATTCCGTGCAGGGAAACTGCGACTATAATGCCGGCATCCCATTAAGCAGGGTCATGCAGGTCGAGGGGCGGAGGGTGCTTCTCATGCACGGCCACGGATACGGTGTTGCGCCGAAATACACCTATCGCGCCTGCCTCTATGCGGAGGAGCAGGAATGCGATGTGCTTCTTTACGGGCATACTCATGTTTCTGAGATTTCTACGTACGGAAGCATTCTTATTGTCAACCCCGGCAGCCCGTCGCAGCCAAGGGGCGGAAGAGCTCCTTCATTCGCAATGATGAAGATAGACGGAAGCAGGGCCGACGCAAGGATAATCGGCCTTGATAAGAGATTTGATTATTAATCAGGAGGATTCATAATATGTTGACAACCGTAAACGAAAGAATAGCAGCGGTTCGCGGGCTTATGAAAGCAAACGGGATCTCTGCCATTATCATTCCCGGAGCGGATCCGCACATGAGCGAATACTTCTCCGAGCATTGGGCGACCACCACCTTCATCTCCGGCTTTACGGGAGAGACCGGCACAGTCGTTATCACCATGGATATGGCCGGACTTTGGACGGACGGCAGGTACTACATCCAGGCCGCCAACGAGCTGAGCGGAAGCGAGGTCGTTCTCTTTAGGGCAAGCGAGCCGGAGACCAAAAAGATCCCGGACTACCTGCTCGACAATCTCGCAGAAGGCTCAGTGGTCGGCATCAACGGCAAGCTCTTCTCTGCCACCTATGTGAAGACCCTCAAGGAAAAGTGGGCCGCAAAGAACATCACCATCAATACCGATGTTGACTTTGCAAACGACATATGGGAAAACCGTCCCATCGAGGAGCACACCCCCGTCTACTGCCTCGGCGTTGAATACGCAGGCAAGACCGCCGCAGAGAAGCTGCAGGATGTACGCGAAGAGCTCAAAAAGCTTGGCGCAGATTCCCTCGTGATAAGCAAGCTCGATAATATCGCTTGGCTTCTGAATCTCCGCGCAAACGATGTTATGTGCAACCCCGTCCTTATCGCCTATGCGCTTATCCTTGGCGACAAGACCATGCTGTTCACCGATTTGGCAAGGGTCGGAGAGGATGTAAGCAGCGAGCTTAGCGCAAACTCAGTCGAGCTCAGGGAATATGACGAAATCTTCGCCGTACTTCCCGGCATTTCCGAAGAGCATACCGTTGTCTGCGATGAAAACGAAGCAAACGCAAGCCTGTACGAGGCCTGTGCAGCCAACCCCAAGCTCACCGTGATAAACAAGTCAAACCCCATCGTCCTGCTCAAGGCCTGCAAGAATGAGGTTGAGACCGAAAACACCTATAAGGCCTATCTTTACGACGGCATTGCCGAGGCAGAGTTCTACGCCTGGCTGGAAGATGAGATGGAGTTTGGCCACGAGCACACCGAATGGACCCTCTCCGAAAAGCTCCATTCCTTCCGCGCAGAGCAGCCCGGCTTCAAGGGCGACAGCTTCACCGCAATAATCGCCGTGCGTGAAAATGCTGCTATGATGCACTACGGCCCTCAGCCCGATACCGCAAAGAAGGTCGAGCATGCGCATCTCCTGCTCAACGACAGCGGCGGACAATACCTGACCGGAACCACCGATACCACCCGCACCATCGCCATGGGCGAGATCTCCGATGAGGAGCGTCGGGACTTCACCCTCGTTGTCAAGGGCGTTATCGCACTCTCCACCGCCAAGTTCAAGGAGGGTATCTGCGGCAAGAATCTCGATGTTCTGGCGCGTCAGCCCGTATGGCAGCTCGGCATTGACTACCGTTGCGGCACCGGCCACGGCGTGGGCTATCTTCTCAATGTCCACGAAGGCCCCCATGGCTTCAGCTCCGAAGTTCCGCTCCGCGAAGGCATGGTCGTCACCATTGAGCCTGGCGTATACACCGAAGGCTCTCACGGCATCCGCATTGAGAACACCGTCGTCGTCCGCAAGGATGTCAAGACCGAGTATGCCCAGTTCTATCGCTTTGACACCTTTACCGTCGTTCCCATCGATACGGACTGCCTCGACATCGAGCTCATGACCAAGGCCGAGATCGATTGGCTCAACGCCTATCATGCCCATGTCTATGAGACCGTCGCTCCGCATCTTTCCGAGCGCGCAAGGTCCTGGCTTGCAAGAAAGACCAAGCGTATTTGATAAAGCTGCTCAGGGGGCCGATTCCGGCCCCCATTAAATATTCCATGAGCAAACTGATAAAACTTGCATATGAAATAGCCGAAAAAGCCCACCGCAGTCAGCTTGATAAAGCCGGTCGGCCCTATATCGAGCATCCCAAGGCGGTCGCAGCCTTTGTTGACGGCGAGGACGCCAAGGTCACAGCGCTGCTCCACGATGTAATGGAGGACACCTCCGTCACGGCAGACGAGCTTGCCGCCGCAGGCATCCCTACGCACATCGTTGAAGCCCTCGTTCTTCTGACCCACCGCAGCTGCGACAGCTACGATGAATACATTCAGCGTCTCCGCAACAATAGACTGGCGGCTCGGGTGAAGCTTGCCGACCTTCGGCACAATTCCGACCTGTCGCGCCTGCCCGTCATCAATCCGAAGGATCTCGCTCGAACGGAGAAATACCGCCGCTACATCGAGATGCTCAGCCACGACATAGAGCACTGCAGTGAATGATCCCTTCAAAATCCGATTATGCCGCCGAGCTTGCAAAGGTGATCATTGCACTGACACGAACGGCTCTCATCTATTGTGACCGACGGGCTTCCCTGTGCTGAAAACCCTACGCACATCCATTCTTTTGTCCCCTCTTCACAGCGTTGTTTATATCCTTTAGCTCACAATCGTAAACGTATGCTCGAGCATGGGTTCTAATACCGGTACTTGATTTGTATTTTTTGCATAAACCGACCGCGAAACGAAAAAAGAGCACTTCTCGGAATCGCTCTAAGAAGTGCTCTTGGACATTGTTCAAACCTGATACCGTCTTGCCTGAAATTCGCAACGATTCGCATATTCGCAAAGAAGCGCTATTCTTCGGGAATTTGCGGTCAAACTGCTGTTAAAGCAGGGACGGAACCATCTCAAAGCCACATGACATAGTAAAGCTGTAGCCTATTTCACACTATTTCCGGCTTTTTTCTCAGTCCAATGGCTTCATTGTGGGGAACAGCAGCACGTCCCTGATGGAGGGGGAATCGGTGAGCAGCATCATGATGCGGTCGATGCCGAAGCCGATGCCTCCGGTGGGGGGCATACCGTACTCAAGAGCACAGATGAAGTTCTCGTCGATGGGCATGGCCTCGTCGTCGCCCTTGGCCTTTTCCTGAGCCTGCTGCTCGAATCTTGCACGCTGATCGATGGGGTCGTTAAGCTCGCTGAAGGCGTTGCAGTACTCTGCGCCTGCGATGAAAAGCTCAAAGCGCTCGACAAGATTGGGGTTATCGGGCTTGCGCTTGGTGAGCGGAGAGACCTCAACGGGGTAGTCGATGATAAAGGTGGGCTGGATGAGCTTGGATTCAACAAACTCATCGAAAGCCTTGAACAGGACCTTGCCGACGGAAGCCGTTTTGTCCTCGATCTCAAGACCGAGGGACTTGGCCTTTTCGATCGCCTCGGCGCCGTCACGGCAGGCATAGAAGTCGATGCCGGTGTGCTCAAGCACGGCATCGTTCATGCTCTGGCGGCGGAACGGAGGGGTAAGGTCGATCTGCTGTCCGCGGTAGGTTATTACGGTGGTGCCAAGCACGCTCTTTGCGCAGTGTGCAAGCAGGTTCTCGGCAAGCTCCATCATTCCGTGGTAATCGGTATAAGCCTGATAAAGCTCAAGGCTGGTGTATTCGGGGTTGTGGGTAGCGTCCATGCCCTCGTTGCGGAACTGGTGTCCAAGCTCGTAGACCCTTTCAAGACCGCCGACAATGCACATCTTGAGGGGAAGCTCGGTGGCAATACGCAGATAGACATCCATATCGAGCGCATTGTAATGGCTGATGAAGGGCCTGGCGTTTGCGCCGCTGGCAACGGTGCCTATGATGGGCGTCTCCACCTCTATGAAATCCTGAGCGTTGAGATAACGCCTTATCTCGGCGGTTATCTTGCTGCGCTTGATGAAGGTCTCGCGTACATCGGGGTTCATGATCAGGTCAACATAGCGGCGGCGGTAGCGAGTATCCACATCGGTAAGCCCATGGAACTTCTCGGGAAGGGGGCGGAGGGACTTGCTGAGGATCTCAACGCTCGTGCAGTGGATGGATATCTCACCCGTCTTGGTGGTGAAGACCTTGCCGCGGATGCCGATTATATCGCCGATATCGTAGGTTTTGAAGTCGGCGTAGCTCTCTTCGCCAACGTCATCGCGGCGAACGTATAGCTGTATGTCGCCCTTTGCATCACGGATGGAAGCAAAGCTTGCCTTGCCCATGATGCGCTTGGACATCATGCGCCCTGCAAGGCTAACCTCCTTGTCCTCGTAATCGGAGTAGTTGTCCTTAATGTCGGTGCTGTATGCGCTGCGGTCGAACTTCACGGCGGCATAGGGGTCCTTGCCTGCAGCGACCAATGCATTCAGCTTATCGCGTCTTATCTTTAACAGCTCGCTCATCTCCGCCTCGTTGGCGGGGTTCTGCTTGATCTCTTCCATAATTATCCTTTTCTTATCTAAAATGTATTACAGGCTGATGTCCAGCACCTTGACCTTCATCATGCCGCCGGGGGTCATGATGTCACGCTCCTCGCCTACCTTGGCGCCCAAAAGACCTCCGCCGATGGGAGAATCGTTGGAAATAGTCTTGGGTTCGGCATCGATATCCGCTTCGGCAGAGCCGACGATCCTGTATTCGTCCTCGATACCCAAGCCGATAAAGCTTATACGCACGAGCGAGCCCATGCTGATAACGCTGGAGTCAATGCTGCTTTCATCGATGATGACGGCATTTTTGAGCTTGGCTTCAAGCTCGATGATCTCGCGCTCGTTCTGAGCCTGGGCTTCCTTTGCCGCATCGTATTCGGAGTTTTCGCTGAGGTCGCCGAAGGAACGCGCGACCGCTATATCCTCGGTGATCTCCTCCCTGCGCTTGGTGGAGAGGTACTCAAGCCTTTCCTGAAGTCTTTTGTAACCTTCGTTAGTAAGATGAATAGTGTCAGCCATATTCTGCCTCCTGCTTAATCGTTCAAATCAATGAGCGGATTTTTATCCACTATAACCAATTAATTATAAGAGTAAATCGAACGCTTGTCAACTTTTTTTGCTTTCGTAGATCGTGTCAAGTTCTTCTGGGAGAAATCAAGCGCAGGAATCGAGTGGCCGGAGT
>UQNF01000032.1 GCA_900542285.1 uncultured Clostridium sp.
GTTGACGATTGTGAGCTTCTGTGGTATTATTCTTGCGCAAGAGTTGGTTCTCCTTCCTATGGGTGTTTGTGCAATTTAATTATACCACAGGAGAGCCTTCTCTTGCTTCTTATTTGTTACCCATGTATTGTACCTCAACATCAAGCATAATATATGTAAAAACGGTTGACGCTTCAAAAGAATAAACCTGCGCATTGCCTTTATTTTAGTAGACAAGAAATGATTTTTGGTATAAAATAAGGGCATTAACTATTCATTTAGGAGGTAACATATGAAGACCAGAATTAAGCTCCTTGCGATCATACTTGCATTCGCAATGGTATGCACTGCTGTCCCGACCTTTGCGATCGGCTATCCCGCCGCCATGAGAAACGGGGTTCGTGTATACGGCTATCGAATCTATGATGATGACAACTCCTTGTCATTTGGCTGGATCTCCGTTTTGGATGATGACCCCTCGGATGTGACAGATGAGCATATTGAGGAGAACGCATTTGATGATTATACCGATATGTCCGCAGGCGCATACATGGGCGGCTATGTCTATGGTTTCGCCGAAAACGGAGGGTTCTACAAGGTAAATGTATCCGGTTGGAGCCGTGAGCTGCTCTTTAACGACGGCACCGCTTATCACGGCTGGAGCGATATGACCTTTGACTACACCACCGGCAAGCTCTATGCCATAGCCTATACCCAGCCTTGGGAGACGGGAGAGGGCGACAGCAGCATTGAAGCAAGCTATCTCGTGACCATAGATCTGTATAATTATTCCATAAACCAGGTTGCTCAGATTACGACAGGAATTATCACCCTCGCCGCAGACCGTGAAGGCCAGCTTTACGGTATTGCGATGGACGGATGTCTGTATGCTATCAATAAGCAGGATGGGTCCTGCCGAATCGTTGGTTCCACAGGCATGGTGGTTGAGTTTGCGCAGAGCATGGCATATGACTACAATACAGATACTATGTACTGGGCGATGTGCAACATAACCCAGGGCAATCTTTGCACCGTGAACCTTGAAACCGGAAGCGCAACCAATCTTGGCACCATTGGCGGCAACACCGAGGTCACCAGCCTGTTCGTTATCCCGACCGATGAACCCGTTATTCATGTAGAAAGTGTTTCCGTTGAACCCGAGAGCATGGAGCTTGATGCTGGCATGAACGGAACGGTTACGGCAACAGTCCTTCCCGAAAATGCCAGCGAACGTCATGTGACCTGGACTTCCGATAGTCCTGCCGTTGCCTCAGTCGACCAAAACGGCACGGTTTACGCCAATTCCGTCGGCACCGCAGTTATTACAGCGACGACCGTTGACGGAAGCTTTACCGCAAGCTGTACTGTGACAGTCAATCCTGCCGCGGAATCCTCCGAATATCAGCTCGTTGATACCATAGAGTCCGGAGAGGAATACATAATTGTAACCTATATCGGAGGCACACCCTATGCGCTTGTAAACCGCAACGCAAATTCCAATGGATTTGCCGCTAAACTCATTCCCGTCATTCTGACCGATAATGGCGAATTCGTCCTTGCTCCCGAGGATTCAACCGAGGAGATCAACGACCTCGTTTGGCTGGCCGAAGGCGACTATACCGAGGGTTTCTCCTTCCAATCCATCACAAACGAGCTTTTCTTTGCAGGCTTGCCGTATTGCAACTGGACGGCGATAAACACCACTCAGGATAGGTGGGTACCCATGGAGCATACCACCGCAGACGGTTCAATTATCACGATACTGCAATCCGTCCGTGCGCTCACGGTCAATGAGGATGACGAGAAATACTATATCGGCACCACGACCGCATACTATAATTCAGCTATCTACGATTATGTCAGGCTTTCTGATGCCTGCGAGGTGCTGTTCTTTAAGCATGTGACCGGAAGCGAGATCATGCTCGGTGATGTCAATGGCGATGAAATTGTAAATATCGCTGACGCTGCGCTCATTCTTCGCTATTCTATCGGATTGTTATCGTTCGATGATTCACAGCTTTTGGCAGCTGATGTCAATGGTGACGGCAATGTAAATACCGTCGATGCTGCGCTCATTCTGCGTAACGCACTTGGCCTCTGAGAAAATCAGAAAAACTTATTGGAGCCGGAAGCCGGCTCCATTTTTATTTGTAAAATATGGTAAAGCTGCTGTACATTTTTGATGCTGCATTTGCAGATAATACTCCTGAGCGGATGCTCAAATATAACTTGGAGGCAAGAATATGCAGAACAATAACAGCAAAACGGATTCATTTTTCAAGAGTAACGCAGCAAAAATGAATACCGAAGCTGCGAGCATGGGAAGCGGCTCGGGTATCGACAGCAAGGATCTTTCGATAATCGAAGATCAGATGTATAAGGAAGCGCTTCTTTATAAAAAGTGCTCAACCTATGCAGGGTACTTTGACGATCCTAACCTCAAGACCATGGCAAGCACGGCAGCAGAACATCACAGACAGCATTTTGACAAGCTTCACGGCTATCTCAATGCAAGCAAGTAAGGGAGGAAACGGTTTATGCATAACGCATCAATGAGCGAAAAGGAACTTTTGACAGATCTCCTGAATTCCGAGAAATCTCTCGTCAAGGACTATGCAGGCAACTGCACCGAGACGGCATGTCCCCAGCTAAGGAATATCCTTATGAGCTGCATGAGCGAATGCGCCGGAGATCAGTTCGCGGTGTTTGAACAGATGCACACTCGCAACATGTACAAGACCAAGCAGGCGCAGCCCCAGGATGTCCAGACCGCCAAGTCGGATATGGATACCCTTCAGCAGCAAACCTGGTGATCTACTGATAAAAAACGCTGCAAGGCATGAGCCAAACAGCGTTATAAACGAGATAGGAACAATGGCGGTAACGAGAATACCGCCATTGTTTTGTCTGCTAAAAGAAAAGTTTTTTCCGCAGTGCGTCCTGAATGGGCTTGTTGATGGCAATGATAATAAGCCCCATTCCGAGTATGAAGCAGCCGACCAACGGAAAAGCCGACCAGTGGAAGCTGGAATGAAGGTCGAAGGCCTTTGCAATCAAAAACTCAAGCAGCACCATATAAAATCCGTGCGCTATCAGTGCTCCGCCGAAGATGTACAGGTAACCCCTGCGGACATAGTGGCATAGCGTTACTACACATGTAATGATAATGGCATAAACACCGACGGCAGGAAAGACGAAGCTCATAAACCAGTTTCCTTTAACGGTAAGGTCGATGTAGAGCAGGTATGCAAGTATCGCGGCAAAGTCGCATGGCACGAATATGACCGGATTGGGCTTTTTGAACCACATCGGGAGCACGACAAGGATATAGCTTAGTATAAGTGCGAA
The DNA here is from genome assembly GCA_900542285.1 of uncultured Clostridium sp. GTDB lineage: Bacteria > Bacillota > Clostridia > Christensenellales > CAG-138 > PeH17. Next base: position 3,328 of record UQNF01000032.1, read on the forward strand.
AATCGAATAGCCTGCCCAACTCCTGGATGACGGTATGCTCAGTTCGCAAATCAATAGCTGCGCTATGACTGCCGTAAATAGGAATGTAACTATCAGCATCAGTCCTTTATTGCTGAGCTTTTTTTCTCTTTCGATATTTTGAGGATAGGGAGGATCTTCCAGCTCTCGAACGATTTCCGGATTGTAGACCTTTGTTCCGCACAGTGGGCAGCGTTCCTCGCTGTCGGCAAGCTCCACTCCGCATTTAATACAATACATTTATTTCTCTCCTTTGCTGTAATCTCGAGGCATATTGCTTTCGACCAAAACATGTATGCCAAGCTCCTGAAGAACTTTGAAAAAATGATACTCCAGGCATGGTTCAACGGTGTTGCGTATCATGTTCATATAGAGCTTTCCTCCATATGATATAACTCCGCAGTTGTTGGGCTTGGAAGCCTGAAGACCAAGTACAAAATCAAATCTGGAAATATAGTCCCTCATGACCTCAGGTATTTCCACATTGCCAAGATTTGAAACGTTAAGACAGCTCGTGCGCTCGCCAACGGAATCATAAATGGCCTTCATGACTATGTTCTTGGCAAACAGCGGAGTGAGCCTTAAGAATGTCGAGTTTGAAGCATTGACATTCGGGGTAAACTTCGCCTGCATATTCTTCTTCGTAGCCTGCAGGCCCATTTCGTATTTGACTATTGAGCATATCTCGTCAAACTCATAGTCGCCCATGCGTGGGTTTATCTCCGGGAGCACGACCTGAACAAAGTTTCTGAGGGTCTTGCTGGGGAAAATCCTTCGCAGGTTCACCGGTATGACCACGCGCAGGGGCTTCTGTCTGCGTTTGTTCGGCACCTGCTCGTTCTGCACTCGCTGAAGCGCAAGCAGCATAGCTGAGGCAAGGAATACGGTTACGGTCACATCACGCTTCTTGGCACATGCCCTGACCGTGGGAACATCGGCGATAAGGGTCGTAAGGTGCCTGAAATCGTCCGGTTCGCGGGTATAGCGGATGGAATAGACAGAGCCGCTGTCCCTTGGAGCGCTGTAAGGCCCGTTATATTTTTCAAAACTGTCCTCGATCTCCTCTTCGCTCGGCTCCTCATGTCTGTCCAGCACGCCAAGTTCGTTCGGTACGCTTATCTTATATTTCTGCTCAAGGTATTCCGCAAGCAGAGTCTTTAGGAAGATAAGACCTCCGGAGCCATCGGTAAGCGCATGGTAGAATTCCACCGCAATGCGGTTCTTGTAAACGATGACTCGCAGCGCGCATTCATTGATACTTTCGAACGGCGTATGAACGAGCGGATATGCTGCTTCCTCAGAGATATCCGGGGCGCTTTGAAGCTCCTCAAGATAGTACCAAAACAGTCCCTTGCATAGCCTTACGGCGATGGAAGGGAAACGCCTCGCCGTTACATCAAGCGCAGTTTGCAGCACCGAGGTGTCGATTTGTTCGGTCAGCGTTGCGGAGAGGCGGAAGAAATTGTTCCACCTTCTGCGCTTTGCTGCAGGGAAGATCTTGGCGGCATTATCAAGCCGCATCCAGCGCAGTTTGCGCTCATGGTTGAGGTACTGGTTTAGGAAGGCGTCGATCCTGCGGATGTCGCAGGCGCGTTCTTTTATGCAGAATAATACGTACGCATGCCACATGCCATCTGCGACGATAAGCTCGCTTGCGCTGCCGGAGGCACAGAGCTTTTTGTGAAGCTGCACCGAATCGTCCAGCAGCAGTTCATCCGAGCCTGCGAATATGATCGAAGGCGGAAAACCGTCCAACTCACCAAACAGCGGTGATATCATCGGATCCTCGAGTGAATACTCGTTTGCAGTGTAGCACTCTGCGTAGAAATCCAACTGCTCCTTGGAAAGCGAAGGATCAATTTCACGGTTGCTTTCAAAGGTCTCACCGTCGTTTTTGAGGTTCATCCATGGTGAACAAGTCACAATGCAGGCAGGTAGCGGTATCCTAAGCTCCTTTAGCTTTCGGCATAGCGCATAGCAAAGTCCTCCTCCTGCGCTCTCCCCTGCCAGAACTATCTGACCGGGAAGATAACCGTTTGTAAGCAGCAGCCTGTATGCTTCAAGTGCATCATCGACTGCGGCAGGGTAGGGGTTTTCGGGTGCAAGTCTGTACGCAAGACACATGACGCGTATTCCGAATTCACCGGAAAGCACCGAACCAAAGCCTTTGGCGTATTCGAGATCGCCGCAGGTGTAGCCGCCTCCGTGCAGGTATAGAATGATACCTTTTTTTAACTCGTCATGCGGATAGATCCATGCAACCTCGCAATTACTTAGCTTTGCGTCATGAATATCAACGTTGCTGCGCATGGTCTTTGCAAGGATGGAGCCGAGAATATCCTGACTCCTTCGGCAGGTCTCAAGCGAAGCATGCTCCGATAAGGGCTTGAGCTTCTCCATCTGCTTGCGGACGAATTTTTGAGATAATTCCAATTTTGCTGTATCTCCTTGAATAACTTTACCGATTATACTTTAACGGATAACAGTTTATCATACCCGCCGATAAAAATCAATCGCCGATGGGGCGCATTATCGGTAATAGAATAATACTGCGCGGAAACCCACGCAGTATTTCGATTATTGACTATTATATGCCCATTGCGATACGCATTATTACAACAGCATCCCCGTTATTTACAGAAGCGTCACCGTTGATATCCGCAAGAGCGATCTGTTCAGCACTCAAATCTGCGACTCCCATGGAATACCGCATTACAAGAACGGCGTCGTTGATATTTACACTGCCGTCCATATTGACGTCGCCGAGCTGATATGCAGGCTGCTCGTCGATAGGTATTGCTATCAATCCGACGATGCATTGATAGCCGATGGCATCTCCGCCGGGGTATCCAAGATATGAAAGGCTTCCTGATGCAAGGTTGACCTCATAGAATGCACCTGATTCATCATCGGACTGCATCCAATACATCCTTCCGTTGTACTTGTCAAAGCAGAGCGACTGTTCCTGATTGAGGTAGGTAACGGCTGTCCTCGTGATTATCTCGCATTCGGCAGTCTCCTTATTGACCGTGCAAAGATATCCGTACATATCGATCCCGTACATCCTTCCGTCATCGGTGCATTCGAGCACGGAAAGATAGCGGTCAGGTTCACCGATGCGCTGGAACCACAGGGTTTCCGGGTCGATCACATACAGTCCATAGTATACGGAATAGATCGTAGAATTGGTGGCCATCAGGCAATAGATAAGCCCGGTTTCCGCATCATAAGTCATGTCGCGCACATAATAACCGGAATAGACGTTGGTAGGAGTGCGCTCGAAGGTTTCCGCATCAATAGTGACCAGGTTGTGGTCGCCCAAGCCTGCCTCAAAGCCGTAAATGGTATCTCCAACAAGGCACATGGCGGAAAGAAAGGTCAAATCGTTCATGTCCGCTTCCGGCATAAAGTCCGCAACGTTATCGGCATCAAAGCTAACAATGCCCTTGGTCCCACCGTAGATGCGGTAGCCAAGAAATGAAGGTGTTTGGTGACTGTCGGAGGTGACTGTCACGGTGCATTCCGCACTGTGGATCCGCGTGCCGTCATAGATCGTGACGGTGCATGTGCCTTCGGTTCCGGTGATCAAGGTTCCGTCCGGGTTCACTCTTGCTATGTCCGTATCGGATGATTCATAGAAGACCTCCTGTATTGTGGCATCGGCAGGGTAGAGGATATGCTCAAGACGATATGACGAACCGAGAGAAAGATTCAGAAAGGGTTCGGTAAACTCGATACCGGTTACCGGAATATAATCCTCGCCGGCTTCTCGCCTTTCGAAGAGGCGGATATTGCACTGCTGATAGTTGTTGAAGCAGTCGAAATAGGACGTACCCTCATGGGTCCTGTACAGGATATAGCCGCCGGCAGTAATATTATGCAGTACGGGCTCGTCTCCGATGCTTGTATCGGGGTTTGTGTGTACAACATGCTCCCAGATCTGCTGTGCAGACGGACTGGTGGTAAGCGAATAATTCAGTTTAGCCAGGTATTCGTCATTGGCTGCGCTTTTTACGGTAAAGCCGTCGCCGCTTGCGTTGAACTCCCAAAGGATGTTGTCCGTAACCTCTGATACGACATATTCACCGGCCACGGAGCATGGCATTGGAGTCAGTCCGTCAAAACCGGTCATTGGCTCGTTTGATACGGCAAAGTATTCTCCGCCCTGCCTGCTTACCATAACATAGCAGTTGCCGCTCGTTGGCTGATCGACAAGAACATAGATGTAGTTTTCATCCTGAGATGTGATCGCAAAAATACCTGCCGAGCAGGAGACGGCCATTATTGCAGCAATAAGTACGGATAAGAGTCTGACAATAGTTCTTTTCATATGTACTCCTATTAATGTAGTTTGGTTCTTCTATTATACTATATTTGCAGGCGACCATCAAGCGTTTTTACATTGCAGAAAAGGAAAAGCCCCGGCACTGCTGCCGGGACTTTAAGTATCATCATTATTGTTAGGATGCCAAGGGAACGATTATCTCTTGGAGAACTGAGGAGCACGTCTCGCTGCTTTGAGACCGTACTTCTTCCTCTCCTTCATCCTGGGGTCACGGGTCAGGAAGCCTGCCTTCTTGAGGATCGCACGATAATCGGGATCGACATCGAGAAGAGCACGGGAGATACCGTGACGGATAGCACCGGCCTGACCGGTATAGCCGCCGCCGTAAACATTAACGAGGACGTCAAACTTGCCGAGGGTGTCGGTGAGCTCGAGGGGAGCACGAACGATCATCTTGAGGGTTTCATATCCAAAGTAATCGTCGAGATCTCTCTTATTGATGATGATTTTGCCGGTGCCGGGAACGAGACGTACACGGGCAACGGAGCTTTTACGCCTGCCGGTTCCAAAATACTGAGTGGTAGCTGCCATGATATTTATCTCCTTCCCAAATTACTTGAGTACAAGGACTTCGGGCTTCTGGGCTTCATGCTTGTGGTCGGGTCCTGCATAAATGCGGACCTTGGTGAGCATCTGCCTGCCGAGGGGTCCCTTGGGCATCATGCGGCGAATGGCCTCATAGAGAAGAAATTCGGGCTTCTTTGCAAGAAGATCACGATATTTGGTCTGCTTGAGTCCGCCGGGATAGCCGGTGTGATGGTAGTAAATCTTCTGATCCAGCTTGTTGCCGGTCATAACGATCTTATCAGCGTTGATGATGATAACGTGATCACCGCAGTCAACGTGAGGGGTGTAGATGGGCTTGTTTTTGCCACGGAGTATTGAAGCGACCTGAGATGCGAGACGGCCGAGCACCATGCCTTCTGCATCAACAACGTACCACTTACGCTCCATGGTCTCTGCTTTTGCCATATAGCTTTTCATGCCATGTCCTCCAAGAGTATGTTGAATTTCTTAATTGTTCGCTAAGATTTCCGACAACGGACGGGGCTGGTGACCGCAATCCTCCACCATAAGCAAAGCACGAACCGTATTCTAATTCAAATAGGGATTTTTGTCAAGCGTTTTACTCCATTTCAGTAAAGAAAAATGCAATATATTTTGCGCGATCGTTCCGATTTGCAGATCGATATAAAAACTTACCGAAGGGTATTCATTTTTTTCCATTATTATGTTAAAATAAAGTTTATAATTGCATGGACATCCGTCCGTGAACAAGAAAAAAAGGAGATCGTGTGATGAGTATACCGTCAACAGTAAAGCCCACGGAGTTCCCAACGGGATATATCCTTATCGTGGCAATACTGGCATTCGTGGGCTATCTCATAGTCACCGCCTTCTATTCTTCAATTAAAAAGGATAGGGCGTACCTCAACAACGGTGCGATTGATAAGAGCGATAAGCTGCTGGTAGTCTGGCTGCTGCTTGCCGCTTTTGCATTCAGGATCGTCATTTCGCACTATGTTGTCGGACATAAGACCGATATCGGCTGCTTTACAGCTTGGGGAGAACGTGCCGCAGCGCAGGGCTTTGCAAGCTTCTATACAAACGGCTTTTCCGATTATCCTCCGGGATACATATATGTTCTGAGCCTTATGAGCAAGCTTTCAGCGCTGCTCGGTCACGGCGTAAGGCTTGCTGATGGAAGCTATGACCTTGTATGCGTTTTCTTTAATAAGCTGCCATCCATAATCGCGGATCTTGCATCCGCTTACCTCGTTTACAAGCTCGCAAGGAAGAAGCTTCGCTTTGAACCCTCTTTCCTGCTTATGGCACTTGTCGCCTTCAACCCCGTCATACTATATGTTTCCGCCGGCTGGGGGCAGATAGATCAGATACTCACTGTATTGCTCGCATGCGCAATATTGTTATTGATTAATAACAAGCCTATTTTCGCCGGCATCGTCTATGGCTTTGCGATCCTGATGAAGCCCCAGGCGCTGATGGCAGGGCCCATGCTGGCGATCGCATACATGTTCTATGTATTCGATAATAATTTCTTTGCCGTGACCGATGTGAAGTGCACGGACAGCCGGGGCAAGCGGCTTCTCAAAACTGCGATCGCCGTCGCCTGTGCCTGTCTGATGATAGTGCTTTCGGCTCTGCCGTTCAGTTCCAAGGAAATGCCATGGTATCAGATCATCCTACAAAAATACCTCGGCACAGCGACTTCGTACGAATTTGCAACCATAAACGCCTATAATATCTATGCGCTTTTTGGAGCAAACTGGGCGAGCATAGACAAGGTCGCCTTCCTGGGAATCAACTACGGGACTCTCGGTACGATCGGAATGGTGGTGAGCATCGGCTTCAGTGCAGTCCTCTACATAATAGGGAGAAAGAAGAACAGGGGTGCGCTTGTGCTGTCGACAGCATATCTTTTTGCGTCGATCTTCACGATCGGACACTATATGCATGAGCGTTACATCATACCTGCGCTGTTATTACTATTGATCGCCTATCTGCTGTATTCGGATAAGCGTCTATTGTACCTCATGGTAGGTTATACGTTCCCGATCTTTATTAACTGTCTGTGTTCCTTCTATTACAGCAAGATGTTCGAATATGGCTTGTACTGGGACAAAAAGCTGGTGTTCTGGTGCTCGCTTCTCATGGTGCTTGCGTTCTTCTACTTCACTTATATAGTGATAAGGATTATGATACAGGGCAAGCTGAAAGACGATGTTTTTGAAGACGGAACCAATCTTCGCGTCGGCAGCAGCGTGTCCGACAGGCTGAGAGGCGGAGTTAAGACAACGAAAGGGGCAACAAATGAAAATAAAGCGTAAAAGTTTATTTATTATTGCATTCGTTCTCATCTTGGCGCTATGCGTTCCTGCCATAGGAACGTTTGCCTATGGAGACAACCTCGCCAAGAACGGAGATTTTGAAAAGCTGGATTCCAACGGATTACCAAAGAACTGGGAGTTTACGGCTTACTACGATGACGGCAAGGCGTCTAATTATTCCGTTGATCAGGATGCTGATCGAGGAAACGTAGTAAAAATTACCAACAACACCGAGAACGACGCCAGGTTCATCCAGAAGATCTCGGTCAAGGGCGGAAAAACCTATAAGTTCAGCTGTTATGTCAAGACCGAAAATGTCGCGGGAGGCGCAGGCGCAAACATCGGCTTTGAGAATGTCACGGAAAAGAGCAAGGGCATCACCGGAACGAGCGGCTGGACCTATATCGAGATAATCGGCAAAACCGATGACAAGCAAAAAGAGATAAGCGTCGGAGTTAGGCTCGGAGGCTTTGGTGCGATGAGCACAGGAACCGCCTGGTTCGATGACTTCAAGGTCGAAGAGGTGGAGGACACCGGGACTGCCGTCAAACTCTTTACTTCCAATTCGAACAACGAGAATAGCAATAACGGCAGCAGTGGCACAATGTCCGCCTCCGAATTCAACGAGGTTACGGCAAGAAGCAGAATGGCTGTAATCATGCTGGCAGTATTCATAATCGCTCCTGTTGCGATTTATTTCCTGCTCGGATTCGAGCATAAGAAGGATAAGGCAAGCGGCAATCCGTATCCCAAGACCCCTGCGCAGCTTGCACCTTCTGTGTTTGATACAAAGCCACTACTGCCCAAAAAGACCGATACAAAGCTCCGCTATACCAAAAAGGACTGGATTTTTGTCGTTGCACTTACGGTAGTTTACGGCGTTATCGCGGTTCTGAATCTTGGCTCGCTCAAAGCTACCGAAAGTTATTGGCAGGGCAATGTCGGAGCAAAGGCGACTGTCTACTTTGATTCACCAACGCTTGTCAACAGAATGACACAGAACAGCGGTATCTCAAATGAGTCATCATATTCGGTAACTGCAGATAATGGCTCTACCTTCAGCTATACCGTCAAATACGGCGTTATGTACCGCTGGTCTCAGCTCACCGGAGCCGGCAATTCGACCGTCAAGCCATTCGGACAGCAGCCCGTCAGCTCCGTGACCATCGAGGTTACAAAGGGTACGGTTGTACTCAATGAAATTGCTTTCTTTGATGAAGAAGGCAATGTTATCCCCGTTCATGCAGGGGACGATAATTCGGCTCTGCTCGTCGATGAGCAGGATTCCGCTTCCGAATACCGCACCGCCATGTCAGGCATGTATTTTGACGAACTATATCACGCAAGGACCGCATATGAGGGACTTCATGATATGAGCATCTATGAATGGACGCATCCGCCGCTCGGAAAGCAGATAATCGGCATCGGCATCAGCATTTTCGGTATGAGCCCCTTCGGATGGAGAATAATGGGAACGCTATTCGGAATAGCTATGATCCCGGTAATGTATGCGTTTGGCAAGCGCATGTTTGGCGGCAGATCGGAGCTTGCTCTTCTCGCAGCAGGACTGCTTGCATTTGATTTCATGCACTTCTCTCAGACAAGGATCGCCACTGTCGATACCTACGGCGTGTTCTTCAATCTGTGCATGACGTATTATATGTATAAATTCCTCAAGATGGATCTTGGGGATGACCTCAAATCCACGCTGCTTCCGCTCGCGCTTTCGGGCATATTCTTCGGCATCGGCTGCGCAAGCAAATGGATATGTATATATACCGGTGCGGCGCTTGCGGTCATGTTCTTCACTAAGCTTATTGTGCTTGGGATCAAGGCCCATAAAATCAACGCAAAGGCTGCGGAAAAAGGTTATTCCAAAGCGGAACTTGAGGAACATGCGGTCAAAAACTCTGCAAAATTCGCAAAGAGGGCTTTATTGACCTGCCTGTGGTGCGTACTGTTCTTCATCATCGTTCCCGTAACTATCTACACCGCTTCTTATGGTCCCTACTGGAGAGGTGAATGGAAGGCTAAGGCTATACAGACCAAGGTCAATCAGCTCCATTCCACCGGACAGCTTGCTCCCGGCGAAACTGCGGGCGAGGAGGTACTGACCTTCTCGGACAAGGCAAAGGCTTACATAAACGGCGTTATCAAGAACCAGAAGGATATGTATAACTATCACAGCGGACTTGATTCGACACATGCATATCAGTCTTCATGGTACGAATGGCCTCTCAGCAACCGTCCTATGTGGTTCTACCTCGGTCAGGATGCCGATTCCACAAAGGCCGGAACCATCAGCTCCTTCGGCAATCCTGCGGTATGGTGGGCATGCTTTATCGGAACGGTCACGCTTCTGCTGATGTTCCTGCGCGGAAGATTCAGGCTGAACACGGATATTTTCTTCATCTTCGTTTCCATGGCGTCCGCGATACTGCCTTGGATGCTTATCTCAAGGTGCGTATTCATTTATCACTACTTCGCAACCGTGCCGTTCATCATACTTGCGAGCGTCTATGTGCTCAAGCATTATGAGGATAAGTATTATTACTATGAACTTGAACCCAGTCAGCTTCTGCCCGAAAGGAAGAAGGGCGTGCTTGCAGTCAAGTGGGTATGGCTTGGCCTTGCAATAGTTCTGTTCGGCGTATTCTACCCGGTGATAAGCGGTCTGCATGTCAGCAGGAGCTATATTTCAGCCCTTCAGCTGCTGCCCACTTGGACATTCCTCGGCAGCTGGCCTGCAATTTTCAATTAATTGAGAGGTTGAAGGAAAATGGAAACTAATTTGCCAAAGACAAAAACCGAGGGCAAACGCAGCATATTGCAATTTATAAAGTTTGCCCTCGTAGGCGCGAGCAATACCATCATAGACCTGATAATCACATTTGTTCTGAATGCGATATTCCATTGGTACTATTTTGCCAAGGTGATAGGCTATTGCTGCGGAATACTGAACAGCTATATCCTAAACAGCAGCTGGACGTTCAAGGAGGAGCGCAAAAAGGACGCAAGGGAGATAATAAGCTTTATCGCAGTGAACCTTGTCGTGCTTTTGATCTCGCTTGGCCTCATGTACCTTATGTCTGATAAAATATGGAACATCGTAGGCTGGTGGGATGCGCTCAAGCTTCCGAGCTGGTTTGCTAAATTCATAAACGGCGAACGCTTCTGCACGCTCGTTTCAACGCTGATATGCATAATAATCAATTTTGCAGGCAACAAGCTCTTCGTTTTTAAGACAAAAAAAGCGCAGGACAGCGCCGAGAATTGACCCTATGCCGAACGGTTTGCAGCCGTTCGGCAAATTCCCTATTTACAGATAAGCGCTAAGGAGGAATCATGCTTGCGAAGATAACGAGCTATGGCCTGATCGGGCTTAACGGCTATCCGGTGACTGTTGAAGTTGATCTGACCTTCGGAACTCAAAAGTTTGAGACGGTAGGATTGCCCGATAATGCCATTAAGGAGTCGAGGGAAAGGGTTCGCTCGGCAATAATCAATTCGGGCTTTGATTTCCCTGCAGTGCACATAGTTGCAAATCTTGCCCCTGCCGATGTCAAGAAGGAAGGTTCCATCTATGATCTTCCCATCGCTGTCGGAGTGCTTTCCGCAAGCGGCGAGATAGGAGACTGCAAGTTGGAAGAATGGGTGATAATTGGCGAGCTTGCACTTGACGGAACGGTGAGGGGAGTAAACGGAGTGCTTCCGATGCTGATTGATGCAAAGCAGAGGGGCTATACAAAGATTATCCTTCCCAAGGAAAACGCAGCGGAGGCGATGTACCTTTCCGGCATAACCGCGATTCCGGTGCAGTCACTTACACAGGCCATCCTGTTTCTCAGGGGGTCAATGCAGATAGAGCCGCAGCAGTTCACCGAATGGTGTCCAGAGCAGACGCATTATGATTCGGATTTTTCATGGATAAAGGGTCAGCAGTCGGCTAAAAGGGCAGCGGAGGTTGCGGCTGCCGGTGGGCATAATATCCTTCTGATAGGAACACCGGGCTCCGGAAAAACGATGCTTGCAAGGAGCATTCCCTCAATCCTGCCTCCGCTTACCAATGAAGAAGCGCTGGAAATAACAAAGATACATTCCGTCGCAGGAATGATAAAGGGAAGCGGAAGTATCGTATCATCACGCCCCTTCAGGACTCCGCACCATTCCGCTTCCATCCCATCGCTGGTCGGTGGTGGGACAAGGGCGCTGCCGGGCGAAATAAGCCTGGCTCATTATGGAGTTCTGTTTCTTGATGAGTTTGCAGAGTTTCCCAAGGCAGTGATCGAAGCACTGCGCCAACCGATGGAGGACGGATTCATCTCCGTTACAAGAACCGCTGCAAAGACCGAGTACCCTGCCGATTTCATGCTCGTTGCGGCAATGAATCCGTGTCCGTGCGGCAACTTCGGCTCGCAGGTGAAACCGTGTAGATGTAATAAGTTCCAGATAGAGCGTTATCTCAGCAGAATTAGCGGCCCGGTGCTTGACAGGATAGATATTCATGTTGAAATGACCGATGTGTCTTATGATGACATAACCGCAAAGCAGGATGGCGAAAGCTCCGCGGCGATTCGTGAGCGTGTAACGAAGGCGCGTGATATCCAGCGCCTCAGGTACAGGGACGAGGGCATACTTTTTAATGCACAGCTCAATTCCAAGCTTATCAGCAAGTATTGCATGCTTACGCCCGATGCAGAGAGGATACTGGAGCTGTCGCAAAAAAAGATGGGCTTTTCCGTCCGGGCATACACAAGGATACTCAAGGTTGCAAGGACTATTGCGGATCTGGCAGGAGAAGCCGATATCACCCGTCAGGCCATAGCTGAGGCGCTGCAATACAGGTCGATAGACAGTAAATATTGGGGGGAATGATGGACTATTCCTTTAGAGAAAAGCTGTACATCTGGCTGAGTTCGGTTTTTGAGACCGGAGCGAACAGCGCACATAAGCTGGTTGAAATATACGGAGGAATCGAATCGCTCTATGATGCCGTGCTCAGCGGTAATGCAGTGCTTCCGTCGCATATCAGGAGCGAAAGGCGTGAAAAGCTGAAAAGGCTGGCGCCAATGGCACAAATCGATGGGATTATCTCAGAATTGGAGTCGTACGGCGTCAGGGCTATAACATATGCGAGCGGTGAGTATCCCAAGGAGCTTAGAGCTATCTATGATCCGCCTCTTGTTCTATATGCGCGTGGAACCGGAAGGCTTGATTCGATTAGGCTTCCTTTTGCAATTATAGGATCAAGGCATTGCACTGAATACGGGGAACGCATGGCCAAACTCTTCGGAAAAACATTGGCAGATCACGGCATGACGATAGTATCGGGGCTTGCCTATGGATGCGATGCTTTGGCGTCGGAGGGAGCCCTTATGAGCAGCAATGCGTTTCCGACCGTTGCGGTGCTTGGTCAGGGGGTCATGATCGAAAAGCATGATTCCACTTCAAAGACCATGGACGCAATATTGGAACGTGGGCTCGTTATCAGTGAAATGCTGCCGAAAAGCCGTGCATTCAAGGGCTCGTATCCATTGCGAAACAGAATTATCAGCGGAATTAGCCGTGGCCTTCTCATAGTGGAAGCAGGGGAGCGAAGCGGCACCATGATAACTGCAAATGCAGCAATGGAGCAGGGGAGAATGCTGTTTGCCCTTCCCGGGAGGATAACCGATAGGATGAGCGCAGGAACCAATATGATGATAAAACTCGGCGCTGCGCAGGCGGTCTATGATACAACTGATATACTGGATTATTTCGGGATCTCTGCGATCGAAAGCCCGATAAGGGAAGCATCGGTAAGAAATGCTGAGGCGGCAAAAACGCTGGATGGCGAGTGCAGACGGGTCTACGATATGCTGCTAAAAGGCAGCAGATCCTTTGACACTCTCTGTGAATTGTCCGGAATATCTGCGGAAAACCTAAATTTATACTTGACAGAATTGGAATTATCGGGTTTAATTATACAACTGCCAGGTAGAGTTTACTCAGCAGATTGAGGTCAATACTTTGTGTAACGCATATTGTCCGGGTGTGTTTATTAAGAATAATACAACCGATGTGCGGCATAATTCCGCAAATCGTTGATGAATTTGATATATGAAGGAGAGCAATCCGCCAAGGATTTGAGATAATAATATGGCAAATACACTGGTGATCGTCGAATCGCCTTCTAAGGCAAAGACGATAGAAAAATACCTCGGCTCAGGCTATCGGGTCATCGCATCAAACGGACATGTGAGGGATCTGCCTAAGAGCCAGCTTGGTGTCGACGTTGAAAACGATTTCACGCCCAAGTACATTACCCTAAGGGGCAGGGGAGACGTCATTGAGCGCATTCGTAAGGAAGCGAAGGCCGCAAATCACATTGTGCTGGCAACCGACCCTGATAGGGAAGGAGAGGCCATATCCTGGCATCTTGCTAAGATGCTTGGGATAGATGAGAATACCCCATGCAGGGTAGTCTTTAATGAGATTACCAAGGGGGTCATTCAGAAGGCCATAAAGCATCCGAGAACTATCGACATGGCGCTCGTGGACTCACAGCAGGCAAGGCGTGTCCTCGACAGACTCGTCGGCTACAAGCTTAGCCCATGGCTGTGGGCAAAGGTTCGCAAGGGGCTGTCCGCAGGCAGGGTTCAGTCCGTGACGACAAAGCTGATTTGCGAGCGCGAACGCGAGATAATGGACTTTGTTCCTCGCGAATACTGGACTGTGAGCGTAAAGCTCAGGCATGGGAAGAAGAGCTTTGAGGCAAAATTCGTCGGACTCAACGGAAAAAAGCTTGAACTCAGCAATAAGGAAGAAGCCGATCGTATCGTTGCGCTAAGCACCGGAGCGGAGTACACAGTCAAGGATGTGAAGATAGGCAAACGTTCTCGCCACGCTCCTGCGCCCTATACGACCAGCAGCATGCTTCAGGATGCGTCAAACCGTGCCGGTATGCCTTCCAAACGTACCATGCTCTGCGCTCAGCAGCTCTATGAGGGCGTTGATGTGCTTGGCAGGGGCAGCATCGGACTTATCACCTATATGCGAACAGATTCGGTCAGAGTATCCGATGAAGCTCAGAATGCTGCCAGGACGTACATTGAAAAACAGTATGGAGCGGCTTATGTTCCGTCCGCTCCGAATATCTACCGCGGAAGGAATAACGCCCAGGATGCACATGAGGCTATTCGCCCCACCGATGTGACATTGACACCGGAGCTTCTCAAGCCCTACCTTGATGCAGGGCAGTATAAGCTGTATAAGCTCATTTATGAGCGCTTCCTTGCAAGTCAGATGAGCGAAGCGGTATTTGAAACCGTTACTGCCGCAATAGACACCGCAGGAGATGAGGTCTGCAATTATCGCGCAAGCGGCGCTGTTAAGCTCTTTGACGGCTTTACCGCCGTTTATTCGGTAGGTGCAGATGACGAGGAGCCCGGCAAGAAAGCATCGTCTCTTCCGAAGCTGGAAGCAGGGGATAAACCCGTCTATGACAGCATTATTCCCAAGCAGAATTTTACTGAACCGCCTGCAAGGTATACCGAAGCATCGTTGGTCAAAACGCTTGAAGAGCTTGGAATAGGCCGCCCGAGCACCTATTCTCCCACCATATCCACAATTATTGACCGCGGATATGTCGTCAGAGAAAAGAAACAGCTCATTCCCACCGAGCTTGGCTTTATTGTCACCAAGCTTATGGAGGATAACTTTAAGGATATTGTCGATGTAAAGTTTACGGCGGATATGGAGACCAAGCTGGATTCCGTTGAGGAAGGAAATGTCCGCTGGCAGTCGGTTATTTCGGAGTTCTATGGACCGTTTAATCAGGAGCTTGACAAGGCGTTCAGCGAGACCGAAAAGGTCGTAATACAGGACGAGGTGTCCGATATACCTTGCGATAAATGCGGAGCAATGATGGTCTATAAGCACGGAAGGTTTGGTAAGTTCCTTGCTTGTCCAAACTTTCCGGAGTGTAAGAACACCAGGACCATAACCGAAAAAATAGGCGTGACCTGCCCGAAATGCGGTGCCGAGATCGTAAAGCGTCACGGAAAGAAGAAAACCTTCTACGGTTGTGAACGCTATCCTGAATGCGATTATGTTTCCTGGGATCTTCCGACCAATGATGTCTGCCCCAAATGCGGACAGCGCCTCGTTCGCAAGATGGGGCCAAAGGGCATGTATACCCTATGTTCAAACAAGGATTGCAAGTTTGTTCTGCGTAATAAGAACGAGTCGGCGGAATAAGCGAAGTAAGGAGCATCAATGCAGGTAAATGTTATCGGAGCAGGGCTTGCAGGCTGCGAATGCGCGGCAGTGCTTGCCGAAAGAGGAATAGGGGTCAGGCTTTTCGAAATGAAGCCTTCACGCCGTTCGCCTGCGCACAGGAGCGACGGATTTGCGGAGCTGGTCTGCTCCAACTCTCTGCGTTCAGATAAGCTGGACAATGCAGTCGGACTGCTTAAACAGGAGCTTCGCTGCCTTGGCTCTCTCATTATGCGCTGCGCCGATGCGACAAGCGTACCTGCCGGAGGCGCGCTCGCTGTCGACAGGGAGCTGTTTTCAAAAGCCGTTACCGAAGCTATTCTATCAAACCCCAATATCGAGGTTGTGACAGAAGAGGTAACGAGCATTCCGGAAGGTCCCACCGTCATTGCCACAGGGCCGCTGACTGATGGTAAACTGCTCACAGCGATAGAGGAACTTCTCGGAGATAGCCTGCATTTCTTCGATGCTGCTGCGCCGATAGTGACGGCAGAATCGCTCAACATGGAAAGGATATTCGCCGCTTCACGCTATGACCGCGGCAGCGATTATCTCAACTGTCCGATGACAAGGCTTGAATACTTCTTGTTTATTCGTGCGCTTACGGAGGCGGAGACTGCGCCGCTGCACGAATTCGAAACTGTAAATGTATTTGAAGGCTGTATGCCCGTTGAGATAATGGCGAAACGTGGGGATTTGACGCTGGCATATGGTCCGCTGAAACCCGTCGGCTTTGAAAACTGTACCGCAAGCGATGGCAAAAAGCCCTTTGCGGTTGTACAGCTTCGTAAAGAAAACCTTGAGGGAACGCTGTATAACATAGTAGGCTTCCAGACGAACCTCAAGTTTGGAGAGCAGCGCCGTGTGTTCGGTATGATCCCGGGTTTGGAAAATGCGGAATACATGCGTTATGGCGTAATGCATAGGAATTCATTCTTGAAAAGCCCGAAGCATTTGACGCCATACTACTCCCTAAGGTCAAGGCCGGAGCTTTTCTTCGCAGGGCAGTTAACAGGTGTTGAGGGCTATGTGGAGAGCGCTTCGAGCGGATTCATCGCAGGCATCAATATGGCAAGGTATCTCAAGGATGAAGCACCTATTGACTTCACAAGGAAGACCGCGATGGGTGCTCTTGCTCATTATGTCAGCGAGTATAACGGCGGG
>UQNF01000033.1 GCA_900542285.1 uncultured Clostridium sp.
CAGAGCTATGCACGATTGCTTAACTCTGCTTTAGGTGTTTTTGTCTTCAGTCTGAAACGGTTACACCGCATATGGGTGTAACCGTTATTGCTGTTTCAAATACAGTTTTTTATTAGCTTATTTGTTGTTCTTGATAGCCGCCTGTGCTGCCGCAAGCCTTGCGATGGGTACGCGGAAGGGTGAGCAGGAGACATAGTTGAGGCCAACCCTGTGGCAGAATTCGATGCTGGAGGGGTCTCCGCCATGCTCGCCGCAGATGCCCAGCTTGATGTTGGGACGGGTCTGCCTGCCGAGGTCTGCTGCCATCTTTACAAGCTTGCCGACGCCAACCTGATCAAGGCGTGCGAAGGGATCGCTCTCGAAGATCTTCTTCTCATAGTAATCGCCGAGGAACTTGCCTGCGTCGTCACGGCTGAAGCCGAAGGTCATCTGGGTGAGATCGTTGGTGCCGAAGCTGAAGAATTCAGCCTGGGTAGCAACCTCGTCGGCGGTCAGCGCTGCGCGGGGGATCTCGATCATGGTACCTACGAGATAAGGAATGGTCATTCCCTTCTCTTCCATGACGAGCTTTGCGGTGGCGTCAACGAAGCCCTTTACATATGCAAGCTCCTTGGTCTCGCCGACCAGGGGGATCATGATCTCGGGAACTATCTCAAGACCGGTCTCCTGACGAACCTCGATAGCTGCCTCGATGACGGCACGGGTCTGCATCTCAGCGATTTCGGGATAGGTGATGGAGAGGCGGCAGCCGCGGTGACCCATCATGGGGTTGCTCTCGTGGAGGCCGACAACGGTGTTCTTGAGCTCTTCGAAGGTGATGCCCATGGTTTCTGCCAGCGCCCTGATGTCCTCATCCTTGGTGGGAAGGAACTCGTGGAGTGGGGGATCCAGGAAGCGGATGGTAACGGGACGGCCTTCCATTGCCTTGTAGATGCCCTTGAAGTCCTCGCGCTGCATGGGGAGGATCTTTGCAAGAGCGGCCTTGCGCTCGTCGGCATTCTTGGAGACTATCATCTCACGCATTGCGGGGATCCTTGCCTCGTCAAAGAACATATGCTCGGTACGGCAGAGACCGATGCCTTCTGCGCCGAACCTTACGGCTGCTGCTGCCTGAGCGGGGGAGTCCGCATTGGTGCGGACCTTGAGGGTACGGAAGGAGTCCGCCCACTCCATGATGGTTGCGAAATTGCCGGAGAGCTCTGCAGGAACGGTCTTGACAGCTTCGGTATAGACCTTGCCGGTGGTGCCGTCGAGGCTCATCCAATCACCCTCGCGGACAACGGTACCGTCGGGGAAGGTGATGGTCTTGCTTGCTTCGTCAATGGTGATGGTCTTGCAGCCGCAGACACAGCAGGTGCCGAGCTGGCGAGCGACGACTGCGGCGTGGCTGGTCATGCCGCCGAATGCGGTCAGGATGCCTTCGGATGCGTTCATGCCCTCGATATCCTCGGGGCTGGTCTCCTTACGGGCAAGGATGACCTTTTCGCCGGACTCATGAGCCGCCTTGGCTTCGTCAGCGGAGAAATAGACCTTGCCGCATGCTGCGCCGGGGCTTGCTGCCAGGCCTTCAGCCTTGGGAGCTGCCGCCTTGAGCGCCGCTGCGTCGAAGGTGGGATGGAGAAGTGCATCGAGGGACTTGGGATCGATCATCTCGATGGCTTCCTGCTTGGTGCGTGCGCCCTCGTTTACGAGATCGACTGCGATCTGGAGAGCGGCCGCTGCGGTGCGCTTGCCGTTGCGGGTCTGGAGCATGTAGAGCTTGCCGCGCTCGATGGTGAACTCCATATCCTGCATATCGCGATAGTGCTTTTCAAGAATGCCGCAGATGCGGACGAATTCGTTATAGACCTCTTCATTGGTCTCACGGAGGTGATTGATGTCCTCGGGGGTGCGGATGCCTGCAACGACGTCCTCGCCCTGTGCGTTCATCAGATATTCGCCGAACAGTGCCTTTTCGCCGGTAGCAGGGTTGCGTGTGAATGCAACGCCGGTGCCGCTGTCGTTGCCCATGTTGCCGAATACCATGCTCTGTACGTTGACCGCGGTGCCCCAGCTTGCAGGGATATCATTGGTGCGGCGGTAGAAGATGGCACGGGGGTTATCCCAGCTGCGGAATACCGCCTTGACCGCTTCGATGAGCTGAGTCATGGGATCCTGAGGGAATTCAAAGCCCTTCTTCTCCCTGAACATGACCTTGTAAGCTTCAACGACCTCTTTGAGCTGCTCTGCGTTCAGCTCGGTATCGAGCTTGCAGTTGTACTTAGCCTTGATGCCGTCGAAGATCTCGTCAAAGTACTTCTTCTCGACCTCCATAACGACATCGGAGAACATCTGGATGAACCTGCGGTAGCTGTCGTAGGCGAAGCGCTCATTCTCGGTGAGCCTTGCAAGCGCGACAACGGTTTCATCGTTAAGGCCGAGGTTGAGGATGGTATCCATCATGCCGGGCATACTTGCCCTTGCGCCGGAGCGGACGGAAACGAGGTAAGGGTTCTCAACGCTGCCGAACTTCTTGCCGACCTTGGCTTCGACTACCGCGAGAGCCGCCTTGATCTGCTCGATGATGTCTTCGCCGATCATCTTGCCGTCTTCGTAGTAGCGGGTGCAGGCTTCGGTAGTAACGGTGAAGCCGTAGGGAACAGGCAGACCGATGTTGGTCATCTCAGCGAGGTTTGCGCCCTTGCCGCCGAGCAGTTCTCTCATGTTTGCATTGCCCTCATCAAAGAGGTATACATACTTGTGGGACATATTTTCCTCCATTTTTTATCTGGTATTTTATTCTTTTTCGGTAGAACACTTTATTATACTGTCCAAACCCGTCAATTTCAAGTATTTACCTCGAATTTTTTGCGGTTTTTTCGCTAAAAATTAATATATATTCATGAAAGGAGCTTAGTATTCATGAAAAAACCCAAAATTAACAATCCCCGCGCCGATGAGCCGACCGGCGCATCCGTTTCCGGCTTTACCGCCTCCGCCAACGAGGCGACCGGCATGATGTACGCTCCTCCGCTTACCGATTCGGAGCTTGATTCCATACGCGACCTTCACGGGCTTCAGTCCACGGAATTTGCGGCGACGGAGTTCGGCGAAGACGAAACCGACCTTGGCTACGATGTTCCGGATGATGTCATCGGCTATCGTGTGGACAAAGAACGCTCCGGGTGCCGCGAGTGCTGCCGGTGCCGTGACAAAAGTTCAGATGGCGGTGAAGCCGATGACGAGCACGGATATAACTCAGGATTCGCGCATGAGGAGTTCGGAGAGATATTCGATGATGAGCTTTTCCTTTCCGGGTTCGGCGGATTCCCTGCATCAAGCCTTCCCGGCGAGGGCCTTGGCAGGCTGCCATATGAGCTTCCCGGCGCCGCCGACACTGAATTTGCCCGAGAATTTCCGGACGAATACAACTCCGCATTGGCTCGGATCGATCCCGATGTCAACTATGTTAACTCCCGCGACAGCAGCCATGCGTCCATGAAGCCGCTCTCATTTGTTGATTTTTCCAACGGCGAGAGCCAGAAATAACGATAATTTTCGATAAAAAATCAAAAAACGCTTGCATTATCACAAGCGATGAGCTATAATCCTTCCGTAATCAAAACAGATCCGCTGGGTGCGTATACGGTTTTTCCGCATACTGAGATTGAACCTTTGAACCTGTTGGGGTAATACCTGCGTAGGGAAGCGGTACGGAAATCAGCTTTATTGCCTCCGCACCGTTTGCGGAGGCTTTTGTTTACAGAAAGGAATACCATGTTTTTTGATGGATTTAAGTTTGTTCTCATTGACAAGCTTAAAGGTCTCGACACCAAGGAGTGGATAATGCTCGCAGCCGCTGCCGTGATTGCGGTTGTTCTCATCATCTATCTCGTACAGCGCGGCAAGAGCGCAAAGACAGCAGAGCCCGTAACCGAAAAGAAGGTCAGTACGACCCTCATCCTCGTCCACGGTTCGCTTTGCATCGCGCTTGCGTTCGTCCTCAGCTACATCAAGCTCTTCTCAATGCCCCTCGGCGGCTCTATCACTCTCGCAAGTATGCTGCCGCTGATGGTCTACTCCAACCGCTACGGCGTAAAATGGGGTCTGCTTGCAGGTCTTGTCTATGGTCTGCTTCAGTATGTTCAGGGCGGCTATATCGCGCACTGGGCGCAGTTCCTGCTCGACTATCCCATCGCTTTTGCACTCATCGGCCTCGCAGGTCTTACCAGGGGCGACCGCAACCTCGTATTCTCCGTACTCATCGGCGGTACTGCAAGGTTCCTTGCGCACCTCGTCTCCGGTATGCTCGTATTCGGTGAATATGTCATGATCGGACCGGACGCTGTCACCAACGTTGCATTCGGCACCATGCTGAGCGCCAACTTCACCGCATCGTTCGTTTACAATGCACCCTATATGTTTGCCGATATCGCTCTCTGTGCCATCATCGCTCTGCTGCCTCCGTTCAGGAAGGCTATCAGGCAGGCACTCAACTACTGATATCTGTCAATACAAATGAGCTGCCGCAATGCCCACGCATTGCGGCAGCTCTCTTTTTATATAAGCAATTTCTGCTTCCTTCGAACTTCTTACTTGATTATCTGCTCGATGTGTCCGATTATCGTGTCATAGTCCATAGAGCCAACCTGCTCGGTCACCACATGACCCTCGGAATCGATGAATACGCTCATGGGAATGGAACTGACCGAATAGCCCTCCTGAGCAACGTAGGTAAGGTCAAAATACAGGGGGAAATTGAAGCCGTTATCCTGCATAAAGCTCATGACCTTGCCAACGTCCGCTTCAATATTGATAAAGATAAACTCGACGCGATCGCCGTACTCCTCATATGCACGCTGGAACTCCGGGAGCTCGCTCACGCACGGCGCACACCATGTCGCCCAGAAATTGACGACGACAGGCTTGCCCGCCAGCGAGGACAGCTTTACGCTGCTGCCTTCCGCATTGACGACCGTAAAATCGGCAGCCATTACAGTGCCGGGGGCCATGGTCTCCTTTACCACGCTTCCGGGGGCGGAGGTCATGGTCTTGTCGTTGCCCTGGGATGGGTTATTGGAAGTCTGCGGCGGCTTGGTATTATTGATATCCTTCTTGCCATCACAGCCTGCCAGACACAATGCGGCGGCGCAGAGCGAAACTGCCAAGATGACGCAAAGGATTGTTTTTATGCTCTTTTTCATGGTTACTCCTTCATCGGATAGCAAAAGGGGCTATGGTTTAACCCATAACCCTCTTTACATGTCAAATTAGCGGCGAAGATTATTCAATAACCTTGGTAACAACGCCGGAAGCAACGGTGCGGCCGCCCTCACGGATAGCGAAGCGGAGGCCCTCATCCATTGCGATAGGAGTGATGAGCTCGATTTCCATGCGAATGTTGTCGCCCGGCATAACCATTTCAACACCCTCGGGGAGCTTGATGACGCCGGTAACGTCAGTGGTTCTGAAATAGAACTGGGGACGATAGCCGGAGAAGAATGGGGTATGACGGCCGCCCTCATCCTTGGTCAGAACATAAACCTCGGAATTGAAGTGAGTGTGGGGATGGATGGAGTTGGGCTTTGCCAGAACCTGGCCGCGCTCAACCTCGGACCTCTGAACACCGCGGAGAAGAGCACCGATGTTATCGCCTGCGATAGCCTGATCGAGGAGCTTACGGAACATTTCAACGCCGGTAACAACGGTCTGCCTGGTTTCCTTGAGACCAACGATCTGAACGGGATCGTTTACCTTTACAACACCGCGCTCAACACGGCCGGTAGCAACGGTACCGCGGCCGGTGATGGTGAATACGTCCTCAACGGGCATAAGGAAGGGCTTGTCGGAAGCACGCTCGGGTTCGGGGATGTAGGAGTCAACAGCATCCATGAGCTCGAAGATGCACTGGCACTCGGGGGTCTCCTTTGCGATCTTGCCTTCGGTAAGAGCCTCGAGAGCGCGGAGAGCGGAACCCCTGATGATGGGGATATCGTCGCCGGGGAAATCATAGCTGGAGAGCAGCTCACGGATTTCCATTTCAACAAGCTCAAGCAGCTCCTCATCGTCAACCTGGTCAACCTTGTTCATGAAGACAACGATGTAGGGAACGCCAACCTGACGGGCGAGCAGGATGTGCTCACGGGTCTGGGGCATGGGGCCGTCAGCTGCGGAAACAACGAGGATAGCACCGTCCATCTGTGCAGCGCCGGTGATCATGTTCTTAACATAGTCGGCGTGGCCGGGGCAGTCAACATGAGCATAGTGACGATGGTCGGTCTCATACTCAACGTGTGCGGTGTTGATGGTTATACCACGAGCCTTCTCTTCGGGTGCCTTGTCGATTTCATCATAACGCATTGCAGCGGCCTGACCCTGCTGGGAGAGAGCCATGGTGATAGCTGCGGTAAGGGTGGTCTTGCCGTGGTCAACATGGCCGATGGTGCCAATGTTAACATGGGGTTTAGTTCTTTCAAACTTTTGCTTTGCCATTGTTGTATTCCTCCTAATGGAATGTAATTTATAGTTTACTTTGGTATTATAGCCTATGCCGCAATTTTTTGCAAGCACAGGACAATAGATATATTGCGATTTTTTCTATTTTTTATTAGAAAAATGCTCGCCTGCTAATATATAATGCCAAGTATCTTGGGAACGAGGTTCTTGGCGACCTCCTCATAGTGGTCGAACTGCATCGAGAACGTACCTCTGCCCTTTGTAGACGAACGAAGGTCGGTAGCGTAGCCGAACATCTCCTTGAGCGGAACGAGCGCATGAATGCACTGCTGGCCGCCGGAGCGGAGGTCGGTACTCTGGATCTGACCCCTTCGGGCGTTAAGATTTCCCATAACATCGCCGAGGTATTCGTCGGGAACGACGATCTCGCAGTTCATAAAGGGCTCGAGCAGCACCGATTCGCCCTTTTCGCAGGCCTCGCGGAAGGCAAGGCTGCCTGCGACCTTGTAGGCCATTTCGCAGGAATCGTTTTCGTTCACGCTTCCTCCGACCAGTGCGGCTGAGAAATCTATGACCTCATATCCGCCCAAAGCGCCGCTTGCGCTTGCTTCGCGGATGCCCTGTTCAACAGCCTTTACATATTCGGGGGGAAGCACATCGGCGGCGACACGGTTCTCGAACACTATGCCGCTGAGCGGAGCGCCGGGAGCGAACTCCACGATGCAATGCCCATAAACGCCCTTCGTTCCCGCGCCCTGGCGTATATAGCTGCCGACGGTGCGAACGGTCTTGGTGATGGTCTCCCGATATGCGACCTGGGGCTTACCCACGCGGCATTCGACCTTGAACTCGCGAATGAGCCTGTCAACGATGATATCGAGATGCAGCTCGCCCATGCCTGCGATGATGGTCTGGCCCGTTTCCTTGTCCGCATAGGTGCGGAAGGTGGGATCCTCCTCCGCAAGCCTTTCAAGCGCCTGGGCAAGCTTTTCCTGCCCGGCCTTGGTCTTGGGCTCGATGGCGATCTTTATCACCGGCTCCGGGAATTCCATCGACTCCATAAGCAAGGGCCTGCCCTCGCTTGCAAGCGTTTCGCCGGTGACCGTCTCGCGAAGCCCGACGAAGGCAACGATGTCTCCGGCATAGGCCTCCTCGACCTCGGTACGGCTGTTGGCGTGCATCAGCAGAATCTTTGTAATGCGCTCACGCTTATTCTTGCTGCAGTTAAGCACGGTAGAGCCGACCTTAATGCTTCCCGAATAGACCCTGCAGAACGCCAGCTTTCCGACGAACGAATCGCTGACTATCTTGAAGGCAAGCGCCGCAAAGGGCTCGCTTTCATCGCTGTGCACCTCATAGCTCTTTTTGCCGTCACGGCTCATAGCGGTGACCGGGGGAATATCGAGCGGGGAGGGCAGATAGTCGACGATTGCGTCAAGCAGGGGCTGGACGCCCTTGTTGCGGTAGCTTGAACCGCAGCATACGGGGACCGCATGGTTATTAATAGTGGCGGAACGGATAGCCCTTTTGAGCATCTCGACGGGGATCTCCTCGCCCTCGAGATAGAGCATTGTAAGCTCGTCATCCTCATCTGCCACGGCTTCGATAAGGGCGCTGCGCGCTTCCTCGGCCGCCTCCAGCATATCCTCGGGGATGGGCTCGATACGGATATCCTCGCCCTCCTCATCGTAGTAGACCTCGGCATTCATATTGACGAGATCGACAACGCCTCGGAAGCCGGATTCTGCGCCTATGGGGAGCTGGATCGCGGCAGGGTTGGCATCAAGCCTCTCGCGCATCATGTTCATTACATTTTGGAAGTCTGCGCCGACGATGTCCATTTTGTTGACATACGCAATGCGCGGAACATGATATCTTTCCGCCTGACGCCAGACGGTCTCGCTCTGGGACTCGACGCCGCCCTTTGCACAGAACACCGCAACGGCGCCGTCCAGGACGCGCAGGGAACGTTCGACCTCAACGGTGAAGTCCACATGGCCCGGGGTGTCGATGATGTTGATGCGGTGTTTGCGCCAATAGGTGGTGGTAGCGGCGGAGGTTATGGTTATGCCCCTCTCTCGCTCCTGCTCCATGTAGTCCATGGTCGCAGCGCCCTCGTGCACCTCGCCTATACGATGGATCTTTCCGGTATAGAACAGGATGCGCTCGGTGGTGGTCGTCTTACCGGCGTCGATATGGGCCATTATGCCGATATTGCGCGTAAGCTCAAGCGGAGTATTTCTAGGCATGGCGTAACCTCCCTTCCGCAGAATCTGCATTTGGCAGTGCAGGCTTCGATATTGCTGGCGCTAAGCACCCGGCGGACACAAAGCAGGTGTCTGCGATCAATACCTGAAGTGTGCAAAAGCCTTGTTGGCCTCTGCCATCTTGTGAACGTCTTCCTTCTTCTTGAAGGCGGAACCCTGCTGGTTTGCAGCGTCCATGATCTCACCGGCAAGCCTCTCCTGCATGGTGCGCTCACTCCTGTTGCGGGAGTAAGTTACGAGCCAGCGCAGGCCGAGGGTCTGACGACGCTCGGGACGGATCTCGATAGGTACCTGATAGGTGGAACCGCCGATACGGCGAGCCTTAACCTCGAGAACGGGCATAACGTTGTTCATGGCCTCCTCGAAAACCTCAAGGGGCTCACGGCCGGTCTTGGTGCGAATGATGTCGAAAGCACCGTAGCATGCCTTCTGGGCAGTGCCGCGCTTGCCGTCGAGCATAACCTGGTTGATGAGCTTAGTTACGAGCTTGCCGCCGTAGATAGGATCATCAAGAACTTCCCTCTTGGGGACGGAACCTCTCCTGGACATAGTTTACCTCCTATTACTTCTTGGGACGCTTTGCGCCGTAACGGCTGCGAGCCTGCATACGCTTTGCAACGCCGGAAGCATCGAGTGCGCCGCGGATGATGTGGTAACGTACGCCGGGAAGATCTCTTACCCTGCCGCCCCTGATGAGGACGACGGAGTGCTCCTGAAGGTTATGACCGATGCCGGGGATATAGCCGGTGCCCTCGAGGCCGTCGGTAAGACGGATACGGGCGATTTTACGAAGCGCGGAATTCGGCTTCTTAGGGGTGAGCGTGCGGACCGCCGTGCATACGCCGCGGCGCTGGGGGCACTGCTTCAAAATGGGGGAATTGGACTTATACTGTACCTGTTCCCTACCCTTTCTGACCAACTGGTTTATTGTGGGCATGAAAGTTCTCCTTAAGTTATTTTTATTGTATATATATAAGAAAATCCCTGCAACCACTTAATAGGGATATTTTCCGCAAAATACGCGCGCGGTTCTGTACGCATTCGCATCCATACTATCACGCACTATTATAGAATATCACCTTTGTCAACTCCTGTCAAGGAGTATTTTGCGATATTTTTGTGAATTTTACTAAAAATTTTTGGATGGATTTCATAAAAAAGGAGACAGCCATGCCCACACAGGGGCTTGACCGTCTCCGTACGCTCAAATTTTGCCGCTAAAACAGTTTATCGCCGAAGGAGTATCCGAGAATAGCGGCAACTATGAACACTATCGTGCAAACGATCACGGCAATAAGGAGTGCGCACCAATACGACCGTGCGAAGTTGCGGCGGTTGATATTGGACTTTTTGCACGAAAATACAATAAGGAAGATGAAGCCAATCACGGGAATGGCGAACAGCAGCTGCAAGCCAAAGTACGCCCAGGGGCTGAGCGGCCTGTACTGTTCGGGCAGCTCGGTTGTGCCGGAGCTTCTGACGGCATACGGCGTCCCGCTCGAAGCGGAAGTCCTGCCCGTATACGGCAGCTCGTTGATTCCTCCGGTACCGCCCCTGTTCGGCAGTTCGTTGGTTCCGCCGGTGCCGCCCATGCCGGGCATTGCGTTCGTGCCGCCGGTGCCGGGCATTGCGTTCGTTCCGCCGGTGCCGCCCATGTTGGGCATTTCGTTTGTGCCGCCGCTCGCATTAGCTGACTGATTCGGAATGTTGTTGCTTTCCATAATATGCCTCCCACGGTTTTATTGGAAAAGAGTATGCATTTGCAGGCTCTGTTCGATTTATGAATAAAATATGCCTTAATCCCGTTCGTTTGTCAAGCGAAAATTGACGAAAACCGTAAATATTGTGTCCAAAACACGGCTGACAGCCCCTCTTCGGGCTCGCGGCTGCTTATCCAAACATTTCGCTGTTCAGGCTGTCCCCGAAAACAAAACAGCAGGCACAGAGAATATCCGTGCCTGCCGTAATATGCATAAAACCCAATCAGTCCTCTTCCTCTTCCTCGGGAAGGTTGGCGTTGTGGAACACCTCCTGAACATCGTCGTTGTCCTCGAACATATCGATGAGCCTTTCGAACTTGGCGGCAAGCTCGGTATCGGTAACGTCAACGGTGTTCTGGGGTATCATATCCTGCTCGGCGGTCAGGAAGCTGTAGCCAAGTGCTTCAAGCGCTTCACGCACGGCGGAGAAATCGGAAGGAGCGGTGAAGATCTCGAAGCAGTCGTCCTGCTCCACGAAATCCTCCGCACCGGCATCGACGGCCTGCATCATGAGCTCATCAGCGTCGATGGAAGCGCTGCGCTCTATGACGATATGGCCCTTCTTATCGAACATCCAGCTGACGCAGCCGGAGTTGCCCATGCCTGCGCCGTACTTATCGAAGATATGGCGGATCTCGGCGGCGGTGCGGTTCTTGTTATCGGTCAGAACTTCAACGATGACGGCGATCTTGCCGGGGCCGTAGCCCTCGTAGGTGCCGGTCTCGTAGTTGATTGATCCAAGCTCACCTGCTGCCTTCTTGATGGAACGGGTGATATTGTCGTTCGGCATATTGTTAGCCTTTGCCTTGGCGATGACATCACGAAGCTTTGAGTTGTTGGCAGGGTCACTGCCGCCCTCCTTGACGGCGATGGCGATCTCGCGGCCTATCTTGGTAAACACCTTGCCGCGTGCGGAGTCGGTCTTCTCCTTCTTGTTCTTAATGTTTGCCCATTTTGAATGTCCGGACATAAGTACCTCCTGTACTGTTAAGTTTAGTATAATAATTGTCTAACGGTCGTTCAACCATTGTTTTTATGGATCTGTCATTCGCCGGTATCCCCGCCATCCCCGGTATCGAAGGTTATCGGGTGGCAGACGGCGATCACCCTGTGTTTGGATGAGCCGATGGAGCTGTCGAAGTCGCCGAGGCAGGTGATGAGCGTGAGCCTCGGCTCGCCGCCGGTATCCATTACCGACCACGGCACTCCGTCATGAGGATATGTGGTCACGGAGGTCACGGCATAATAATAGAAATCATGGTGCGCATTCTCTATTATAACGATATCGCCTACCTTCAGCTTGCTCCTGACGACATCGAAATAGCCCAGCTTGCCGCTGTACTTGTTGTGTCCGGCAAGGATGATATTGCCGCCCTCTGTCGGGGTACCGCTGGTACGCAGCCATGCGGCACGGTTGTGCGCGCGGACGGTCGCCATCTGGCCCTTCCAGTTGAAGCCGACGGGATCTATCGGGCAGGTGATGTTATAGCCCGAGAAATAGACGTTTATCGGCCTTTCTGGGTTCTGCGGCCTCGGGGTCGCAGTGGGCTTGGACGGATCGTCGGGTGCTTCCGTTTCTCCGGGCGCAAGCGTGCGGTGCGGATCGGGCACTTCCTCTCCGGGCTCCGGCGTATTGCCGGGGGCAAAGGTGACGTTGGGATCGGGGGTTATAAACACAAAATTGCCGGTCGGCACGGGTATCTCGTTGAAATCGCCCGGATGAAAGAGCTTATCAAACCACAGCGTGGTATCGCTGATGATAATGATAACGCCGGTAAGCACGAGCACGGCAGAAATGATATACAGAACGGTGTTGAACCGCTTGTTTCTTTTTTTCCTTTCCTCTTTCGAGTAGGTTTTTTTCTGTTTAGTATCCATACACAGCATTATATCAGATAATTTTCTTCTTGGCAACATAAAAAACTATGGTCTAATGAACAAAAGCATGTTATAATGGTATTTATCATGGGGCATTATGTGAATTGGGCAGCTTTTGCCCATCGCAGCCGCGTTGAAATGTTCCCGATACTCTCAAAACGAAAGGAATTTCCATATGGATTTCAGAATGAAGCTTGCGGAATCGATCGCCGAGAACACCGGACTTGAAGTCGCGGCCGCTTCCGAAATGCTTGAAACTCCGCCCGATCCCAATATGGGCGATTTTGCCTTCCCCTGCTTTAAGCTGGCAAAGACGCTGAGAAAGGCTCCTCCGCTCATCGCTGCGGAGCTGCGTGAAAAGCTTGGAAGCATCGAAGGCTTCGACCGCATTGAGAATGCCGGCGGCTATCTCAACTTTTTCACCGATAAGGCGGCTTTCGCGCGCACCGTCATCGAAACCGTGCTCGAAAAGGGCGATAAATACGGCTCCTCCAGCGAGGGGAACGGCAGGAACATCTGCCTTGACTATTCCTCCATCAACATCGCCAAGCCGTTCGGCATACACCATATCACCACCACCGTGCTCGGCAACTCCCTCAGGAGGATATACGACCATCTCGGCTATCATACCATCAGCATTAACCACCTTGGCGACTGGGGCACCCAGTTCGGCAAGATGATAGTTGCATACAAGCGCTGGGGCGACCGTTCCGTCATCGAAAACGGCAACTCCACGCGCGAGCTTGTGAATCTTTATGTCAAATTCCATGAGGAAGCGGAGAAGGATCCCTCTCTCAACGACGAGGCCCGTGCCGCATTCCACCGCATCGAGCTGCACTCTCCGGAGGAGTGGGAGCTTTTCGAGTGGTTCAAGGAGGTCACGCTTAAGGACGTCGCCAAGGTCTATGACCTTCTCGGCATAACCTTTGACAGCTACAACGGCGAAGCCTTCTACGAGGATAAGATGCCTGCTGTCATCAGGGAGCTTGAGGACAAGGGGATCTCCAAGATCGACAACGGCATGACCATAGTCGACCTGTCGGAATACGATATGCCCCCCTGCATCATCAAGAAGAGCGACGGAAGCACCATCTACGCCACCCGTGACATCGCCGCCGCCAAATACCGCCACGACACCTACGATTTTTATAAATCCCTCTATGTCGTCGCATATCAGCAGAACCTGCATTTCCGCCAGGTGTTCAAGGTGCTGGAGCTCATGGGCTACGATTGGGCCAAGGCCTGCGTGCATGTGAACTTCGGCATGGTCAGCATGGAGGATATGACCTTCTCCACCAGGAAGGGCAACGCAATCTATCTCGAGGACGTGCTCCATGCACTCATCGACAGGGCGCTGGATATTATAAAGGAGAAAAGCCCCGCGCTCGAAAACAAGGAGGAGGTCGCAAGGCAGGTCGGCGTGGGTGCGCTCGTGTTCAGCGTGCTTTACAACGGCAGGATAAAGGACTACACCTTCTCATGGGAAAAGTCGCTTAATTTCGACGGTGAAACAGGCCCGTACGCCCAGTACACCTACGCCAGAAGCTGCTCCGTCATGCGCAAGGCAGGCGGCTTTGACCGCAGCAATATCGACTATTCGGTGCTTGGCGACGAATCGAGCCGAAACCTTCTCAAGGCCATCGACGCCCTGCCCGACGTCATCGCCCAGGCGGCGGAGAAGTACGAGCCCTATCTCATCTCCCGTGCGGTCATCGAGATATGCTCCTGCTTCAATAAGTTCTACTACGACAACCGCATCATGGACGACGACCCTGCCGTGCGCAACGCCCGTCTTGCGCTCACCGAGGCGGCGAGGACGGCTGTCCGAACAGGGCTCTTCCTTGTTGGGCTTGAAGCGCCGGAGCGCATGTAATTCCCGGCGAAAGAGCCGGCAGCGGCATAGAATCAACAACGCAAATTAATAAGAAGAAAGGTAAATATAATGGTTTTATTGGACGAATACCGTCAGCAGCTGACGGCAACCATTGCAGCCCTAAAGCAGGCGGGTGAATCCCTTTGACCTTGTGGGGCTTGCAGACGAAAAGGAAAAGCTTGAATCGCAAATGGCAGAGGAGGGCTTTTGGAACGACGTTGACAACGCCAACAAGGTAAATCAGCGCATCAAGGTCATTCACTCGAAGCTTGACAAATACAAGAAGCTTGAGGGTAAGGGCGAGGATGTCGAGGTAATGTTTGAAATGGCAGAGGAGGAGGACGACGAGGAGCTTGCAAACGAGGCCAAGCAGGAGCTTGCCGAGTTCGTTAAGCTCGTTGAAGAATTCCGCATAGCTACTCTGCTCAACGGCCCGTATGACAGCGCCAACGCTGTGCTTTCGCTGCACGCGGGCGCAGGCGGCACCGAAGCACAGGACTGGGTCAGTATGCTGTACCGCATGTATGTGCGCTATTGCGAGCGCGCAGGCTATACGGTCAAGGAGCTCGATCTTCTCGAGGGCGACGAAGCAGGCATCAAGAGCGTTACTTTCGAATGCGACGGCGAGAACGCATACGGCTATCTCAAGGCCGAAAAAGGCGTTCACCGCCTTGTCAGGATCTCTCCGTTCGATTCCTCCGGCAGAAGGCACACCTCCTTTGCTTCGCTCGATGTAACCCCCATCCTTGATGATGACAGCAGTGCGATCGAGATCAACCCCGACGACATTCGCGTGGATACCTACCGTTCCAGCGGCGCAGGCGGACAGCACGTCAACAAGACCTCGTCCGCTATCCGCATAACGCACTTCCCGACGGGAGTGGTCGTGCAGTGCCAGAACGAGCGCAGCCAGATACAGAACCGCGAGACGGCAATGCGAATGCTGCGCGGCAAGCTCCTTGAGATCAAGGAACGCGAGCGCATGGAGCATATGGCGGACATCAAGGGCGAGATGAAGAAGATAGAGTGGGGCAGCCAGATAAGAAGCTATGTATTCCAGCCCTACACCATGGTCAAGGATCACCGTACCGGCGAGGAGACCGGAAACATCCAGGCGGTAATGGACGGCGAGATCGATAATTTTATCAACGCATTTTTAATGAAATCCTGATTTCATTAAATTCTTGTTTCGGAAACAATGAAAGGAGCTATATATGGGTAAGTATAACGGATTCAATACGGGCGGCGGCAATATGCAGCAGCTCATGCGCCAGGCTCAGAAGATGCAGCAGGAGGTCGCAAGGGTTCAGGAGGAGGTTGGCAATACCGAATTCGAATCCAGCGT
The DNA here is from genome assembly GCA_900542285.1 of uncultured Clostridium sp. Taxonomy (GTDB): domain Bacteria; phylum Bacillota; class Clostridia; order Christensenellales; family CAG-138; genus PeH17. The sequence goes on from UQNF01000033.1 coordinate 15,559, forward strand.
GGGCGGCGGCGTGGTCAAGGTCGTCATTAACGGAGCTAAGGAATTCAAGGGCATAACCATCGCCCCCGAGGTCATAGATCCCGATGATATCGAAATGCTTCAGGACCTCATACTCAGCGCCGTCAACGAAGCGCTCCGCATGGCGGAGGACGCCATGGAGAAGGAGATGAACAAGGTCACCGGCGGCATGGGCGGTCTTGGCGGCTTCGGCTTCTGATATGGAGAGCATAGAAAAGCTTATCGCAAGCTTCAACAGGCTTCCGGGCATCGGCATCAAGAGCGCGCAGCGCCTTGCGTACCATGTTATCTCCATGCCCGATGAGGATGTGAACGCTCTTGCGGACGCGCTTATCGAGGCCAAGCGGCGCGTCCACTTCTGTCCCGTCTGCGGCAGCTATACCGAGGACAAGATATGCGAAATCTGCGCAAGCCCCAAGCGCAGCTCCGAGACGCTGTGCGTCGTCAAGGACGCCCGCGACGTGAACTTCATGGAGCGAATGCGCGAATATAACGGCCGCTATCATGTGCTGGGCGGAGTGCTTTCGCCCATGGACGGCGTCGGTCCGGATAAGCTCCGCATAGCGCAGCTTGTCGAACGCATAAAGACCGAGGGCGTCAGGGAGGTCATTCTTGCCACCAATCCCGATGTTGAAGGCGAAGCGACCGCAAGCTATATTGCCAAGCTCCTTCGCGGTATGCCCGTGCGCGTCACCCGGATCGCTCACGGTATTCCCATCGGCGGCAATCTCGAATTCATCGATGAGATGACGCTTTTCAAGGCCATGCAGAACCGGCGCGACATGGATTGAGCGTGCCGAACCGAAATCATCGTTCCTTATGCCGTATCATGACCGCTTGTTAAAGCTGTCGATGCGGCATATTTTTTATTTTGCTTTAATTAATGTTTCCTGCCGTGCGTTTTTATTCCGATATTCTTCGCCATAAATCGTTGTTCATTACTAAAGTGCTTTCCCAAATCCCTTTTATCCATGTGAAAATTCCGAAGGACAAAGTATGCGTGCGTATGTGCAGTTAAATATATCATTTTATTTTGTGATAAAATCGTTGACATATACCGTAAACATAGTGTATATTGACTTTGTAACCGCATTGAAAGCGGATTTGCCGGGATTCATATTTTGTTCCGAGATACGCCCACATTGATGATATTTGGAGGAGTTTATGAAGAGTATTGTAAAGAAGCTTATCAGCATCGCCGTATGCCTTGCGATGGTCATGGCGTTCACCCTGCCGGCATTTGCTGATGCAAAGAACATTCCGGAAAAAGATCTGACGGAAGAAAAATTAAATTCGTTTTTGAATCAGACGACCAATGATCCATATGTGACCAATAAGATGGAGATGTGGAGAGCCGGCAACAGGGCGATTGCTGAGTTCCAAGAGCAATATCATGGCCTTGTTTTCGGGCTGGAAAATGAGAATTACTACATTGCCCCGATATTTGAGACATCGACGAACTCCAATGGTGACATATACATCTCGACCGTCAATTTTTTCTATTTTTATTTCTGTTCCGATACCGATGGCAACTCAGTCAACACCGGTCTGCTTGAGGTGAAACCCGATTTCTATGGTCCGTTCGATGTTTCAGGTACGAACCTTAATTCTGTCAATGGTCCGCATGGACCCGATACGCATATCTCGTCCGTAAATGTGGACGATTGTATCTATCTCTCTTCCATATATTTTAATGAACAGCCGTACTGCACGGAGTTTTCGGCAGTAAACTGTCCCAAACTCCGTATGGTTAGTCTCAGATTCGGAGCTTACAGAAACATCGCAGTTCAGCCAAAGGAATATGATATTCCGCTCGAGATATCTGCTATTGGCAACGGCAGTGTCGGTATGCAACACCTTCACAATGTTGATGCTAAAAGCTCTGACCTCTATGCCTATCCCACCGAAGAGCTTGGCTTTATCGGTTGGTTCGTTGGCGGTCAGCTCGTCAGCACCGAAACCGACTATGTCCATCAGGGCGGCGGCAAGGTGTATGCCTGCTTTGCAGGCGATGTCAACGGTGACGGCCTTATCAATATCATGGACGCCAACCTTATCATGCGCGGCAGCCTGAACCTCGCCCCGATGGAGGAAGAGGCGTTGTTCGACCTTGACAGCAACGGCATTATCAATACCGCCGATGCCCTCCTTGCGATAAGGGTAGGCATGGGGCTGTAAGCTCCAAAGCCCGACATATGGGCAGCTTCGGCTTCCTTCTTTGTTAGTTTATGAGCCGCATCAGAACCGCTCACGGCGATTTTGATGCGGCCGTTCTTTTTCTTATTCGATCTTCTCTTTGCAGGCGGTTGTTATTTTCAAATTCTTGTGCTATCATTGACTCAACCAAAATCCGGAGGCAGGTGTTCCCGGGGAAAGCAGATTGTCCATGATAATTCTTGAAAAGTATTCCGAAGAGGATTTTCCGCTGTATGCACAGCTTGTCTACAACGAGCAGGCAATGAATATGAATCTTGGGCGTGTCTTCACTCCGGAGGAAGCAGAGTCTTTTTTCCAAATGATGCTGGCCTGCAATAGCAGCGGCTCAACGCAGGGGTTCTATAAGGTGCTGCTCAGGCAGGGCGAGAAAACCGAATACATCGGAATGGGTGCGATGAATTGGAACGATGAGTACAATGCCGTTGAAATTGAGTATATGCTCCTTCCCGAATATTGGAATCACGGCTATGGCAGAGCCTTGGTGCAGCATATGCTTGAAATTATCAGAAGCTCCGACGAGCAGAGCGATATTGCGGCTGTCACCGACCCTGCAAACAGGTATTCACAGCGGATACTGGAGCACGAAGGCTTTGTGTTTGTCGAGCAATTCATAAACTATGACGGGGAAGCCGCGCACCTTTACAAAAAGCAGCGGTCTCTTAATTGAAAACCGCTCCATGCATTGCCTGCCGCCGATCGATTCAATACCGAAACAGAAACAGCATCCGCAAGTCAGCCATGCGGATGCTGTGCTTTTTGTCTTTTTAAGCCGACGGTTTACGGCCTCAGCAGCTTGGAAAGCAGCTTTCCGAGCTTTTTATAGATAAGGAATGTGACAAGCGAGGTCACTGAAAACTTGATAATATTGAACGGCAGAATGCCGAACGCCAGCAGGGTAAATTCATCCTTGATAGCAGGCATTGCCTTGCTGCACATTCCGACTATCGCCTCCATGTCGAGGCCGTAAAGCTTCACATACAGCGGCAGCATGACGAACTTATTCGAGATAACGCCGAGAGCGCACACGAATGCCGTTGCGCAGATAAGGCCGATGAGCGCACCCTTCTTGGTCTTGTTGAACCTGTAAATGATGCCTGCGGTCAGGGTAAAGGCAAGGCTCATGGTCAGATTGGACAGCTCCCCGACAAACGCCGTATCCGTACCGACCAGAAGAAGCTCCAGCCCTACCTTTATAACGGACACGAACGCACCGCTGACGGGTCCAAGATAGAAGCACGCAAACAGCGCAGGCATATCCGACACGTCAAACTTCAAAAACGGAGGCATGAACGGCAGGGGGAAGTTAAGACTCATCAGCACGGCGGCAAGCGCGCCCAACAGGGCGATGAATACCATTCGGCGGACGGTCAAAAGCACCTTCTGCTTCTTTGTGGGTTCGTTGAGTTGATTGATTTTTTCTTTCATATCGATCTCCTTTTCACCTTCGGGAACGGAAATGCGGATAGAGTTTTCGTTTGGGATAAGCCCATTTTCTCTCGGAAGAAGACTATCTTCGCGTGCTAACCCGATGCCCTTAAGAGCCGCAAAGCCGTTCGGCACATAAAGCTTGTATTCTTCCAAAAGAAAATGCCCGAGCGCAATACACCTCGGGGCAAATTCTTCTCTCATCCGGACTGTAAGGTCATATGACCCCGACAGAAAAGCCTGTCGTACCGTCGGTTTCGGAGTTTCACCGAATCATGCCTTTCGGCTTGCGGACTGTCACCGCCGGTGGGGAATCTCACCCCGCCCCGAAGAACATATTGAATTACAAGGCTATTATAGTGCAAAGGAAATAAAAAAGCAAGGACTATTTCCTGGTCATGCCTAAGGGAACAGACGCCTGGATACAGCCTGTCCCGCCAAAGCGCATACCCAGCCCACGGCCACGCCTCCCAGGACGTCCGTGGGGAAATGGACGAAATGGTAGAGCCTGGAAAACGCGATGAGAGCCGCCAGGACCTCCGCCGCAATCCCCCA
>UQNF01000034.1 GCA_900542285.1 uncultured Clostridium sp.
TCTCATACTAATTTCCACTCAGGTTCCACTGTGGAAGTTACTTTGGGAATTCACGTATATTTATTTTAGGTCAAACCACCTGACAGCGAATGAGCTTGTCTTTCTGAAACCGCATTTCATTGCTGTCTTGATAGACGGCAGATTATCCTCAATACACTCCCAAATGAGATCTATACCATTGGCTTGGGCATATCTGACTGCGGTCAACAGCAATGAAGAAGCTATGCCCTGCTTCCTGTATTCCTCATAGGTGTCTGCGCCAAGCACAAAGGTTTTTGAAAAAACGGCATTGGCGATAAGGTTGGCAATTATCTTATCCCCATCTACCGCTGCATATCCAAGGCCATTATTTAGGAAGGAATTAAGGCTTGAATATGATTCCAGTATTTCACCTTCAAGGCCAAGTCGAAAGTCAGGACAGCCGCTTATAAGTTCGTCGTCAATTCGCCGAATAGGGTAAGCGCAAGGCTCAAAATTTGGCGTGGGACCCAAATGGGAATAATGAAAGCATAGCTGATTCTGCTCAAAGGTTTCCTTATCAAAGAAGGCAATGCGCATCACTTCAAGCAATGCTTCGGTGTCACATGAATACGAAACCTCGTTAACATCGTTTGGAATGAGCAGATCGGGAATTATTTCCCTTTCAAACAGTAGCCTTAAGGCTGCGTATTCCTCGGGTTTGGTTATCGGAGTGCCCATTATCTGAAAGCCGCCCAGAAGGTAGCTGTATACGATAAGCATGGATGAATGTCCTGCGCTTGAGCCGGAAGCATAGATCCTGCCGATAGTATTCCCTTCCAGAATGCTCAAATAATGATAGCTGCTGCTTGGACATTGAAAATGCCGGGCGAGCTTGTTGCCGCGCATTTTTAGTTCGGAAAATCCATGTGTACGGTTCATAGGCTAAAGCATATCCACGGGGTTGATCTCAACTCCTCTGAAACTGTCGTCTGAAAACTCATCTGCATAAGTATAGATCGTGTTGATTGCCGCTGCGGTATGCGCGGAACGCACAAGCTTAATTATCACGGCATATCTATACTCATTGTTGCGCCTTTTGATGGGCGCAGCACCGGGCGTAACAAAGATAAGTTCTTTTTCCGCATGAAATGATCTTAGTACGCTTAAAAGCAGCTTTGCGATATCTTCAGCAAACCTATCGCAGGCCTTGCTGGCCGAGGCTTCATCGGGCGATACGAACATAGCACGGACGAATACTGCGAATGGGGGAAATAGCGTTCGCATACGATCCCGAATTTCAAGCCTGTAGAATCCCTTATAATCGTGCTTTTTACAAAGCTTTATTGCGCGGTGTTCCGGAGCGTTCGTCTGTATTACAACACACCCGTTCTTTTCGGCTCTGCCTGCGCGTCCGGCGACCTGAGTGAGCAGCTGGAAAGTGCGCTCGCTGCTTCTATAATCCGAATGAAACAGAGTTGAGTCGGCGAAAATAACGCCAACAAGGGTCACATTCGGAATATCAAGCCCCTTAGCTACCATCTGCGTGCCGATAAGCACATTTGCCTGACCCTTTGCAAAGGCATCGAGTATTTCGCGGTGTGCGTTCTTTCCGGTGGTGGTGTCGGTATCCATACGCAGGCAGGTAATGCCCGGGAAGGCTTTATTTAGCTGCTCTTCAACCTGCTGGGTGCCGATGCCCGTGTACTTAATGTACTCTTTTCCGCATGAGGGGCATATCTTCGGCATCTCATAACATGCGCCGCAATAATGGCAGCGAATCGTCTCATCGTGCTTATGATAGGTGAGTGCCACATCGCAGTTCGGGCAAGTAAACACAAAGCCACAGGCTCTGCACTCTGCGTGCGAGGAGTAGCCTCTACGATTGAGGAAGAGTATTGCCTGTTCGCCGTTTTCAAAACATTGCTTCAGCTTCTCCCGGAGCAGCGCTGAGAAGATGCTGTCGTTGCCGCTTAGGAATTCTGTACGCATATCCACGATATCAACGCTTGGAAGCGGTATCCCATTTATGCGCTCGGGCATTTCAACAAGAGTAAAGATACCCTTTCTTGCCCTAAAGTAATCGTTAAGTGATGGGGTGGCACTTCCAAGAATCAGCTTTGCTCCGGTCAGCTTTGCGCGTCTCAACGCCACCTCGATGGCTGAATACTTTGGAGTAAGCTCCGATTGATAGCTGGGTTCGTGCTCCTCATCGATTATGATAAGCTGAAGACCCTCAACAGGCGCATAAACTGCCGATCGTGCGCCGATTACGACACGAGCCTTTCCGAATCGAATCCTTCGCCACTCATCATAGCGTTCACCATCGCTAAGGTGGCTGTGAAGAACAGCGATACTGCTGCCGAAACGACTGCGGAATCTATCGGTAGTTTGCGGCGTAAGCGATATTTCGGGAACAAGAACTATCGCGCCTCCGCCTGCTTCAAGCACATCGGCAATTGCCTGCATGTATACCTCTGTCTTACCGCTGCCGGTCACTCCATGCAGGAGAATGCAGCGGCCTTTTTCGGCAGACCGGATCATGTCAAGTGCATTGTGCTGGTCAACTGTAAGCGGCAGAGGCTCGCTCTTTGCGACTCTGTTTCCGGCAAAAGGATCTCTGAACGTTACCCTGCCGGATTCTGTTAGAATTCCTTTATTCACGAGCGCAGCGATTGCAGAAGAAGCATTAGGAACATAAGCATTGATATCCGCCGCTGTTATCTCAAGACCCGATCCGGCTAACAGCTCAAAAACTTCAAGCTGCTTGGGGGAGCGCGGTGAGCCGTCCTTTTTCTGCAAGGAGCTGCGAACTGCTGCGATGTCAACGCCATCGGCAAGCCTGAGCGTCCGCACCGTTTTTTCCTTTACCCTTGAACCCCTTAATTTCGCCGGAATCATTATTCTTAGCGCGTCCGCTTTTGTGCAGTGATAGGCCTTGGTGATCCAGTCTGCGAGCTGAAGCTGTTCGGGAAGAAGCACGGTATACGGCTCCATTCGTTTGATTATGCTCTTAACATCAGCGGAGGTCTGAGCGTCATCAGTCAGTTCGATCACAAAGCCCTCTATGGGCTTATTGCCCCTTCCAAAGGGTACGAGTACACGCTGCCCGGATACGATCTGCATACCGTCGGGTATTGAATAGGTGAACAGCCTGTCCACGTTTGCATTAGATATGTCCACGATTACCCTGGCAAACATCGCACACCTCCAAAATCAAAAAGGTGTTCACACATAATGCGCAAACACCCCACTGTTCGGTTACTTTTCTGAGGTCTGATAGTATTCGGGGGGATACTTGATAACAAGATTGCCTTCTTCCAGCTCTTCAACCGCCTGTGCAACAGGCTTTTTGGTGCTGCAGCCGGAGTTCTGTATCTGGCGGGCACGCTTGGCAACTACAGATACGAGCATATAACGGCATCCGGCTTTATTCTCGAGTTCTACCACCGGGGGTTGATTCATTTGATAGTTCATAAATCGATCCTTTCAAAAATATTCAATTTAAGTCGTTTAAATTTTATCTTCGAGCAGTGCTTCCGCAAGATCATCGTTATACATTGGTCTGCATTTCACGCTCGTAATAATACTTTCAACGGTGCTTACGGCAGCAGCAAGATCGTCATTAACAACAACATAGTCATATCTTGGTATGTAGCCGATCTCGACCTTGCATTCCGCGAGCCTGCGCTCAATGGCTTCCTCCGTCTCGGTCCCACGGCCGACCAGCCTGTTCTTCAAAATCTCAAGCGATGGGGGAGCAATAAACACGGTTACGGCTTCGGGCATGTTTGCCTTGACCTTCATTGCGCCCTGTACGTCGATATCGAGAAGAACGCTGGTGCCTTGCGCAAGCTTGTTCTCAACATATGCTCTGGGGGTTCCGTAGCGATGCTTGCCAAAGACACACATGTATTCAAGAAACTCGTTATTGGCGATCATTTCATTGAATTCCTCTTCGGTCTTATAGAAGTAGTTGACGCCCTCGACCTCGCCGCCCCGAATGGCTCTGGTCGTAGCTGAAACGGAGAAGCAGAGATCATCGTGATTCTTGAGAAGCTCTGCACCGATCGTTCCCTTACCAACACCCGAGGGGCCGGAAAGCACGAGTAGTATTCCTCTTTTATTCATAATAATACTCCTATTCAATGTTCTGTATCTGCTCGCGGATCTTCTCAAGCTCTGCCTTGCCTTCTATAACGAGCGCGGCGATGGTTTCGTCGTTAGCCTTTGAACCAATGGTGTTAAACTCCCTGTTCATCTCCTGTACGACAAAATCGAGCTTGCGCCCGGTGGGCTCATTGGCGGTCAACAGTTCCTTTGCAGCAACGGAGTGGCTGGCAAGCCTGACCAGCTCCTCGTCTATATTGGCCTTATCAGCAAACAGCGCAACCTCAGTTGCAAGCCTTGCGCGGTCTATTTCGACATCGGACAGCACCGCTTCGATGCGTGCGTTAAGCTCGCGTCTGTACTCTTCTGCAACGAACGGAGCGCGTTCAGCTATCTTTGCTCGGATGCCAAGTATGGTGTCGAGCCTTGCCAACAGATCGCAGCACAGCCGATCGCCTTCGCGCCGACGCATTGCAGAAAGCTCGTCGCTTGCGGCGTTGACGGCAGCAACCATCAGTTCGGTCAGTGCTTCTCTGTCCTCATCAGCTTCAATGATACTGGTGACATCAGGCAGCCTTAACAGGCTCGAAAGGGTGAGATCGTCAATCGTACCGCATTCTCCGGCAGCCTGTCTTGAAGCAGTAAGATATGCATTCATCAGCGCAGTATCAACGACCACTGTTTTAGCATCATTGCGCTGGTTGCGATAAGTGCCCAGTACATCAATATGACCACGGGAAAAACGCTTACTCAAAACGCCTCTCGCCGTATCCTCGAGGAAACCGAGCGAACGCGGCATACGGAATGCGATATCGAGATAACGATGGTTGACGGATTTGAGTTCAATAGTAAGCTCCCTTCCGTCAATGCTTATAGAGGAACGGCCAAAGCCGGTCATGCTGTTTGCCAAGCGGATTACCTCCAACCAAATATGTCCGGTTCAATTCCAAACGGAGGACTCTCCGCATGGGATATTTCTTATAATTATAGCACGATTTGAAGACGAATGAAAGAGTAAATCGCCAAATTCGTTGAATATAAATGTTTGACGGCCAGGAAGTATAAAAAGAATTAAACCAAAAATTATTTTGTGCCCAAATGTGTAAAAAATGGGTTGCTCATAACGTCAACGTATGATATAATGGTTATGCACATGGGAGTGGACCGTTTTTTTGTGTAGTTTTTAGCGACTCCTATGAGCAAATTGATAAAGTAAACTGAATAGGAGAAAAGCACAATGAAGAGAATACGCATTATTAGTGCGTGCATCCTTATAGCTGCTTTGGTCGGAACTGCCATTTTTGCAGCCGCATTTGCGCATCGTCCGATCGAGGCCGATGCCTCCGGTGCACCGGAATGGCATATGATGACCGAAGCGGAAGCCGAATGCTATTCGCCTTGGTACTATGAGTGGTGCGCAGAGGAGATGGGGCTTTACGCCGAATTGACGGATATCATCGTCCGCGGCAGATTTGTGGACTTTGACTTCTATTCCGAACCTGACAGTGAGAGGGAATCATCTTCAAACGCAATATGTATCGCCAGCTTTGAAGTCGAAGAAGTGATCGGTACTGTCTGCACGAAGTCTGGATCAAAAGAAATTTCTGTTCCTTCGATCATTAGCATCGACACCTGTTTTTTTGACTGCCGCTATGACAGCGAGCTTGGGAAGGTTGTTCCTGAGAACGATGACACATATAGCTTCCTAAACGATGAAAACGAGTGTGTCCTGATGCTTTCTGCTCCAAAGGCTGATGCCTATGCAGGATTTGATCTGCCATGCAGCATCGATTATGTCCTTGGCTATCCTTTTGGGGTATGGACTGTAAATGACGGAGAGGTTTCTATGTCTGATTTCTGGAGAGAGCAGCTTCCGAATGAGAGCGCTGATGTATCAGAATTGGCAGAAAGTGCTCTTGCTCTTATTATCAAAGCAAAGGCAGATATTTATAAGTAAATTACTGCATAGCATGACAACGGAGCCGAATAGGCGCTGTGCTGCTCTTGCAAAACTAAGCTATGGGTTTTACTGACAATTCAATAGACCACACTATTCTGCGCCGCTTCAGTTTATGGAAGCGGCGTGGTTTATTTGTCAGAAAACGGTTTCCGACGCACATAGGAGAGATTAATAGCAGAGAAAGAAAATGAAATATTTATTATTGCGCACTTTCCCAACCGCCGGATATGTGCTATAATACATAATGGTGGCTTGTTGCCGAAATATTTGTTTGAACAGCGAGGATGAAATAATTATGGCTCTACGCAGGATTTTTACCGATGATGCAGAATGCCTCTATAAGGTTGCAAGACCTGTTGAAAAGTTTGATGCAAGGCTCCACACACTGCTGGATGATATGGCTGACACCATGTACCATGCGGAGGGAGTTGGGCTTGCCGCGCCGCAGATAGGCATATTAAGAAGAGTTGTTGTTATAGACTGCGGCGATGGGCTGATAGAAGCGATCAACCCGGAAATAATCGAGACCTCGGGCGAGCAGGGAGATTTCGAAGGCTGCCTGTCGTTCCCGGGAAAGCATGGCTACGTTATTCGTCCGAATCATGTAGTCATGCGTGCCTATAATCGCTTTGGAGAGCTGATGGAGTATCGCGGCGAGGGACTTCTTGCCAGAGCAATGCTTCACGAATGCGATCATCTCGACGGACATGTGTATCTTGAAAAGGTAACAGAAGCTCCGGAGGGGATGGAGGAAGAATACATGAGAGAATATGAGGATTAAATAACCGGCAGAGGACGAGACAGAATGAAGATTGCTTTTTTAGGTACTCCGGAGTTTGCCGTTCCTTCGCTTAAAATGCTGATCGAAGAAGGGCATGAGATAGAGGTGTTCACTCAGCCTGACCGTCCAAAGGACAGAGGTCATGGCTTTGCAATGCCTCCTGTCAAGCAGGTTGCCCTTGAAAACGGTCTGCCGGTGCATCAGTTTGCGAGGATCAAATCACCGGAGGGAGTTGAAGCACTGAGAGGGTTCGCTCCGGATCTTATGGTCACCGCTGCATTTGGTCAGCTCCTATCGCAGGAAAATCTGGATGTTCCAAGGCTTGGATGTATCAATGTCCATGGCAGCCTTCTCCCCAAATACCGAGGGGCTGCTCCCATCCAATGGGCTATCATAAACGGAGAGACCGTCACGGGAGTAACGACTATGATGACCAATATTGGCATGGATACAGGCGACATCCTTCTCACAAGAGAAACAGCAATCGGCGAAGACGAGACTTATGGCGAGCTATACGGACGCCTTGCGGTGCTTGGGGCCGGCCTGCTGAAGGAGACTATCGCGCAATTGACTGGAGGAATCCTGGAACGCATTCCGCAGAATGAAGAGTATGCAACAAGATGCGGAATGATAAAAAGAGAACATACCTTTGTGGATTTTTCTGCATCTGCGGAATCTATCAGAAATCTGATAAGAGGGCTTAACCCTGCGCCGGCGGCATATACGACCCTTGATGGACAACGGATAAAGCTTTACAGAGCCGTGAGCCATGAGGATATGCCGGAATATTCTCATGCCGGAATTGGAGAATGCGTTATCGCATCCGCAAAAAAGGGACTGTATGTTAAAACGGCGAACGGTTTGCTGGAAATAACCGAGCTGCAGTTTGAAAACTCAAAGCGTATGAGTGCAAAAGTCGCATTGAACGGGAAAAAGCTTGAAGGAAGGATCTTGGGTCATTGACGAGCAGACGCATTGCATTTAACATACTGAACAGCGTCATTAATGAAGGAGCTTATCTTCATCTGGCACTCAAAGAAGGATTGAGGGGCTGTGACAGCAATTCCGCCGCGTTCATTACTGCGCTCACGCATGCTGCGATAGAGAACCTGAAGTATTCGGATTACCTGCTGGCATACTTTGTGAAAGGGCGTATGCACGGCAGCATCAGACTCATTCTTCGGATGGAGATCGCAGAACTTTTGATGATGAACACCGCTCCATACGCCGTTATTGACGAAAGCGTAAAGCTTACAAAGGAAATCGGAAAGTCCGGCCTTGCAGGCTTTGTAAATGGGGTACTACGCAGGATAGACAGAGAGAGAGACTCGCTGCCCGCGCTTCCGGATGACGACAGCGAATATTTGCAGGTCAAGTTCGGCATTCCGAGGTTCCTTGCCGATGAATACCTTTCTCAATATGGCAGGGAATTTACGGAAAAAATGCTTGCTTCCGCAAATACAAATATGACCTTCAGAGCGCAGTATCCGTATACGAGCGATGAAGTGATTGCAAGGTTAAACGCTGTGAGCGAGTACAGTGACATCACCTTTGAATTCGGAAAGATTGATCCGAATGCGATAATACCGAGCAGGGGATTTGATGCCACTGCAACTAGATTGTTTAAAGATGGCATGCTCACCGTGCAAAGCGAAAGCGCAATGCTGGTATGCAGGGCTTGCAAAGTCAGGCCCGGCATAAAGGTGCTTGATGCTTGCGCCGCTCCGGGCGGAAAGACGGCATATCTTGCGTCGCTAATGCGGAATACCGGCTTCATTCAAGCGTGGGAGCTTCATGAGAATCGTGTTAAGCTGACGAATGCGACGCTTTCAAGGCTTGGCGCAAATGCTGCCTGCATTCGGCACGACGCAACAGAACCAATGCCTGAGCTTTATGAGAACTTTGACATCGTACTCATTGATGCTCCATGTACGGGCTTCGGCGTCAGTTCAAAGCCTGATACCTATCTGAACAGGACAGAGGGCACTGTGCGTGAGATTTACTGCACTCAGAAAAAAATACTCGATGAATGCAGCAAATATGTTAAGTCGGGCGGTGCTCTCGTATATGCAACATGTACGATATCAAGGCCTGAGAATGAGGAAAATGTATTAGGCTTTTTAGCTGAACATAAGCAGTTTGAGCTTGAAGGCTTTTCCGATATGCTTCCTGTGGAATACGCAGAAAGGGCATCGGGCGGAATGCTGCAGCTGTTCCCTCATCTGGACGGCAGCGATGGATTTTTTATCGCCAGAATGATAAAAAAGGATTGATTTTATGGAAAACACTGCAACAAACAAGAGCATTGAACTTGCCTCTGCAACGCCGGATGAAGTTAAGCTGCTTCTTTCGGAGATGAATGAGCCATCGTTCAGAGCAAAGCAGATTGTTGATTGGCTAAGCCGCGGAGCAAGACCAGACGAGATGCTGAACATCCCGAAGGCCCTTAGAGAAAAGCTGAATGGGATACCATTTGGCTTTGCAGACATCATTGAGGTAAGGCATTCCAAGAAGGATGATACTTCAAAAATGCTATATGAGCTTGAAGACGGCAACATCGTTGAAGGTGTGCTCATGCGCTATTCATATGGCAATACGCTCTGTGTTTCAACGCAGGCAGGCTGTCGCATGGGCTGCGCATTCTGTGCATCAACTTTGAATGGAAGGGTGAGAAACCTGACCGCAGGCGAGATGCTGTCCGAGGTAACTTCGGTTGAAAGGCATTTTCCATGTGATAACAGCAAAAAAAGAACGGTAACCAATATTGTAATGATGGGCTGCGGCGAGCCGCTGGATAACTATGATAATACCATTCGTTTTTTGCAGCGCGCAACCGCAGAAGATGGCCTGAGAATAAGCCCGAGAAATATTTCACTCTCGACCTGCGGATTGGTTCCGAGGATCTATCAGCTTATCGAGGACGCTCCGCATGTCACGCTGTGCATCTCGCTTCATGCGCCAAATGACGAGATTCGTGATAAACTTATGCCGATAAATCATAGCTATAGAATGGGCGAACTGATACCGGCGGCAAAGCACTATGCAGACGTCACCGGAAGAAGGGTTATTTTCGAGTATGCGCTGGTGGACGGCGTTAACTCGTCGCAGGAATGCGCAAGAGAACTTGCATCAAGACTCCGAGGCATTAACTGCCATGTAAATTTAATCCCACTTAATTCCGTAGAGGAAAGGAACCTGAACGGAGTTTCAAGGAAGTACGCTTACCAATTCCAAGGCTGGCTTGAGAGCTTACATATATCAGCGACGGTGCGCAGGGAATTGGGAACCGATATTGATGGCGCATGCGGACAGCTGCGAAATAAATTCAGCGAGCAGAGAGCAGGTGAGAACGAATGATTTATGCATACAGGACTGATGTCGGAAAGAGGGCATCGAATCAGGATAGTTTGTATATACCGAGTGATGGAGCAAAGCCTGTTGTAATGGTTGCAGACGGCATGGGAGGACACCGCGCTGGTGATGTAGCAAGCGTTTTGGCCCTTGAATCGGCTATTGGATATATTGAAAGATGCAGTCCAAGGGTCCGGATACAGACCATGATGCAGCACGCAGTCGGCCATGCGAATGACAAGGTGCTTGAGGCTGGGCGAAGCGAGGAATTTGAAGGCATGGGCACAACGATGGTGCTGGCGTATCTTGAACCCGAGGCGTTTTGCTGCGCTAATATTGGTGACAGCAGGTTATATCATTATGATGGTAAAACGCTGACTCAGGTCACAAAGGATCATTCACTTGTTGCAGAGCTTGTTAAGGAAGGCGTTATTACCGAAGCGCAGGCCGCTGTGCATCCATATAAGAATGTTCTTACACGGGCAGTCGGCACAGATGAATTCGCCAAAGCGGATGTTACGGTCAGGGCATGGAAACAAGGAGACATTCTTATGCTCTGCACCGATGGGCTGCATGGCGTGGTTCCTGATGAGGAAATGCTTACAGTGATCAGAGAAAACGATGATAATGACCTGTACCACTGCTGTGATGTGCTTGTTGAACTCGCATCCCAACATGACTCGAGGGATAATATTACAGTTGTGCTTGTAAAGAATGACTGTAATTACGATGACATTAGTCGGCCGAACAACCGAGATTCTTCGTACAAATGCCCGACTGAAGGAACAGGGAGAGATGATTGATGGAAATGTCAAATTCCCTGATAAATGACCGTTATCGGATAGAGGAAGAAGTCGGTTCCGGGGGTATGGCTGATGTTTATCGTGCCTTTGATGTTGTCAACGGTCGTTTTGTTGCGATAAAAGTGATAAAAAGCGAATACTGCTTAGACCCTGATTACGTTGAAAGATTCGAGAAGGAAGCACAGACGGCGCTCAAACTCCATTGCAGGAATATTGTATCGACTTACGACTACGGCTCTTTTGAAGATGCTAACGGAGTAACAAGAAGATACATAGCTTTTGAATATGTGAATGGCTGCACACTCAAGGAATCCATCGCTGCACAGGGTTCTGTTAGCGCGAAGGTTGCCGCTAATATTGCTTGTTCAATCCTTGACGCCCTTGAATGCGTTCATAACGCAGGCTATATACATAGGGATGTAAAGCCTCAAAATGTGCTTATTTCCACCGATAAGACCATTAAGCTCACCGACTTCGGTATCGCTCAAGCCGTTTGCGCAGATCCGATGACCTGCGGCAGCGATGATCTGGTTGGCTCTGTTCATTATATTTCTCCTGAGCAGACGAATGGCGAGCCGGCTACCGTATCGAGCGACATATACTCGGTCGGAATATTGCTTTACGAAATGCTGATAGGCAAGCCTCCATTCGACGGTGACGATCCTATGCAGATCGCTGTTCAACATGTGATTGGCAGTATCGTTCCCCCAATGGAGATAAACCCCCAGATTCCTCCGTCCATCAGCGATGTTGTCATTAAGGCAACAGCCAAGAAGCCTTCAGACAGGTTTCGTTCCGCGCAGGAGATGCGAATCGCGATAAAACGAGCGCTTCTTCATCCAAACAGGAGGATTGCCCTTACAAATGAAGAAAACGGCAATGAAAAACGAAAGAGCAAGCTTCGCCATGTAATTATTCCTGTCGTTGCGGCGGTCGCGTTGACAGTTGTTGCATTCTTTATTTGGTACTTCGCCGTGGCGCAGAATGATCCCTCTCATAATTATTCAAAGGTGCCGTCCCTTTTGGGAAAAACGCAAAGCGAAGCGGAACAGTCGTTGGCCGGCAGGGAGCTGGAGCTGATCATCATAGGTTCGGCTTACTCCGACTATCCGGAAGGCACTATCTGCATTCAGGAGCCCGAACCGGGGGCTTCGCTGGAGAAGAATAGCAAGATAGGCGTTACAATAAGCTTGGGAAGCGATTCGGTACCCATGATCAATATCTGCGGAATGACTCTTTCGGAAGCGGAAGAAGCGTTGAATAAGATAGGCTTGAAGCTTGGAAGTGTCAGTTATGTGGAGGACAGCGAGTCGTTGCCCAATACGGTGATCTCGCAGTCGGTAAATACTGATGTAGAATTGGTGCTTGGCGATGAGATTGATGTTGAGGTCAGCAGAAGCTCAAAAGGCGACTGAATTCTAAGGGGTAGACTTTGGAGAAAACAAATAAAACGGGAATAATCCTAAAAGGTATTGGCGGATTTTACACCGTCATGGCAGATGGTGTTTCATATACCTGCAAGGCCAGAGGTCTTTTCCGCAAGCAGCATATCACTCCCACTGTTGGCGACAAGGTCGAATTTGGGATAAATGCAGACGGAGAAAACGGTTATCTGTTGAGCATTTGCGAAAGAAAAAATCTTCTTGTCCGTCCTGCTGTTGCAAATATTGATAAGCTGTTTATAGTTGTTGCGGCAAGCAGGCCGGAACCAGATCTGCTGCTTGTCGATAAGCTTCTCATTTGCTGCGAAAAGCTTTCGATAGAGCCTGTGATAATCGTAAATAAATGCGATGATGCGCTAAAAGAGGAAGCGGACAATATTATCGATGAGTACCTGCTGACCGGGTATAAGATCTATAGAACTTCTGCAAAATCCGGCGAAGGAATCGAAGAACTCAGGCGTGAGCTCGACTCGTCGATAGTATGTTTTGCCGGACAATCCGCCGTTGGCAAATCATCGTTGCTAAACGCCCTGATCCCTGGCGCTCAGCTTGAGGTCGGGGAGATCTCACGGAAAACCGAGCGAGGAAGACATACGACAAGGCATGCTGAGCTTATTCCTATCAATGGAGGCGGCGCAGTGCTGGACACTCCCGGTTTTAGTCTTCTTGAAAGCATTGACTGCGAACCAGAAGAGATTAAAAACCTTTATCCGGAGCTTAGAAGACATCTGTTCGAATGCCGGTTCAGCGGATGTCTGCATATGACGGAGCCGGGATGCGTGGTTAAGTCAGAGCTTATCGGCAACGGGATAAACCCCAAACGTTATGATAGATATGTCCGCCTTGTTAACGAGGCGATTGAAAACAGAAAGCACAAGTACGAGTGAAGGAGGAATAACCGTATGATAAAAATAGCACCTTCAATTCTTTCTGCAGATTATGCCGCTCTCGGCGCAGCCGTTGAGAAGCTTTCCGAGTGGGGCGCGGATTATGTTCATTTGGACATCATGGACGGCTGCTTTGTGCCTAATATTACCTTTGGCGCACCAATGTGCAAGGCACTTAGAAAGCATACAGGGCTTGTTTTTGATGCACACCTTATGGTGGACAACCCATCACAGTGGGTTCATGCATTTAAGGACGCGGGCGCAGATATCGTGACGATACATATCGAAGCGGACCGCCATGCCCATAGAACGCTGAATTATATTCGTTCACTTGGAATGAAGGCGGGAATTGCGCTCAATCCATCAACGCCGCCATCCGCTGTTGAATACCTGCTTGACAGCTGCGATTTGGTGCTTGTCATGACCGTTAACCCCGGCTTTGGCGGTCAGAAGTTCATTCGCGGCGCTGCAGAGAAAATTTCGGTAATCAGAAAGATGCTCGATGATAGGGGCATACACGATGTTGAGATTGAGGTAGATGGCGGAGTAAACGTTGAAACAGCCGCAATCTGCAGAGCAAACGGAGCTGATGTCCTTGTTGCAGGCAATGCGATCTTTTCGTCTGATGATCCAAAGAAAACCATAGAACTGCTGAGAGGCTGAAATGGCAAAAAAGAACACACCGATCGAGGCTAAACACGAGAATACAATATTTGTCAGGAGTATGGATGATGTCATGCACCAGTCCATGCTTCCGTATGCGGAGCATGTTATTCTGGAGCGCGCATTGCCGAGAGTTGAGGACGGACTCAAGCCCGTACAGCGCAGGATCCTTTATACTATGCTTGAACTCTCGCTTTCTCCGGACAAACCCCACAGAAAATCGGCGCGCATCGTTGGCGACTGCTTGGGCAAATATCATCCGCACGGCGACAGCTCCGTGTACGATGCCCTTGTGCGTATGGCGCAGGACTTCAATATGCGCGTGCCTCTGGTTGATGGTCATGGTAATTTCGGAAGCATGGACGGTGACTGCGCCGCTGCAATGCGTTATACCGAAGCGAGGATGACCAACGCTGCGATGCAGCTTCTCAGGGACATTGATAAGGATACCGTCAGGTTCAGCTTAAACTTTGATGATACCCTTAAAGAACCGGATCTGCTTCCCGGACGCTTTCCAAATTTGCTTATTAACGGCGCTAACGGCATTGCTGTTGGCCTGACTACAAGCATTCCGCCCCATAATCCGGGCGAAGCAATAGATGCTGTTATCGCAAGGCTGAATGATCCGCAGATAAGCGTCGAAGAACTGATGAAGATAATGCCTTGTCCTGATTTCCCGACGGGCGGATATCTGCTGCGTTCTGATGAGATCAAGACTGCATATGAGACGGGCAGGGGTAAGCTTATCAATAGGGCTAAGACCCATTTTGAAACGCTCAAAAACGGGAAGACCAACATTGTCATCACTGAATTTCCTTATCAGGTCAACAAGGCCGCAGCGCTTGAAAAGATTCTGCAGCTCGTTCAAAGCAAAAAGATTGCTTTTTCGGGAATTTCGGATATCAGGGATGAGTCCGACCGAACGGGAATCAGAGCCGTTATCGAGCTTAAAAAGGATGTTAATCCCGATAAGGTGCTGAACGCGCTGTTCAAATACTCCGACCTTCAGAAGACGGTCAGCGTGATAATGGTGGCCGTTGCAGATGGCAAACCGAAGATGCTGAGCCTGCCTGAAATGCTCGACTATTATATCAGGCATCAAGAGGATGTGGTCACCAGAAGATGCAAATCTGAGCTTGAGCAGGCCGAACGCAGGGCCCATATACTTCGGGGTCTGATGATTGCGCTTCTGAATATTGACGAAGTAATTGCACTTATCAGGGCGTCAAAATCACCAAAGGAAGCTAAACAGGGTCTAATAACAAGGTTTGACCTGACACCCGTACAGGCGGATGCTATCCTGGATCTCAGGTTACAAAGACTTACCAACCTTGAACAGCTCGAGATCGAGAGGGAATGCAGGGACACAGAAAAGCGTATCAAGCAGCTGAAAGCGATCCTTGGATCAAAAGCAAAGCTTGATAAATTGATCATTGATGAGCTTACTGAGATCCGCAGCATAATCGATTCCGAACGCAGGACTCAGCTTATTGATGTTGATGAGATCGCTGCTGATAATGAGGAAGCTGTAACGATAGCGGAACCTATGTGCCTTATGCTTCTTGCCGACAACAAGCTCAGACGTTTGCAGCCCAAGTATGCAACAGAGGAATTCATCGCGCAGGAAAAACCCATCCGCATTTTTAATACATATACGGATAAGGTTCTTAGATTGTTTACCTCCAAGGGTGCGCTTCTCAGCATTCCTATGGGAGATATCCCGGAGAGCAAGGTTGGGCAGAAGCCAACGAACCTTTCCGCAATAATCGAGCTGGAAAATGATGAAACCATGCTTGCGGCGTTCGAGGAGGGTTTTGGCTCGGGAAAGCTGTTCTTCTATACCCAAAATGGACTCGTTAAATGCACCGAGGCAAGCGAATATTTGACCAGAGTCAAGCGTATTGCCGCAACGAACATCAAGGATGGCGATACACTAATTGCCGTTGAACTTTGCCGGGATGATTCCGATGCAATTATGCTCATGACGGCTATGGGCATGAGCATCAGGTTTAACTCCTCGGAAGTTCCTGTTACCGGCAGAAACAGTGCAGGTGTCAAGGGAATCAAGCTTGATGCAGGCGATACTGTAATATTTGCCGGGCATATTCCCGAGGAGGGCGAGATACTTACCGTCACCGACAGGGGCTATATGAAGCGCAGTTTTGTCTTTGACCATGAGATACAGGGCAGAAACGGCAAGGGTCTGCAATGCTTCGGATTTAAGAAAAACGGCTCAAATGGAACAAGAGTCGTTTCTGCCGTACACATTACAGTTCCGGAAAAACTTGTAGCCGTCCAGCTTCATGGTGATGAATCAAGGTTCAACACTGAAGAGGTACATATTGAGCCTCGCACCGGTAAGGGGCAGCCGATGGTGATGGTGCTGATGGATAATGTGGTCGTAAAGCTTGTTAGAGAATAGCTTATTTGATCACTTCCAGGATTTGATCGAGCTTTTCAGCCTGAGCTGGTGATAACATTGGCATGATAAAGCTCGCCATCATCATTAGCTCTGCTTCGTTGAATGTTCCGTTTGCTTTCTGTTCGGCAATGACTTGTATCAGCTCCTGCATAAGCTCGCCATCGTCCTTACCGCTGTATTGATTGAACAGCTCATCAATTTCCGGTGGCTTATTCGATAATTCGTCCATGAACGCAACCTTCTTTCTTAGTGGATAATACTTAATATGCACATAAGCATAAAAAGTTGAATACTATGCTAATAAGAAGAATCATGGAGGAAATAATGATGCCGAGAGTATCCGTAAGACAGCAGAATTCACAACAGGGCTCAAGACCGATGCAGCAGCAGAGACCGAGCAGCAGCTCGCCAACCCTTATGATGGCAAAAAGAGTATATCAGGAACAGGGAATGGAGCAGCTCAAAGCGTTCGTTGTTGCCATTGAACCATTTGTTGCACCAAATGAACTGCGCACGATATGCAGCAGCTTTGGGCTGAATTTTGAAAGCCTTCCAAGGAATGCAAAACAGCAACAGGCCCAGACAGTTCCCGGAAGTCATGCGCAGGGCAGCGGAAGCAGGAACCAGATGCAGATGCTTCAAATGCTGATGAGCATGCAGAATATGTCCAAGGGCGGTATGGATATTAGCCAGCTCATGAAGATGATGGGCGGAGGCAGCCGCTGACTAAATAAACGAAAGAGGCTAAGATGAATAATAAAAAAATGAGCAGAGAAGAATGGGACAGAGAGGTACTGAGGATTCTTTCCGAAACCTATCCGGACGCAAAGCCTGAATTGGACTTTTCCAATCCGTTTGAGCTTCTGATTGCGACCATTCTCTCCGCGCAATGCACGGACAAGCAGGTCAATAAATGCACCCCGGCATTGTTCCGTGATCATCCCAATGCGGCAAGCATGGCGGAAATGACGCCGGATGAGCTGTCCGTTTACATCAAACCCTGCGGATTCTTCAATACTAAAGCGAAGAATATTATTGCAGCATGCAAAGAACTTGCAGAGAAATACGGCGGCGAAGTGCCTGCCGACAGAGATGCGCTTGAAGCGCTTCCGGGAGTTGGTAGGAAGACGGCAAACGTAGTCCTGTCCAATGCTTTCGGTGTGCCTGCGATCGCCGTGGATACCCATGTGTTCAGAGTGAGCAACAGGCTTGGGCTTGCCGAAGCAAAGACGGTTGAGCAAACCGAAATTCAGCTGATGCAGCATATTCCGATGGATAGCTGGTCAATAGCGCATCACTATCTGATTTTTCACGGAAGGCGGATCTGCTCGGCAAAAAAGCCTAACTGTGAATGCTGTACGCTTAGGGAGCTTTGCAAAACCTATAATGAGAGAGCGTAAGCGCTTCTTAGATACGATTATTCTACTATGGAGGTAACCTTCGTTTTAGGAAGGATGGTAAACAAATATGCAATTCGTTGACAAGGCAAGGATAATAATTAAGGCAGGCAATGGCGGAGATGGATGCTCCAGCTTCCACCGTGAAAAATATGTTTCACACGGAGGACCGGACGGCGGTGACGGAGGAAGGGGAGGAAACGTTATCTTTTTAGCCGATGAGAATATGAGCACTCTTCTTGACTTTAAGTTTGCGCGTCATTTCAGGGCCCAAAACGGAGAAAACGGCAGGGGAAAGATGCAATTTGGCAAAAAAGGAGAGGATATCATCATCAAAGTTCCTGTTGGAACCCGTGTGCGGGATCTGGAGTCGGGAAAGATAATTGCCGATATGAACAAAGCCGGAAGGGAAAAAATAGTGCTTCATGGCGGAAGGGGAGGGAAGGGCAATGCAAAATTTGCAACTCCTACCAGGCAGTCGCCTCGTTATGCACAGAATGGGCAAAGAACAAAGGAGTATGAGGTCGAGCTTGAACTGATGACCATTGCGGACGTTGGCTTGATAGGTCTTCCGAATGTTGGCAAGTCCACGATACTGTCCGTCGTTACAAGCGCAAAACCCAAGATTGCAAACTATCATTTTACTACGCTTACGCCGAATCTGGGAGTAGTAAAGCGTTATGATAAATCCTTCGTCGTCGCTGACATTCCTGGGCTTATCGAGGGCGCAGCCGAGGGGGCTGGGCTTGGGCATGATTTTCTCAGGCATATCGAACGCACAAGGTTATTGGTGCATGTTCTCGACATTTCGGGTTCAGAGGGACGAGATCCGATCGAGGATTATAAGCAGATCAGAAAGGAGCTTGCGGATTACAGTCCGAAGCTCACGGAGCTTCCGGAGCTTATCGCAGCGAACAAGATGGACATAACCGGTGCAGAGGACTATCTTGAATTTCTGAGAGAAGAACTTGAAGGAGCAAACGTCGAGATATTCCCTGTCTCCGCAGCAACAGCCAAAGGTTTTGAACCGCTGTTGGACAGGATACTGGCACTTCTTGAGACGCTTCCTTCAACAAGAGAGTTTGCCGAAGACGATATTATAGAAGCTCCGCAATATGATTGGAAGTTTGAAATCACACAGGAAGATGGTGTGTTTGTTGTTACCGGCGGAATAGTGGACTATATTCTTGATACGACCAATGCTGATGATGAGGAATCGATGCGTCGCTTCCAGAAGTTCCTGGATTCGGAAGGCATCATTAATGCGCTTCGCGAAAAAGGAGCAAACGAAGAAAGTGTGATTCGCCTTGGTGAGTGGGAATTTGATTTCATTGAATAAAGCCACCGCTATGCGGCATAATATAAATTCGCGCAACCGATAGATATATGAAAAAAGTCTGAAAATGGTGTTGACAAACAGTTCCAAAGTGTGTATAATAGCTTGCGTTGCAAGAAGTTGAAACAGCTTTCGGGGTGTAGCGCAGTTCGGTAGCGTACGTGCTTTGGGAGCATGGGGCCAAGGGTTCAAATCCCTTCACCCCGACCATCATTTTGTGGCCCCTTGGTCAAGCGGTCTAAGACACCGCCCTTTCACGGCGGTAACAGGAGTTCGAGTCTCCTAGGGGTCACCACCTTTTTTTAAAGGGCCTTTAGCTCAGTTGGTTAGAGCGGTCGGCTCATAACCGATTGGTCCGGGGTTCGAGTCCCTGAAGGCCCACC
>UQNF01000035.1 GCA_900542285.1 uncultured Clostridium sp.
TATACCACAGGAGAACCTTCTCTTGCTTCTTATTTGTTACCCATGTATTGTACCTAAACAGCTGCTGTTCTTTTGGGGATAAGAATTACTAAGTAAAAGCGATCGGCCGCAGCAGGTTGGTCGCTTTGTTTTTCCGTTATGAAAAGGAGTTGATTTTTTACAGGCGGAGTTCTTCCAAAAATGCTCAATATCTGCTAAGTATTTAGGTTAAAACAATTTAATTATAAATATATTTTATTAACGTGTTGTTTTTTTTCGTGTCCTCTGTTATCATCAATTTGTAGTCCAGCACGCTTCGAAAGTACTACTTAACAAACAGAAGGAGGAAATTGTTTATGAAAAAGACCATCGTAAGAATCGGCTGTGTTATGCTGGCGGCTGCTCTGATCGCAGGATGCATTATTGCATACGCCGAAACCACGGACAAATCATCCGACACCGTCAAAGTGGTTCAGACCGCCGAGCCGGAAGTCGAAACCGATAATTTGACCGAACGCAATGACGAATACAGGATCCCCACTATCGTGAGGGACTATGTCAACGTTACGAATGCAGAAAACGGATGCTTGGCAGCCCCGGCAAACTATCAGGTTGACTGTTGGGATACTCCCATAGACCTTCGTGCCGATATGACTGTTCTGATGATCAAGGGTCATATTACCGGTAACTTTGAGGTCTATGCGGCGCGTGATAACGGGGTTGAGACCGTTTGGCCGCTGGTTGTTGCCGAAGTTATGGTAGATGAGGTACTGTCGGTTCCCGCTGTGGAAGCGCCGGTGAGTGAGGATTCGGAAGAGATTGCGGAAAAAGCCGGACAGGTCGAAGCAGGAAGCGTGATACGCATCGCTCTTGCCAGCTTCGACGTATGCTTTAATATAGTTAACGATCGGCTTGTTCCATCGTTCAATAATGAGATTCGCGATATGTTTGCCAACGAGAACGGTCTCTTTCTTATGCTCGGCAACAGCGGCTGCGTATCCTCCGAAGGCGACGAAATCGCTGAATTCATCATTTATCCTGACGGTATAAGCTTCTTTAAGCTTGATGCCGATGGTGGATTGGACATTCCTGACGATTCCAAGGAACTGCTTCGCCGATATTACGGACACGACATGCTCCAAATTGAGGACTTCATCACTGCCATCCGTACCATCAGAAGCCGGAATGAATGATTTTTGGAGTGCCGGGCTGCAATAGAATAACCGGATAGATTCATTGTTTCCAAAGCGATCGGCCGCAGCAGGTTGGTCGCTTTGTTTTTCCGTTATTATAAAGAAATACCCCCAATACCGTATCAATGCGCTATTGGGGGATAGGTTTTTTTGCTTTCAACCGGTCTGCTTACAGACCGAGCGCAAGACGCATGATGATGTTTGCGTCCGCAGTATTGACAACGCCGTCGCCGTTTATGTCGCCTGCGAGATCGGCCTCAACGAGGTTCAGCGCCATACGCATAGCGATGTTTGCGTCCGCAGCGTTGACAACGCCGTCGCCGTTGACATCGCCGGGAATGCCGGGCTCGGAATACTCGATTAAGCTTACATTCGCAACGAACAGACGGTCGTCGCCGTGGCTCTGGCCGGAGTCCTTGACATACAGCCATTCGAAGATGTAAATGCCTGCTTCCTCTGCGGTATAGGCGTAATTCTCCCAGGTGTTATCGATACCGGAAGCGGTGAACAGCTCTTGACCGTTTACGCTGACCGTGCAGTAGTCCGCAATGGGCTGACTGCTGATAAGGTAGTCAAAGCTCAGTATATCGCCTTCGTTCATGAGTGCGACGAGGAAGAGCTTGGACTCACTGTTGAGCTTGTGATAGTTGCCGGAACGCACGCATGGGATGCCGTCCTTCTCGGCAGCTTCGAATAGGAAATCGCCGGAGGTTCCGAAGCTCAGGTTTCCGCCCTCTGCATTTGCACAAGAGAGGTCAACGGGAGCGGTTACGGTAACATGCACGGTGTGGGTGTAGACGATATTGCCGTCAACATAGACGCTGCAGGTTACATCCGTTTCGCCTGTGCCGGTTGCGATGAGCATACACTTGGACTTGCTGCCCTTGTAATAGGTCACAACATTATCGTTATTGGATACCCAAACGGCATCGAACAGGTTGGCGTTGGCCGGTTCGCGGTCGTAGCTGATGCCGGCTTTCTCGCCGATGGTTAGCTCAAGGGAATCGGTGCTGACGGAGATGCTCTCAAGAGCGACGGGGTCGCCCTCGCCGAAGAGCGTGTATTGGCTGACTACCTCCTGCTCTGCATCGGGGTTTTCGGGGAAGGGATCATCTGCGGATACAACGATTGGGTATGCGTTGCCGTAGGGATCCTGAATGCCGTAGGTCTCCTTCATTTCGGCGACAGCTTCAGCTACGGTGCCGCCCTGCTTCATTACATTCCAGAATACCGCTTCGTACAGATAGTCGCCGCCGAAGGTTACGCTCTGAGAGTAGCCGTAGACGACCTCAACGCCTGCACGCAGCAGAGCGTTTGCGGTAGTGCCGTTGCCGTTTATCATCATGGCTTTGCATATGGACATCCAGACGATGGTGTTTGATGCGGGAGCGGAGATATGATTCTCAATATAGCGTCCGTCGATTGAAGCCCCGTCGCCTCCACGAATTGCCCAGCCGTTGGCGTAGTCTTCGCTGGTGATGCCGGCATTGGTGAGGAGGCAGAGATAGGATGAACTGTCCGAAGCGAATCCGTGGCTGTCATATATGACAACGCCCTTGTTGGTGTAGTGCTGTGCGATGGCAGGGCCTGTCGCATCCATGCCGCCAAGTATGGTTACGTTTCCGCAGGTAGCCTCGGCAATGCTTTCCGCTTCGTTGCGGTACTGGTCGGTGAAGTTGGTGTCATAGCCGCCGTAATAGGGGCCGACAAGCATGACGTCGGCAGAGCCTGCGTCCTTGCTGCCATAGGAAATAACGGTGGTCTCGCCCTTGACCGCAACATTCCTGTCAAGCTCATTGCGGAGCCTGTAATTATATTGGTTGTACATTCCGTCGACGGTAAATAGGAATCCGTCCTCGCTCATATCGGAAAAGCTGTCGATGTCGACGAGTGCGCTGCCGAGCGCCGCGTTAAAAACGGCGGAAATGACCTCGGCTTTGCCGGCGCCGCCTGCGAGCGCTTCCGCTTCGGCTGCGTCGAGCCGGGCCCAAACTTTATCGAGCTTTGCAATAGCCGCCGCTTCGCTGACAATATCTGCTGCGCTTTCTGCTGCGCTCACAGCCGGAACGACTGCGAACAGCAGTATGACAGCAAGGATTACGGAAAGGATTCTGCGATTCTTCATTTTGCTTTCTCCGTTCAAAATTTGCGGCACCATATGCCGCATGGTTATTCTATCATATATTAGTGACTTGTCAAGCCGTCTCCGCCGCCGGATCGGGAATCGTTTTCACGGATAAACACATAGGACCCCGATTCGCAAGCCATCGGTAATTATTAAAAAAAATCTTGCGTTTTTCCCACAATGGGTATATACTGATTATCAGTGCAAACGGTCTGTTTCGGCACGCTTGCTCTTCAAACTGAAAGTTATTTGATAAGGAGGTAACTCTATGCCCAAATTTATATCGATCGAGGAAGCTGTTAAACTGATCCCCGACGGCGCAACAGTGATGTTCGGCGGCTTTATGGGCTGCGGCAACGCTCACAGGTTCATCGACGCACTATCCAAGAGCGGCGTCAAGGATCTCACCTACATCGGCAATGACGGCGTATGCCCCGGCGGCCCGATGGGCGAGGAATACTACGGAGCTGCAAAGCTCATCCACAACAAGCAGGTCAGCAGGATGATCGCTTCCCACGTCGGCCTTAACCCCGAAGTGGCTCAGCAGTCCATGGTCGACGGCACTCTTGAAGTGACCCTTATTCCCCAGGGCTCCCTTGCGGAGATGATCCGTGCAGGCGGCGCAGGCCTTGGAGGCGTGCTCACCCCCACCGGCGTCGGCACCATCATCGAAGAAAGCCCCCTCTGCCTTGGCAAGCAGACCATTGACGGCAAGGACTATCTGCTGATGAAGCCCCTGCATGCCGATTTCGCCGTTATCGGCGGCGCAAAGATCGACCGTTACGGCAACGTTTGGTACAAGGGCAGCAGCCAGAACTTCAATATCGTCATGGCGACCGCAGCCGACGTGGTTATCGCCGAGGCTGAGGAGATCGTCGAGATAGGCGATATCGCACCCGAGGATGTTCGTACCCCCGGTATTTTCGTTGACTATGTTGTAGAGGGAGGTAAGTATTGATGGATAAATCTGAAATCAAAGCCTGTATTGCAAAGCGCGTAGCCAAGGAGCTGCATGACGGAGACGTTGTAAACCTTGGCATAGGCATTCCCACCATGGTTCCTTCCTACCTTCCCGAGGGCGTGAGCGTCGTCCTCCAGAGCGAGAACGGCATCATCCGTACTGCGCCCGTCACCGATGAGAACCGCGACCCCATCCATGTTGTTGATGCGGGCGGTGCGCCTGCAGCAGCAGCACCCGGTGCCTGCTTTATCGACAGCGCAGTATCCTTCGGCCTCATCCGCGGCGGCCATGTTGACGCCACCATTCTCGGCGGTCTCGAGGTCGATGAGGAAGGCTCGCTTGCAAACTGGATAATCCCCGGCAAGCGTATGCCAGGCATGGGCGGCGCAATGGATCTGCTCGTTGGCGCAAAGAACGTCATCGTCGCAATGGAGCATACCGCAAAGGGCAACCCCAAGATCCTCAAAAAGTGCAGGCTTCCCTATACCGCCGTACATTGCGTGACCAAGATCATCACCGAGATGGGCGTTATGGTCGTGACCCCCGACGGTCTTGTCCTCACCGAGTATAATCCCGAATTCACCGTTGAGCAGATCCAGGCAGCTACCGAGGCTCAGCTCATAATCTCGCCCGATCTCAAGAGCATGCTTGACTGATCGGAAAAACTTTATCCGATATTCCGCACTGCCGCCGTCCGATTTCGGCGGCAGGCTTTTTTATTCATCGGCATTGCGCTTTTGCCTTCCTTATGTTACCATATGGGCAGTCCTGCGCCCCCGGATTTTTCCGTTCTGTGGGGTCATACTACGATTGATAATGCATTCGGAGTAATGATGAAGAATCTCGCTGTTTATCTTAAAAACTATATCAAGGAATGTATCCTTGCTCCGCTGTTCAAGCTCCTGGAGGCTTCGTTTGAGCTGACCGTGCCGTTCATCATGGCGTCCATCATCGATATCGGCATCGAAAGCGGCGATACCGCCTACATAATCCGTATGGGGCTTTTGCTCGTGCTGCTCGCCGCCGTGGGCTTCGGCTCCGCCTGTGCAGCGCAGTATTTTGCCGCCAAGGCCGCAATAGGCTTTTCGACTGAGCTTCGGAGCGGTATGCTCCGCAAGATACAGTCGCTGTCCTTCTCGGATATGGATAGGCTGGGCGGCTCTCGGCTTATCACACGCATGACCAGCGACATCAACCAGGCGCAGAACGGCGTCAATCAGGCGCTGCGCCTGCTGCTGCGCTCCCCGTTCGTGGTGTTCGGGGCAATGGCTGCGGCGTTCGTCATAGATACGAAATCGGCGCTCATCTTCGCCCTCGTCATCGTGCTGCTCTGCATCGTGGTGTTTGCGGTCATACTGACCTCCATTCCCATGCACACAAGGGCGCAGCGTTCCCTCGATTCGCTGACGGGAAAGGTCAGGGAGAATCTAAACGGCGTGAGAGTGCTGCGCGCATTCACCTGCGAGGACGAGGAGGAAGCGGAGTTTGAGAAAAGAAACGCCTTGCTGACCTCGCTCCAGCTCAAGGTCGGCAGGGTTTCCGCGGTGCTCAATCCGCTCACGCTGATGATAGTAAACGCCGCAATAATCCTTCTCATCTGGACGGGTGCGATACAGGTCAACATAGGTTCGCTCACCCAGGGCGAGGTTACGGCACTGTATAATCTCATGAGCCAGATATTGATAGAGCTTGTCAAAATGGCAAACCTTATCATCACCATGACCAAGTCCGCCGCATGCGCCAAACGCTGTTCAAAGCTCATGGATTACAGCTCCACAAGGCTCTGCGGCAGTGCGCTCCCCGATGAAAACGCTCCGCGCGGCAGCGTTGAATTTTCCGGAGTATCCTTCACCTTCCCCGACGGGCGCGAGCCTGCCATAGAGGGCATCAGCTTTTCCGCTGCCCCCGGCGAGACTATCGGCATTATCGGCAGCACCGGATCGGGCAAATCCTCCATCGTCAACCTTATCCCCGGCTTTTACCCGGCGACCGAGGGCGTCGTCAGGGTGGACGGCGTCAACGTTGCGGATTTTGAACCGCACGCACTGTCGGAGCGCATCGGCATAGTGCCGCAGAAGGCCATGCTGTTTGAGGGAACTATACGAAGCAATCTGCTGATGGGCAATGAAAATGCGGACGATGAACTGCTGATCTCGGCACTGCGCACGGCTCAGGCGCTTGAGATAATCGAAAGCAAGCCCAAAGGGCTGGATGAGCACGTTGAGCAGGGCGGCCGTAATTTCTCAGGCGGACAAAAGCAGAGGCTTACGATAGCCCGCGCACTTGTCAGGCAGCCGGAAATACTCATTCTTGATGACAGCGCATCGGCTCTCGATTATGCGACGGATGCAAGGCTCCGAATGTCCATCCGCAGCATGGAGAACCCTCCGACCACCTTTATCGTGTCCCAGAGGGCGGCGTCCATCCGCTATGCAGACAGGATAATCGTAATGGAGGACGGCCGCATTGCGGGCATGGGTACGCATGATTCGCTGCTCGAATCCTGCGAAGTTTACAAGGAGATCTACTATTCGCAGTTCAGAGACGAAGGAGGTGCGGCATGAAGGCGGCGTCAAGAAAGCTTATCCTCGGAAAGCTTTTGAAAAAGAGCAGGAGCTATCTCCCCGTTTTCATCCTTTCCGTTGTTTTGGCCGTGCTCACGGTCATTGGCACGCTGCTCGCTCCCCTGTTCATCGGGCAGGCGATAGACTGCATCGTCGGCGCAGGCGATGTGGACTTTGACCGTATCCTTTTGATTTTTATAAAGATAGCCGTAAGCGTCGGCATCGCTGCGCTTGCGCAGTGGCTTTTGAGCCTTTGCAGCAACCGCATGACCTACGGCATCGTTCACGACATCCGTGACGAGGCGTTTGACCATATTCAGCGGCTTCCGCTCTCCTATCTTGACTCCCACCCCACGGGCGATATAGTGAGCAGGATCATCACCGACGTCGAACAGCTTGCTAATGGGTTGCTGCTTGGCTTCACGAACTTCTTTACAGGGGTCATGACCATCCTCGGCGCGCTTGCGTTCATGCTGAGCGTTAATCTGCCTGTCGCGCTTGTCGTCGTGGTTGTTACGCCGCTGTCGCTGCTCTGCGCCAATCTTATCACCAAGCACACCTACGCTATGTTTAATGTGCAGACCGAGACTCGGGGCGAACAGACTGCGCTCATAGACGAGCTTATCAGCGGTCAAAAGGTCGTGCAGGCGTTCGGGTATGAGGACAGGGCGCAGCAGCATTTTGACGAAATAAACGGACGGCTTAAGGTTTGTTCGCTCCGCGCGCTGTTCTATTCCTCACTGACCAACCCCAGCACGCGCTTTGTCAACGCCCTTGCTTATGCAGGTATCGGAACTCTCGGTGCGATCACCGCCATAAGCGGCGGCATCAGTGTCGGCGGACTTGCTTCGCTGCTCGCCTATGCCAACCAGTACACCAAGCCGTTCAACGAGATAACGGACGTTATCGCAGAGCTTCAGAATGCGCTCGCCTGCGCCGGAAGGCTGTTTGAGCTGATCGAAGCACCCGAGCAAAGCCCCGACCCAACGGAGCTGCCCGAGCCCTCCGCCCCCAAGGGGACTGTCGAATTTGACGATCTCACCTTCTCATATTCCCCGGATAAGCCTCTGATAAGGAATTTCAGCCTCAGGATAAAGCCCGGGCAGCTCGTCGCTATCGTCGGCCCGACCGGCTGCGGAAAGACAACGCTCATAAATCTGCTCATGCGCTTTTATGACCCCGTCAGCGGCAGGATACTGGTGGACGGAACAGACACCAAGTCCATGCCAAGGGGTGAGCTGCGCGGACAATTCGGCATGGTTTTGCAGGAAACCTGGCTGAAGGAGGGCACCATCCTCGAAAACATCGCAATGGGCAGGCCCGATGCAGGCGAAGATGAGATAATCGCCGCCGCCACGGCATCCCACGCCCACGATTTTATCAAAAGGCTTCCGGACGGCTATGATACCGTGATAGGCGAATCCGGCGGAAATCTTTCGCAGGGGCAGAAGCAGCTTCTCTGCATTGCGCGCGTCATGCTCTCGCATCCGCCGATGCTCATACTCGATGAGGCTACCTCTTCCATCGACACCCGAACCGAAATTCAGGTTCAGGATGCGTTCCGCAGGCTCATGAAGGGCAGAACGACCTTTATCGTCGCCCACAGGCTCTCCACCATTCGGGAGGCCGATGTGATACTCGTCATGCGTGACGGCAGGATCGTCGAGCAGGGCTCGCACAGGGAGCTTCTCGACCGGAACGGCTTCTATCGCGAGCTCTACGACAGCCAGTTCGCCCATTGATGTTTTTAACCACTGTTCCCCGATAAGCCCGACATATCTGCGGCTTATCGGGTTTAATTTCATATAGGCTTGCGGCATCTGCAAATATATTTGCATTTTCAGCTTATTTTAATTGACATTTTACATGGAAATCAGTATGATTTACACGATATTGGCACGTGTTCTGCGCGTGCCTTGTTGTGCGGATATTAATAGTACTTTTGTTATGTTTTACGGAGGTAATTGATGGAGAAGAAGACCTTGGTCATCGGCGTGATCGGAGCTGACGTTCATGCCGTTGGCAATCAGATACTTTATCACGCATTCACCGAAGCGGGTTTCAATGTCGTCAACCTGGGCGTAATGGTTTCGCAGGAGGAGTTCATCAACGCTGCCATCGAGACCAATGCCGACGCCATCCTCGTTTCCTCGCTCTACGGACAGGGCGAGCTGGACTGCCGCGGTATGCGTGAAAAGTGCAACGAAGCGGGGCTTGAGGGAATACTCCTCTATGTCGGCGGCAATATCGTCATCGGCAAGCAGCCCTTTGAGGAGGTTGAAAAGCGTTTCAAGGCGATGGGCTTTGACCGTTCCTTCCCACCGGGAACCGATCCGATGGTGGATATCGAATGTCTCAGAAAGGACCTCCATATAGAGGACTGATAAAGGAATCAGCTGGGAATAGATTATGAATCCCGTATTGTTGATAGATTTCGGAAGCACCTACACCAAGGTCACGGCTGTCGATACCGACAATGCCGAGCTGCTTGGCACCGCTTCCTCATACACCACCGTTCAAACCGATATCAACAACGGACTTGAAAACGCCGTCAGAGAGCTTGCCAAGATAACGGGCGAAATTAAATTTGCCGAACGCTATGCCGCGTCAAGCGCCGCAGGCGGACTCAGGATGCTTGCCAGCGGACTCGTCCCGGAGCTGACCTCCGAGGCGGCAAAGACCGCGAGCCTGGGCGCAGGGGCAAAGGTGCTAAAGACCTACTCCTACGAGCTCAACGAGGACGATGCGGACGAGATAAGGGCCATATCCCCCGATATCTTTCTGTTGGTCGGCGGTACGGACGGCGGAAACTCCGCATGCATACTTCATAATGCGGAGGTGTTGCGCGATGTCGGCGGAGAATTCCCCATTATCATTGCAGGCAACCGCAACGCTTCCCGTCAGTGCGCGCGCATACTCGAGGGCCGCGAGGTCTATGTCTGCGAAAACGTCATGCCGAAGTTCGGAACGCTCAACATCGATCCGGTGCAGCAGGTCATTCGCGATGTATTTCTCAAAAACATCGTCAGGGCCAAGGGGCTCACACGGGCGAGCGAGCTTATCTCCGGCATAATGATGCCGACGCCCTCCGCCGTCATGGCTGCCGTAAAGCTGCTGAGCGAGGGCACTGACAAACAGAGCGGCATTGGCGAACTCATCGCAATCGACGTCGGCGGTGCGACCACCGACATCTACTCCGTTTCGGACGGAATGCCCGACGACCCGAGGACGCTGCTCAAGGGCTTGCCCGAGCCGTATCTCAAGCGTACTGTCGAGGGCGATATCGGAATGCGGTACAGCATCCACGGTATAGTCGAAAGTGCGGGCGGTATCGGAAAGATCGCCTCCCTTGCAGGGCTGAGCGAGGCGCGCGCGGCGGAGCTTGTCGAAAGATTCGCGTCCCATACCGACCTTCTTCCCGACAGTCCCGAAACGCTGGCGCTCGATGAGGCGCTGGCATCCATGGCCGTCAAGACTGCGGTCACCCGGCACGCAGGCAGCATAGAGGAAACGTACAGCATGTTGGGTACGACCTATGTTCAGACGGGCAAAAACCTTACCAACATCGAACGCATAGTCATAACCGGAGGCTCGCTCATCCATACCGAACACACCGAGCATATCGCCTCCTATGCGCTCTACGACGAAAAAGAACCTTCATCCCTCAAGCCGAAGAAAGCATCCGTGCTTGTGGATAGAAAATACATCATTGCTGCCATGGGGCTGCTCGGCGAGCATTATCCGGAAACAGCGCTGACCATTATGAAAAAGGAGCTACAATAAAATGACATTGCAGAATAAGCGTATTGCCGACGACGAATTCGCAAGTATACGTGCTGAAGTCCTTCAGCAATGGCCCACCGGCAGGGATGTGGATTTTGACGAAGCTGTTGCATTCCACAAAGCCATGCCCGAGCACAAGATCTTTTCAAGAAAGCTCATCGACGCCAAGAACAGGGGCATCACCCTTGTTCAGCCCCGTGCAGGCGTGGCGCTGATACACGACCATATTGAGCTTCTCACCTATCTTCAGAACAAGGGCGCTGCCGATCTTCTCCCCACGACCATCGACAGCTATACCAGACAGAACCGCTACCAGGAAGCGGAGGTGGGCATCCGTGAATCCATGAAGGAGCGCCGCTCCATGCTGAACGGCTTCCCGGCAGTCAACCACGGCGTTGCCGGCTGCCGTCAGATCATCAACGCTCTTGACACCCCCGTGCAGGTTCGCCACGGCACCCCCGACGCAAGGCTTCTCACCGAGATCTGCTATGCCGGCGGCTTCACCAGCTACGAGGGAGGCGGCATTTCCTACAATCTCCCCTACGCCAAGAACGTACCGATGGAAAAGACCATCCGTGACTGGCAGTATGTTGACAGGCTCACCGGTCTTTACGAGGAAGCAGGCGTTTCCATCAACCGCGAACCCTACGGCCCTCTCACCGGAACCCTTGTTCCCCCCTGCATCTCCCATTCTGTCGCCATTATCGAAGCGCTTCTCGCTGCGGAGCAGGGCGTTCGCAATATCACCGTCGGCTACGGCCAGTGCGGCAATCTCATCCAGGATGTTGCCGCTATCCGTACGCTCGAGGAGCTTACCAACGAGTATATGCACAGGTACGGCTATGACGACGTCATCATAACCACCGTTTTCCATCAGTGGATGGGCGGCTTCCCCGAGGACGAGGCCAAGGCCTTCGGCGTCATAAGCTGGGGCAGTGCGACCGCTGCGCTTTCCAAGGCCACCAAGGTCATCGTCAAGACTCCGCATGAGGCAGTCGGCGTACCCACCATGGAGGCTAACGCTCAGGGACTCAGATGTACCAAGCAGGTCATCAATATGCTCTCCGACCAGGTATGCGCCGCAGGCGACCTTGAGCAGGAGAAGGAGGTCATACGCCGTGAGACCCGCGCAATCGTTGACAAGTGTTTTGAGCTTGGCGACGGCGACATCGCTGTGGGCGCCGTTCGCGCCGTTAAAGCAGGCGTTATCGACATTCCCTTCGCTCCCTCACGCTTCAACGCCGGCAAGATGCTGCCCGCCCGCGACAACAACGGCGCTATCCGCATTCTCAACGTCGGCAACCTCCCCTTCACACAGGAGATGAAGGATTTCAACACCGAGATGATCAATGAGCGCGCCCGTGCCGAAAAGCGCAGCGCCTCGTTCCAGATGGTCACTGACGATGTTTACGCCATCAGCAAGGGCAGGCTTGTCGGACGCCCCCAGGGCATCCACGGCCTGAACTATTGATCATCCCGAAATGTATAGCTGCTTCGCAATACCTTTGATAATAATACCGCAAAATAATTCTATTTGATTATAGAAAGGCAATAATATGAAAATCGTTGATCTTATCTGCTCACCCGGCCGCACCGGCTTCTACTTTGATGACCAGCGCGCGATAAAGTCCGGCGCAAAATCCGATGGTTTCACCTATGTCGGTGAGACCGTTACCGAGGGCTTTACCTCCATTCGTCAGGCAGGCGAATCCATCTCCGTCCAGCTCGTACTCGAGGATGGTCAGGTCGCATACGGCGACTGCGCTGCCGTTCAGTACAGCGGTGCAGGCGGACGCGATCCCCTGTTTCTCGCAAAGGATTTCATCCCCGTTATCGAAGCGCACATCAAACCCATGCTCGTCGGCCGTGAAGCCAACAGCTTCAAGGACCTTTCCGAAATGGTAGAGGCCATCACCGTTGACGGCAAGCGTCTTCACACCGCTATCCGCTACGGCGTAACCCAGGCTATCCTCGACGCAGTCGCCAAGGCTACACGCCGCATGATGTGCGAAGTCGTTGCTGATGAATACGGCTGCACCATCACCGATGAGCCCCTTCCCATCTTCACCCAGTCCGGTGACGACCGCTATACCAATGCCGATAAGATGATAATCAAGGGCGCTCAGGTGCTTCCCCACGCCCTCATCAACAACGTAAAGACCAAGCTCGGCGAACACGGTGAACTGCTGGAGCAGTACGTCTGCTGGCTCCGCGACAGGGTGCTTGCCCTACGCACAAGCGAGGACTATAACCCCGTCTTCCATATCGATGTATACGGCACCATCGGCGCGGCATTCGGCAACGACAACTACGAGGCTATGGCGGACTACATGGCAAGGCTCGAGCAGGCGGCAAAGCCCTTCCACCTCCGCATTGAAGGCCCCATGGATGTTGAAGACCGTGAAAAGCAGATGATAGCTCTCAAGACCATCACCAAGCTCCTTGACGACCGCGGAATCAACGTTGAGATAGTCGCCGATGAATGGTGCAACACCCTTGAGGACATCAAGTACTTTGCCGACAACAGGGCAGGCCACATGGTTCAGATCAAGACCCCCGACCTCGGCGGCATCAACAACATCGTTGAAGCAGTCCTCTACTGCAAGGAAAAGGGCATCGGCGCTTACCAGGGCGGCACCTGCAACGAGACCGACCGCAGTGCGCAGGTATGCGTACAGTGCGCAATGGCGACCCGTCCCGATCAGATCCTCGCAAAGCCCGGCATGGGCGTTGACGAGGGCTACATGATTGTCTACAACGAAATGCAGCGCATCATCGCAATGCATAAGGCAAGGGCCAACAGATAATTGAATTTCCTTTTATAAAGCTATAAAGTCGGACGGCACAGCGATCGCTGTGCCGTCCGTTCCGTTTAAGTTATTGTCATCAATCCCGGTCTTGACTTTCCCCGGGAAGCTCAGCCCCCTGTGATTATCTGCCGGGCTTCAAAATATGCCAGCAGCAGCCGTGTCATTTGATAATAGCTGTCCACGCCCTCCGTCTGACCGTTATGCTTCAGATAGGTATCGTTGAGCTTGTCGCTTATCTCTTCAAGCTTGCCGCCGGAGCTGTTGGCAAGATAGTTCCTGTACTCGGTCAAATCACGGTTCATGCCGTCGGTATAGCGTTCACGCAGCGCAATATAAAGCTCCCTGTCCTGCCCGCAGAGCGCGTTGCCGCAGCATACCAGTGCGTTCATGACTGCGGAATAGCGCAGCGCCGGGTCTTCGCTGAACAGCGAAACATAATAGGCGATGAAGTTCGCTTCATCCTCACGCGCAAAGCCGAAATAGTGGGCAGTCTCATGTGCGGTGCTTGCCGGTATGTACAGATCCGGCTGATCGGTATTCACATTCGCTTCGGCAGTGTACGGTATGTATATGCCTGCAATGCCTGCGCTTGACATCGCCGAGGAGAGCATGAGGGATTTTGCCGGATACACGGTATTGGCGAATGCGGAGTTGCGTTCGCCCAAGGCCTCGTACGCCTTGACAACGGAATGACAGACTTCATCATGCGATACCGTGAACACTCCGTTCTCGTCCTCGCTGACCTGCTCCCGGAGGGCTGCCGCCTCGCCTATCAGGTATTCATAGGCTTCGCTTAGCTCCGCTGTCGAATATTCCCTGACCGAAAGGCCGAAGGTGTATTCCGCAGGCAGGCGGAAGTGGTTCAATCCCCAGAGGCCATAGAAAAGGTTTATCATGACTCCGGCAAAAATGCCCACCGAAATCAGGAAGCTGACCAGCTTTATCCTGTTGCGGTGACGCTTGTGCAGCTTGCCGAAGATGACCGCAAAAATCCTGAACGCCAGTATCGCAGCTATTATCACT
Organism: uncultured Clostridium sp.; assembly: GCA_900542285.1. GTDB lineage: Bacteria > Bacillota > Clostridia > Christensenellales > CAG-138 > PeH17. The sequence goes on from UQNF01000035.1 coordinate 14,439, forward strand.
GCGGCAGAAATCAGCAGCACCTCTGCGAGTGAGAAGCTGAAGGCGGAGCTAATCGCACTCAGCACCTTTGCTATCGCAGGGTATATCTTTCGGCTGTAAGTAAGCTCTATATCCGCCGCATGTCCGCTGCAAAGCTTTGGAAGCAGCAGCCCAAGGGGTATCAGCGCAAGCCAAAGCAGCCTGAAAAGCTGATGCGTCCAGGTGTATTTATCCCTTCTTCCTCTTGGCGTTCCCGTTATCGGATTGTTTTCTTCACTGCTCATATTTATTCGTGTTTCGTTAAAAATCCATTGCCATTCGTGCCGACTCTTCCTCGCTCAGCTCGGTAACACGGGTATCCATTACACGGTACACGCGCCGGCACATGCTTAGTACGCTCGGGCGGTGCGTGGTGACAATACAGGTCTTGTTCGGACGGGCGGTTATGATGTTTCTAAGCACCCTGCGCTCAGTCGCAACATCCAGTGCCGAAGTCGCTTCATCCAGAAGCAGTACCGGAGCATCGCGCAGTATTGCCCTCGCTATCGCTATGCGCTGCGCCTGTCCTTCGGAAAGTCCCTTTCCCCTCTCGCCGATATTGGCGTTGATATTGCCCGGAAGCTTCTCCACGAACTCCCAGGCACAGGCAAGCCTCAGCGCCTCGATAAGCTCATCATCCGAAGCGTTTTCCCTGACCATGCGCAGATTCTCCGCAATCGTTCCGGCGATCACGGTATTGCCCTGCGGTACATAGGCGAAGAAATGCCTCGTCTCTGCGTTCATCACGACCTCCCTGCCGTTTGCCGCACGCAGCGTGACCGCTCCGCTTTCCGGCCGCACAAGCCCCAATATCAGGCGAATCAGCGTGGTTTTGCCCTCGCCGGAGGCTCCGACAAGAGCAACTATCTCTCCCGGAGCGGCAACCAGTTCGGATGATCTCAGCACCTTCTCACCCTCGGTGTAGGAAAAGTCCACGCCCCTCAAGCTGACGGTGAAGCCCTCGTCCGCAAATTCGTCCATATCGCTGCTTTCCGGAATATGCATTTCCCTCGGAAGCTCCACAAGTTCACGAATGCGGTGCGCAGAGACGGAGCTGTTAAGAAAATTCGGAACTATGCCTACAAGGCTCTTGAATGCGCTTGTAAGGTTGCCGCCCTGCTGCAGAAACAGGGTCATCGTTCCGAAGGTTATCGCATGCGTCCACAGCAGGAACAGACAATAGCCGAACGCTGCTATCTCCACCAGTATCGACAGTATGGAAATAAACACATTGGTCTTTATTGAAAACAGGTTGTAATCCAGTGTTACATCCCTGTACTTTTTCTGCCATTCACGCATCTTCCTGCTGTAAAAGCCGGAGATCCCGAAGGATTTGATGGTATCAAAGTTATAAAAGGTTTCAGCCTCGAATGTCATAAGGCTGCTGCTCATCTGCCTGACGCGCTTGCCGTGCATACGCTGCCTTTTCATCAGGAAGCCCGAGCTTATTATGAGTATCGGTGCGCTCGCAAGCGCAATCAGCGCCATGACCGCATCGTAATGCAGTATCACGAGAAAGGTTGCAGCGAACCTATATACGGCTATCAGTATCGTCGGCAGCCAGTTTATGGCGTTGGAAGCGACCGTACCTATATCGCTGTTGAATCGATTGAGTATGTCGCCGTTGGAGTAGGCGTTGATGCTCAGCCAGTCCGCATCGACTATCTTATCAAAGATATCCGCCTGTATGTCGTTATTGATGTCTATGCTAATCTTTGCGGATATCCGTGAAATGACGCTGTCAAACAGGAGGCTCAGCAGCATGCTTCCGACGGTGATGCAGATGAGAAGTGCCAGCTTTTCAAGCTTATAGCCCGTTATGATGTCAATAAGGTATTTGCCGGCAATGCTTCCGGCAAGGCCGAGCGTCGCGCTGATGATGCCGAGTATGACATAGAAGGCTATCGCTCCCTTATAGCGTGAGCTGTAGCCGAATATCCATTTCCAGTCATCGATTATCTCTCTGATCGTTCCGTCCTTTCGCCGTCTAAGCAGCTCTCGAAACGATTCAAAGTATGATGCCCTGTTGTTTTCGCTCGGTTGGTTTTCCATCTGTCCCCCGTATTATAACGATTATTGAGATGCCGGACGCCCTTATGAGCCATCACAGCAT
>UQNF01000036.1 GCA_900542285.1 uncultured Clostridium sp.
CCCGGAAGCGATGATGCAGAGCAGCCAACGGCTGAGATAGCCGCAGAGCCAACGCCGACTCCGGAAACGCCCACCCCGGAATACACGGACGAGCCATCGCCAACACCGTGGAATCCGGAACCGACTCCGACACCGAAACCGGCATATTCATACTATGAACTTTATTATGATATTTTGAGGGACAGGCTCCATCGTAGGTCAAGCGGTCTGCGTTCTTTCCATGATATGGAATCTGACCCTGAGATGCGTGTCAAGTATGAGAATGGGGAGCTATGGACATACGATTTCTATACTGGGGAAAAGCTGCGGCAGTATCCGGAAGAGCTATATCAGTATGCTTATGATAGACTCGAATGTGATGACGAGAATAGAATAATAAGTTATTGCTATGGACGAGAGAATTGGGTCGCATTTGTGAGTAGTGAGCGCTTTTCTTTCGAATCAGCCAGAATATGCATAATGGTTACGGTTGATGACTGGGAGACCTGGCATGAGATAAGGTTCAAACCGGATCATGACCTCGATTATTATGCAGATGAATACTTTGGCGAGGATATATCAGAATCCTTTCCCGATATGTGGGCTTATTCGGAGTTTAGGGGTGTTGGAGTAGCATCACCAGATGTCTGCGTTGTGACAATGGTGATCTATATGTTTCAATGTAGGCCACTGGGTGGGGATTTAACATTCGTGACATTACTAACCACCGATGGAGGAGAGCACTGGAGATGCATCGATGATGAAATCACTTTATGGGCTTCGTATTATGCGGATGGACTCTTCATTGATATAAACATGCACTCTCCGTATTTTGAAGGAGAAGAAGGTATAGCTCCACCGTATTATGCAACAAATGACGGCGGCAGAACTTGGGCGTTTGATGAAGAGCTGTGGAGCTATTATCAACAGCTATGGAAAAGGGCAACTTTGATGAGAGCGGTACGCTTTATCGATCGCTTTACACGCACGGATGGTACGCGAGAGAACGCAATTAAACAGTAACTTGCAGCTGAAGAAAAGCGACAACAAGAAACCAACTGTAATTAATAACAGAGAAAACGTTGAATGGACAACGGATAAGAAAAAGAAAAAAGAAGGGAGAAGTAAAAATGAACAATTCAACAACACATACAAAAGACCGCATAATGACGAGGACATTGTTGCTGCTGCTTGCAGGGCTGATGATGCTCGGACTGTTCGGCGCGCCGCCGCTGTACGGATGCGGCGGAGGAGGCGCAGCTTCCGCTTCGCCGGATAGGGACGCCATGCAGAATGCCGCAACGGAAGCACCGACAGCCGAGCCAGAGATTACGGCTTCGCCCGACAGTGAAGTATTTCAGGGCATTAAAGACGAAGCCCCGACGCCGTATGTTTATCTGGAGCCCGAGCCGGAGCTCTGGCTCCCAAATCCGGCTTCTTCGATTTCGCTGTACGAGCTGTATTACAACACCCTCAGAGACAGGCTTCACAGGCAAGTGGGAGGAATACGGGATATTTACTTTTTTTATGATTGGGACAATAGTTATTATAATGAGAACTATCCTCTGATGCGTGTCTTATATGACAACGGGGAGCTGTGGGCATGTGACAGTTACAATGGGAAAAAGCTATGGCAGTATCCGGCAGAGCTGTATCAGTGTATTACAGACAGGTTTATGTGCGATTGTGGGTGGTGGAGGTATTCGGTGAAACACGCATATCAATACGGCTGTTACGGCATGGAGAACTGGGTTGTCTTTACTGATGAGCATAAGCATAAATATCAAGCCTGGGATGAGGATGTAGATATGCTTGATGAGATATGTATTTTTGTGACGGATGATGGCTGGAAGACATGGCGCGAACTCCGCCCCGAGCCGGAGCATAATACAATGTATTATATAGATGAATATAAGGAGGAGGTAAGACAATTCAAAAGCCTGGATATGCGGTACAACGTTCTTGTTAGTGGCGTGGGCACTCCATCTCCCGATGTATGGATAGTTATGATAGAACTGTATGTTGTAAACTATACAGGAGGTTTTCGGATGGATTATGTGCCCGTGGCGCTTTGGACAACTGACGGAGGTGAGCATTGGGAGACATATTCCGACAGAGCAAGAGACAAATTTATATATTCACCGTATTTCGAGGGAGATGAAGGAATAGACCCTTTCTTTTATGTGACACACGACGGAGGGTTAACCTGGGAGTATGATGAGGAGCTTAGGAATTACTATCGGAAGCTTGAAAAGGATGTACACTTTATTAAAACGGTACTAATAAACGAGCGCTTTATTCGGGAAGATGAGAGTAATAAGAATTATAAAAGTAAAGAAATAGTATTAATAAACAAATAAAGGAGAAGCAATATGACAAAGACGACTGAGAGAATAATTGTTTACGGATGCGATACAGCACAGCCCCTTTGGTACCATAAGTACAGAGAGACTCTGGACAGCAGTGTGAATCAGATATTTACATGCGCTGAAACCGATGTTGTTCATGAGTATGAAGTCAAGGGAATATACTTCATAGGCAGATATCTCAAAAACGCGGAGAACTCAAATGCGAATAAAGAGCTTACGCGAGATGAGGTATATCACCTCTCCCGGGATATAAAGAGAATACTGTCAATATGGGAGCAGGAAGGAAGCGGAAATGGTTTTGCAGAAAAGGGTGACAGCCATGCAGCGCAGGCCATTGAAGCTGCCACCTCGTTCGGACAGCACCCGGGGACCCCGATTTTCTTCGCATATGAAGGTGGTACCGGTACCGATTTGGAGGAGGTTGTATATCCGTATTTCAGAGCTGTTGTCAGGCGATTCCGAAATCCGGAGCTCAACCCGAAGGGCTATAAGGTTGGCGTATATTCGTCAGGAAAAGTCTGTCAGCGGCTGATGACTGCCCCGGAAAGCAGTGGCTATAAGGTGGATTATGCTTTTCTGGCTGGTAGACCCAGAGATGCCGATTATTCAAGATGTGATAGTTGGTGCATCCGGCAGGGATGCGCTCGTTCAGAATCGACGGAGATCTTGACCTCGATGTTGACTGGATCGAGACTAACGGCAGCTTGAAGTCGGTAGATGATATAGCCTGGCGGCATAGATTTGGAGGAAATTGGTATGAGCGCCCTGATGATGTCGAGAATCATTATGATGACTGTTTATTCAGCGGATGTGATTACTCCCATAAGGAGCCACATAAATATGCGGATTTGATTGCGGATGATGATATTACGCACACAGAAACATGCGCTAAGTGTGGTCATACTCGAACAACGCGTCATACTTACGGCCCGTGGAAGGATAAGGGCAACGGAACCCATGTATGCACATGCATGGAGTGTGGCCATCAGCGGACCGAGGCGCATATAAAGAGCTATACCAGCAACGGCGCAAGCGGACATACCGTCACCTGCACAAAGCAGGGCTGCAACTATTCAAAGACCGAGGCGCACAGCATGACGGGCTGGAGCGACTGCGGAGACGGACGCCACAAGAGGACATGCAGCAAATGCGGCTATGTGGAGTATTCGGGACATGTCTATAATGAATGGGAGGATAACGGTACGACACATAAGCGCACCTGTAAGACCGCCGGCTGCGGGTACACCCAGACCGAAGCCCACACCTACGGAAGCTGGGTAAAGCTGGATAACGACCGGCACAGGAGGACATGCAGCAAATGCGGAAAGGCGCAAACCCAACTTCACGGCGGTGTGTGGGTATGCACGCCGGACAAGCTGGGGCACAGCAAGCATTGCGCCACCTGCGGTGCAGACCTGGAGGAGATACATACCATTGTCAACGGGACATGCACCAAGTGCGGCTATTCAGGCGGCGGCGCCAATCCTGCAGACAACATCGGGGATGAAAATGAATAACTCCGTCACCGTGCCCGAAGCCCAAAACGCAGGGCTGCCGGGCATTGAAACGACATAAAAATCGGGGGTCTTCTGCCGTTGGGCAGGCGGCCCCCGATTGTTAACATAAAAAACATCGCGCGCTTAGTATAATCACCGAAAACACTTGACTATGCTATTCCATTCTTTTATAATTAAAACCGGATAATTGCGGCTGTACCGCTATCGTAAACAAGGAGAAAAACTATGGTAACAATCAATGGGATGAGCTTGACGGTTGAGCAGGTCGCCGCCGTTGCTCGCAATTTCGAACCGGTTCAAATCAGCGAGGATGCAAAGCAAAAGATCAACAAAGCCCGCGCATATGTGGAAACGAAGCTCGATGAAAAAGCGGTGGTCTACGGACTCACCACTGGATTCGGCAAGTTTTCCGACAAGTACATATCCATCGAGGATACCGCGCAGCTGCAGCGCAACCTCATCATATCGCATTCCTGCGGCATGGGCGATCCTCTGCCCACCGAAGCGGTGAGGGCAGCCATGCTTCTCAGGTGCAACGCCCTTTGCAGAGGTAATTCGGGCATTCGTCTTTCCACCATTGAAACTCTGCTCGCCATGCTCAACGCAGGCGTTCACCCCATCGTGCCAGAAAAGGGTTCGCTCGGCGCAAGCGGAGACCTTGCACCCCTTTCACATATGGTGCTCGTCATGATAGGCGAGGGCAGGGCCGAATATAAGGGTGAGCTGATGAGCGGCAAGGAGGCTATGGAAAAAGCCGGCATTCCCACCGTGGAGCTTGCCGCGAAGGAAGGGCTTGCGCTTATCAACGGCACTCAGATCATGACTGCTATCGGCTGCCTTGCGGTTTACGATGCGGTTCAGCTTACCAAGACCGCCGATATCGCCTGCGCGCTGACAGCGGAAGCGCTGAACGGAATCAAGAAGGCCTACGATCCCAAGGTGCATGAGCTTAGGGGCCATCAGGGTCAGATAAGCTCCGCAAAGAACCTAAGAACTCTGCTGGAGGGAAGCGATCTTGCTCATGACACGGTACCCGGCAAGGTACAGGACGCATATGCGCTCCGCTGCACGCCACAGGTTCACGGTGCAAGCCGCGATGCAATAAAATATGTGTATGATGCGGTATCCCGCGAGATAAATGCGGTTACCGACAACCCCATCATTTTCCCCGATGACGACGAAGCCATCTCCGGCGGCAACTTCCACGGCCAGCCAATGGCACTTGCATTCGATTTCCTTGGCATTGCGCTTGCGGAGTATGCAAATATCTCCGAACGCCGCATAGAACGCCTTGTGAATCCTGCCCTCAGCGAGGGACTGCCCGCATTCCTCAGCGAAAACGGCGGACTCAATTCCGGCTTCATGATTACGCAGTATTCAGCAGCCAGCATGGTTTCCGAAAACAAGGTCTGGGCGCATCCTGCCAGCGTTGACTCCATTCCTTCCTCTGCCAATCAGGAGGATCATGTGAGCATGGGTACCATTGCGGCGCGCAAGGCAAGAATGATACTTGACAATGCGCAGAAGGTGCTCGGAATAGAGCTTTTTGCCGCTTCTCAGGGGCTGTATCTGCGCCATGGCGAGGATAAGATGGCGCCTGCGACAAAGGCGGTATATGACCGTATTCGTGAGGAGGTCGCGCCCATCCATGACGATGTTGTTATGTATGAGCAGATGAATAAATTCGATAATATGATTAAATCCGAAGCAATCGTCCGTACGGCAGAGGCTGTCACAGGCGAGCTTGATTAAGGGTAACAATACTGACGGAGGTAATAAGATGAACAACGAACTTGTTTCCAAAGCAATGACCATAAAGCTTGACAATGTCCTGCCGGAGTACCCGAAGATCCTCGAGGGCTATCGCCGCGCTCCCGACAGGGGCTTCCGCCTAACCAAGGCGCAGGCGGAGCTTGCTCTGCGCAATGCCCTGCGCTATGTCCCGGAGGAGCTGCATGAGACCCTTGCGCCGGAGTTCATGGAAGAGCTCGTAACCAGGGGCAGGATCTACGCCTATCGTTATCGTCCGGAGGGCAGGATCTACGGCAAGCCCATCGACGAATACAAGGGCAAGTGCATCGAGGGCAAAGCGTTCCAGGTCATGATCGATAATAACCTTGACTTTGATATCGCACTGTATCCCTATGAACTGGTCACCTACGGCGAAACCGGTCAGCCCTGCCAGAACTGGCTTCAGTATCGCCTGATTAAGAAATATCTCGAGGAACTGACCGAGGATCAGACCCTCGTCGTTGAGTCGGGTCATCCTCTTGGCCTGTTCCCCAGCAAGCCCACCGCACCCCGCGTTATCATCACCAATGCACTCATGGTAGGCATGTTCGACAATCTCGATGATTGGGAGATCGCAGAGGAGATGGGCGTTGCAAACTACGGCCAGATGACCGCCGGAGGATGGATGTATATCGGCCCGCAGGGCATAGTCCACGGCACATTTAATACGATCCTCGGCGCAGGCCGCAAGGAGCTTGGAATTCCGGAGCATGGCGATCTTGCCGGAAAGCTCTTCGTTTCCTCCGGTCTCGGCGGCATGAGCGGCGCGCAGCCCAAGGCGGCGAACATCGCAAACGCAGTCGGCGTCTTTGCCGAAGTCGATCTTTCGAGGATTCGTACCCGTTATGAGCAGGGCTGGGTAAACAAGATTTCCGATAACCTTGACGAGATCTTCGCAGACGTGAAAAAGCATATCGAGAACAAGGAATCCGTTTCCATCGCCTATCACGGCAATATCGTCGATCTTCTGGAGTATGCGGTCAAGAACGATATCCATATCGACCTGCTTTCCGACCAGACCTCCTGCCATAACGTCTATAACGGCGGTTATTGCCCCGTCGGCCTGAACTTTGAAGAACGCACCGAGATGCTCCACAGCGACAGAGAGGAATTCTGCAGGCGTGTTGACGCTTCACTCCGCCGCCATTTTGACGCTATCGTTGCGCTTCACGACAGGGGAACATACTTCTTCGATTACGGCAATTCGTTCATGAAGGCAGTTTATGACAGCGGCGTTAAGGAGATATCCAAGAACGGCGTTGATGAAAAGGACGGATTCATCTTCCCAAGCTATGTCGAGGATATCATGGGTCCGGTGCTCTTTGATTACGGCTACGGACCGTTCCGCTGGGTATGCCTCTCAGGCAAGCCCGAGGATCTTGATAAGACCGATGCCGCCGCAATGAGCTGCATCGATCCGACTCGCTGCGCTCAGGACAGGGATAACTACATCTGGATCCGCGATGCAAAGGCCAATAAGCTTGTCGTCGGGACTCAGGCGAGGATCCTCTATCAGGATGCGGAGGGCAGAACCAGGATTGCGCTGAAGTTCAATGAGATGGTCAGAAACGGCGAGATCGGCCCGGTCATGATCGGGCGCGATCATCACGATGTCAGCGGTACGGACTCTCCCTTCCGTGAGACCGCCAACATCAAGGACGGCAGTAATGTCATGGCGGATATGGCGGTGCAGTGCTTCGCAGGCAACGCGGCGCGCGGAATGAGCCTGTGCGCCCTTCATAACGGAGGAGGCGTCGGCATAGGCAAGTCCATCAACGGCGGCTTCGGCCTCGTTCTTGACGGAAGCGAGCGCGTGGATGAGATAATAAGGTCCGCAATGATGTGGGATGTCATGGGCGGCGTTGCAAGGCGCAACTGGGCAAGGAACGAGCACTCGGTCGAGACTTCCATAAAGTACAACGAGAAGTGGGCAGGCAAGGCTCATATCACCATCCCCTATACCGTAGATGATTCGCTCATCGAATCAGTAGTTGCGGAAAAAGTTAAATAAGATAAATAATTAACCGATATAACCGAAAGGAAAAAAACAATGGCAAAGATTATCGAATGCGTGCCCAACATAAGCGAGGGCAGGAACCACGAGGTCATCGAAAAATGTGTTGACGAAGTTCGCAACACCGCAGGCGTTACGCTTCTCGACTACAGCAGCGACGCAAGCCACAACCGCAGCGTTATCACCTTTATGGGCAGCCCCGAAGGCGTTATGAACGCAGCGACCGCCCTTGCAAAGAAGGCGGCGGAGCTTATCGACCTTAACCATCATCAGGGCGAACATCCCCGTATGGGTGCTGTCGATGTTATCCCCCTCATCCCCATGAAGGATGTTACCAAGGAGGAGACCATCGAATACTCCAAGCAGCTTGCAGAACGCATCTGGAATGAAGCCGGAATACCCATCTTCCTGTATGAGGATTCAGCTTCCGCTCCCCATCGTGTTAATCTCGCGGCTATCCGCAAGGGTCAGTTTGAAGGCATGGCAGAAAAGGTCAAGGATCCCCAGTGGACACCCGATTTCGGCGGTGCTCAGATCCATCCCACCGCAGGCGTGACTGCCGTTGGCTGCCGTATGCCACTGGTCGCATTCAACATAAATCTTTCAACCTCCGATGTTTCCATCGCCAGCAAGATAGCAAAGATCATCCGCAGATCCAGCGGCGGCTTTGACTGCGTAAAGGCACTCGGCGTTATGCTTGAGGACAGGAACATCGCACAGGTGTCAATCAATATGACAGATTTCAGCCGCACCCCCCTGTACAGGGTGGTTGAGGTCACCAAGGCTGAGGCCGCTCGTTGGGGCGTTCATGTCATCGGTACCGAGATTATCGGACTGACCCCCATGCGCGCTCTTATAGACTCTGCGGAATACTATTTGCAGATTGAAGATTTCAACGCCGATAAGCAGATCATTGAAAACTATCTGCTGTGATGGCAGGCCGATTTGGCCCAAATTCTGTGAAAGGATGGCGTAAACCATGCTTTTGATAAAGAACATCGGAACCCTTGCAACTCCGCACGGCAGCACTGCACGCTGCGGAAACGAGCAAAAGGATATAACCACGCTCTATAATGCCGCAATCCTTATCGATGATAACGGCATGATAGCGGAGATCACGGCGGACGGAGAGCTTCCGAAGTACTCGGCATACACAGAGCTTATCGACGCCGAGGGCAGGCTCGTCACTCCGGGACTCGTGGATGCACATACGCATCTCGTTTTCGGGGGCTGGCGCAACCATGAGGTGCCGCTCAAAATATCCGGCGCATCATACCTCGACATACTGAACGCAGGCGGCGGCATTCTCAACACTCTGACCCATACCAGAGAGGCCGGCGAGGATGAGCTTTATTCAAGGAGCGCAGCGTTTCTGAAAGAGATGATGGGCTTTGGCGTTACAACCGTTGAGGCAAAGTCCGGGTATGGGCTCAACAAGGAGGCTGAGCTAAAGCAGCTTCGCGTCATTCGCAGGCTGAACGAATCCACTCCTCTCGATGTCGTGTCCACCTTCCTGGGCGCGCATGCCATTCCGGGCGAATTTGCAGGCGATGCCGACGGCTACATCGATTATCTAATCTCCGAGGTGCTTCCGACTGTTGCGGAAGAAAAGCTTGCGGACTTCTGCGATGTGTTCCTCGAGGCCACCATCTTCGATGTTGAGCAGTCAAGAAGGCTGCTGCTTGCGGCGCAAAAGCTTGGACTGCCGTCAAAGATCCATGCCGACGAGCTTGAGGCAATCGGCGGTTCGGAGCTTGCAGGCGAAATAGGCGCTGTTTCTGCGGAGCATCTGCTCGCAACGAGGGACAGCGGAATAGAGGCCATGGCTGCTTCAAAGACCGTTGCGTGTCTGCTCCCCTGCACATCGCTGTATCTCGATAAGCCCTTTGCGCGTGCAAGAGCTATGATAGATGCAGGAGTTCCCGTAGCGATTGCGACGGACTTCAACCCCGGCTCATGCCCCTCGCTCAATCTTCAGCTGGCCATGAATATGGGCTATATCCGTTACAGGCTCTATCCCGAGGAGATACTGACAGCAGTCACTCTCAATGCCGCATGCGCGATCGGGATGGGCGACAGGGTCGGCTCCCTCGAGACAGGCAAGCAGGCGGATATTGTAATCTGGGATGCGGATGAGCTTTCAATGCTCTGCTACCGCATGGGTTCAAATCAGGTCAAGACGGTGATTAAAAAGGGTATCAGGTTTAGCAGATGACAGCCTGAGCTTAACCAGTGAAATAAAGAAAGGAATATGAAATGAAACTCATTGACATGCAGGTAACCGGTTACCTCGACATTCTCGCTTCCGATGCTCCCGCTCCCGGTGGCGGAAGTGCAGCAGCTCTCTGCGGTGCACAGGGCATTGGCCTTGTCACCATGGTCGCAGGACAGACTTCTATCAAGAAGGCTTACGAAGCCGATTGGCCCCTCTGCCACGAGATTGCAGACGAAGGCAAGGGCTTATTTGAGGCGCTGACAGCGCAGGTGGATAAGGACACCGATGCGTATAATGTCCTTGCCGCAGCATTCAAGATGCCCAAGGAGACCGATGAACAGAAGGCGGTGCGCCGCGCGGAGATCGCAAGGGGCACGCTCATCTCCACTGAGGTTCCGTTTGAAACGCTCAAGCTGGCAGTTCGTTCGCTTGAGCTGGCGGATAAGCTGCTCGGACACTACAATACCAACTGCGCAAGCGACCTTGGCGTAGGAGGCCTGAACCTTCATACCTGCGTTCACGGCGCATGGATGAATGTGCTCATCAACCTCAGCGGCATTAAGGACGAGCAGAAGGCTGCCTTCTTCCGCGAGGAAGGTGCGCGCCTTGTCGCTCACGCCGATGAGATCGCCGCAAGGGTGAATGAAACCACCATGCGCGATATGCTGGGCTGATTCTTTTGCGACCGACAGACGGAGCGATAAGCGATATTCAATATCGGCGCCGCTTCGGCTGGCGAAATCAGAAGAATAGAACAGGAATAGATCTACTGTTAATTAAGCAGGATCCGGGGAAGATACGGTTTGATGAGCCTCGGATCCTGCTTTTATGCATTTCTGCGCCGCTGATTTCGCATTTTATAAATATACTTGCTATCCTTCCGGGTAATCCGATATAATGACATGCCTGATACGCGCTTGAATGTTATGCGGCAAAAGGCTATGAAAATCAGGAAACTACTGATATGAAAGCGGTAAACACATTTGGCAATGGGGCGATACCGAATGTATTTGCTTTTGAAGAATAGTAGGCGCAATGCCGGGAAGAGAAGAATTGGGGCAGCATTACCGAAATATGCGTCATCTTCACCTGATTGTCCAAATATACTTGCTATCCTTCGGGTAAAGCTGATATAATTAGTTGCTTATTTTGGGGTTGATCGCTCTGCGATAAAAGGTCAATATGATTAGTGTTAAGAATGTAAAATACACCTATGACGGCGCCGAAACTCAGGCGCTGAAGGGTATAAGCTTCGATGTTTTTGACGGCGAATTCGTTGCCATCGTCGGTCATAACGGAAGCGGAAAATCCACAGTGGCGAAGCTCATGAACGCCCTTATCGTTCCGGACGAGGGGAGCGTGACCGTGGACGGCATGGACACGGCGGATGAGGGCAGGACGCTGGATATAAGAAAGAAGGTCGGGATAGTATTCCAAAATCCCGACAACCAGATAGTCACCACGGTCGTCGAGGAGGATGTGGGCTTTGGGCCCGAAAACCTTGGTGTGCCCACCGAGGAAATACATCGGCGCGTACACGATGCGCTGGAAGCCGTGGATATGCTGAGCTATGCGCGTTCGGCTCCGCACATGCTGTCGGGAGGACAGAAGCAGCGCATAGCCATTGCCGGTATGCTCGCCATAGAGCCTCAGGTGCTGGTTCTTGATGAGGCGACGGCCATGCTCGACCCCCTTGGAAGGAAGAAGATAATTGACATAGTCATGGATCTCCATAGCAAACGGGGGATTACTGTCGTCATGATAACTCAGTATATGGAGGAAGCCGTTGGCGCGGACAGGATAATAGTCCTCAATGACGGACTTGTAGAACTCATCGGCAAGCCCGTAGAGGTCTTTTCACAGGGTGACAGGCTTAGAAGCATAGGGCTTGATGTGCCCGTCGTTGTCGGGATTCGCGATGAACTCATAAGCCGAGATCTGATAAAGCCCTGTGACGCTATGACAGCGGAGGAATTGGCAGAAGTATTATGCCCATTGTTGTTGAAAATTTAAGCTATACATACATGAAGAACACAGCGAGCGCCTATACCGCGCTGCACGATGTGAGCTTCACCGTTGGCGACAGCGAATTTATCGGCCTTATCGGGCACACTGGGAGCGGCAAATCCACGCTTATCCAGCAGCTTAACGGATTGATGCACCCGACAAGCGGTTCGGTGACGGTCGATGGTTACGATATGAACGATAAGAAGCAGCGCCAAAATGGCAGAGCGCTGATCGGCATGGTATTCCAGTATCCGGATTATCAGCTGTTTGACAGCACCGTACTGGCAGATGTCTCCTTCGGCCCAAAGAATATGGGCTTGAGTGATGATGAGATAAGGCGCCGTGCGATAGAGGCGATCGAGCTTGTGGGGCTTGACCCTGCCGAAATGGAGGAAAAATCGCCGTTCGAATTGTCCGGCGGACAAAAACGCCGCGCCGCACTCGCAGGAATCGTTGCAATGCGTCCCAAATATCTCGTTCTCGATGAGCCGATGGCAGGACTTGACCCGGGAGGACGAAGGGATGTGCTGGCGCTCATCGACAAGCTTCGCAGGGAGCTTGGCTGCGCAGTGATAATGGTAAGCCACTCGATGGACGATATTGCGCGTTCTGCAGAACGTATCATCGTGCTGAATAACGGCAGAATCAAAGAAATAGGAACTCCTGATGAGATATTTTCGCGTGCGGAGGAGCTTGCGGAGATAGGGCTGGATGTTCCCAAGCCCATGCAGCTTGCCGCATTGCTGCGGAAAAGGGGCATTGACGTTCCCGATGCGCTTTACACGGAGGAAAGGTTTATTGCCTGGTTCGAGGAGGCCGTAAAGAATGCTTAACGATATTACACTCGGACAGTACCTGCCTGGCAACTCGGCAGTGCATAGGCTTGACCCTCGCACGAAGCTGATATTGATGATATCATTTATTGTCGCCATATTCCTGGTAAAGGATATGAGGACATTCATTCTGATCGTGGCGTTTATCGTAGCTGTGACGCTTATCGCGCATATACCGCTCGGCTATCTGATAAAGGCGATGAAGCCGCTCAAGCTGATCCTGCCGTTGATGTTCCTGTTCAATCTGTTTTTGAACAAGACCGGAACGCTTCTTGTGGAATGGTGGATAATCAAGATCTATACGGGCGGAGTTTACAACGCTTTCTTCATCGTACTGAGGCTTGCGACCCTCGTTGTAGGAACGAGCCTTCTTACGCTCACAACAACGCCGATCGCGCTCACGGACGGACTTGAGAAGCTCATGACTCCGCTTAAATGGATCAAGTTTCCGGTTCATGAGCTTGCAATGATGATGACCATTGCGCTAAGGTTCATTCCCACGCTTATCGAGGAAGCGGATAAGATTCAAAAGGCGCAGCTTGCAAGGGGCGCCGACTTTGAAAGCGGAAGCGTCATTAAGCGTGCAAAGGCCATGCTCCCCGTACTCATACCGCTTATCGTCAACTCCTTCCGCCACGCAGGCGAGCTTGCGATGGCGATGGAGAGCCGCTGCTACCATGGCGGCGAGGGCAGGACAAGGATGCGTGTGCTAAAGTTCCACTGGGGTGATCTCGTGGCTGTGCTCGTGACCTCTGTGCTGATAGCCGGGGTTGTTATTCTTCAAAAGTATGTCTTTACATTCAGTATTTAAGTTAGAGAGTGAAGAAAACGGCATCGAATGTGAATAATGGAAAAGGGAGCATGGAAAGCTCATCCCGCAACGCTCTTTTGATAGCTGCACTGGTTATTCTCGTGATAGCCATTACGCTTCGCCTGGTTGCGGGAGGAACCTCATTGGCGGAGGAAGTTACTGCGGAGCTGAAAAAGCATGGCTGCATGATTTCCTCCGATGAGCTATATCAGCAGAGCTATGCAAAGGCTTCAAGCATTGCCGAAATAATGACGGGCATAGACCTGGAGGATGCGATCGCCGCTTCGCAGCGAGCCGGTTTTCCATCGGATACGGAGCGTCAGGGCGAGATCTACCTGCTCCTTGCCAAGCTTGACGACGAGCATGTTTTGACCGTATTTGTCGTGGATGAAGCTGTGGAGCTTGCTTTTATCCAAATACTCGGAAGCGATGAGGTCAAAGCTGTAAACGAGCTTTAGCTCGTAAGAAAACCAAGGAACAATAACAACTTCTTCATATGAATTTAGCGGCACTGCTTTGGCTATGCCGCTTTAATTTATTTTGCATCACATTTTGTTTATTTCCCGGATAATAAAATTCGACAAAGCATTACCGTGCTTTGCCGAATCGATAATAGTTTAGTTTAAGCCGGAAGCCGCTTGCTAATTCATCAGACCGAAGCCGCGTCCGATGACTTCCTTGGTTTCGATGATGGAGAACAGTGCGTTAGGGTCATAACGCTTGACTATGGAGCGCAGCTTGGATAGCTCGGTGGTCTTGACGATGCAGTAAACGACATTGCGCGGTTCGCCCGTGTATGCGCCCTCGCCGTGAAGATATGTAACGCCTCTATGCATCTCGTTAAGCACATGGGGCGCGATCTCGTCCCACTCCTTGCTGATGATAAAGACGGACATATTCCTGTTGAAGCCGCGCATTGCGTAGTTGAATGCGGTATTCGCAATGAAAACTGCCGCCATGGAGAAGACAGCCTTTTCAGCGCCGAAGGCGATCCCGAGAAATACCATAATAACAAAATTGTACGCCATGTTGATGGTACCCATCTGAATCGAGAATTTGCGGCTGAGAATGACGCTCAAAACGTCCATTCCCCCCAGCGAAGCGCCGCGCTTTACGACAAATACGCCGGAAAAGCCCAGCACAACAGGCCCTATCAATGCCGACAGTATCTCCGAATACTGACCAAGGTGGACATACTGACCAATGTTTACCACAAACGGTATCTCAAAGAACAATGCATAGCAGGCGGTAGCTATCGTGCTGAAAATCATGAACTTCAGGTTTGTCTGCCTGAAGCCGAAAATCAGAATGGGAATGTTGAGCAGAATGACGGTCAGATACTTCGGAAAATGCCAGAGGTATTCAAAGAACACCGCAATGCCGGTTATGCCCGTTGAAAGGAACCGGTTAGGCGTATAGAATGCGCTAATCGCAAGGCACTGCACAAAGCAGACCGCAACGATGGTGAACAGCGTAATGGCATCCTCTTTCGGGTTGAATTTGCCGTCGAAGGGATTGAACTGCGGCCGTTCTGCGTTAGCGGCCCGCTTTTTCTCTTTCTTCTCTTTTTTCACAGCATTCATTTAATAAAACCTTGGACTTCACAAAGCTTATTTATTTCCGACGGGGATCTGAAGCCTTACGGATATTGGCAGAAAGCGATCCAGCTCGACAATTGAAACGCCGGGTTCGGTGCCTGCGTCGATCATTACCTGACCCCAGGGATTGACCGCCATGGAGTGAGCGTAAGAGACATAGCTTGCGTTCATATCGGTGGCAGGCGCACAGCTCAGCATATAGATCTGATTATCGACAGCACGGGCACGATTCAGCAGCATCCAGTGCATCGGGCCTGTGGTCATGTTGAATGCGGAGGGTGCTATCACGGCTGTCGCTCCCTGCTTGACCATGTCACGGAACATTTCCGGGAAACGAATGTCATAGCATATGCATACACCGATCTTGCCGAAGGGAGAATCGAACACCGTTGCTCCCTTGCCGGGCGTAAACACGGCGGATTCACGGAAGTGCTGTCCGCCTTCAATATCTATATCGCACATATGCGCCTTACGGTGCCTTGCGATCTGCTTGCCCTTGTTGTCAAAGACGAAGCAGGTATTGAAAAGCTTATCGCCATCACGCTCGGGCATACTGCCGCCTACAAGGATAATATTGTTATCCTTTGCCATCTTGCTGAGTGCAGTGTGTATCCTATCGCCCTTCTTTTCCGCATTCTTCACGAATGAAACGTTGTTATACGGACAACAGAACATCTCCGGCAAAACCGCAATATCAGCGCCCTGAAGCTTGGCATTCTCAACCATACCTGCGCAGGATGTCAGATTATCGTCAACATTGTCAAGAACCTGCGTTTGAAGCAGTGCAATCTTAAAAACTGATGATTCAGCCATAGTAAGCCTCCTAATATAGATTAGCTCAATAATACCACATCTTTTGCGACAACGCAACGTATTATTAGCTTAACGATCGTGTCAAGTTCTTCTGGGAGAAATCAAGCGCAGGGATCGAGTGGCCGGAGT
>UQNF01000037.1 GCA_900542285.1 uncultured Clostridium sp.
AGAGCGTTGCATCAACGAGGTCAACACTACCGTCGCCGTTGATGTCGCAGTCTGCAATGACATTTTCAGATATTTCTGCAATGCCAAGGCAATAGCGCATCAGAAGCAGTACATCAGCAGAGTCGATTCTGCCATCGCCGTTGATATCGATAAGATGGGAGCTGGGACGGTCGACAAGGACGATCTCCTCGCGGTTCCTGACGCGGAGCCTCGGAATGAAGCCGCCTTCAGGATCTTCGGTATCAACCGTTATTGAGGCAAGACCGATCGCCGAGATAGTATCGCCAAGCTGAACATCGATCTCGTAGCTGCTCATTATGTAGCCATCGATGAATACGCGAGCGGTTCCGGTAGCGTCCTCTACCATAATGGTCTCAAGGGTGCCGTCGCTTGCAAAGCCGATGTAGGTAACCTTGCCTTGAACCTTTACAAGAGAACCGGTGTATGCCATGCTCATCGCTTCCTCCGCAGTGAGAAGAGCGGGTTCAACGATGGATTCTTCCTCATCAAGCGCAACGATATCGGTGACAACGAGTTCCCTTTCGCCGTTATAGGAGCCTGTTACGCCCGTTACACGAACCTTCTGACCGATGTGGAAATCGCCTGCTACGGGGAAGAGGTTGATGCCTGCGGTATCATCCTGGATATAGATGCAGTCGAAGAATGCGGTATCCTGATCGTAACCGGAAGCATTGGAGGTGACATAGCCTTCAACCGTGAACTTAAGTCCTTCATCAGCAGCATTGACATCCGCAATCGGGGTGATTGTGGGCTCGGGAATGAGCATATTGATGATGTTCATTACGAGCTGATAGTTGCTGTTCTGGAGGGTCGTAGCGTTCTCTACCTCGACAGCGACTTCGAAGGTGGAGAAGAAGGTAACGCCGCTGACTATCATCCAACCGCCGCCTGCAAGGTCCTCAAGGCTCATGACGCAGACCTCGCCCATGGGAACGACAACGGTATCGTTATCGTAATCGGGAACGTAGGAGCTGCTGCCGCCGAAATCAGCGGTATAGTTTGCGCCCCAAGTGGTGCTGTAACCTACAATCACGGGGATAGCGTTCTCGCCCGGGATTACGGGTGCGCCGTTGTAGCAGGAGAAGCTGTTATTTGTGGTCTCAAGGACGTCTTCAAGCAGCCATACGGGCTCATTTTCCCATGTATAGTTGTAGTTATCCTCCGAGATGAGATACAGACGGTATGCTTCGTTTGCCTTTTCGACATTATCAACAACGATACCGTTTGCAATGGTGGTGCTGCTTCCGACAGCCGCAAGGATCTGATTGGAGATCGTGTGAGCCTGTTCCGCAACATTTGTGGGGTTGCCGCGGTCGGACTTGGAGCAGACGATAACATTTCCTCCGTTTGCCGCATACTCTGCGATCGCAGCGAGCTCAGCCTCCGTATAGAGATTGGCTTCGCCTACGGATTCCCATCCGTTATAGGGAACGGTGAGAATGAGCAGGGCATAATCCTTGATGTTCTCATATGTCAGCTCGCCGCTGTAAACATAGTTGGCGCGGATCGCATTCTGTGCACAGAGCTCGATGAAGGCCGCATCGCTGCCCGCATAATTGCCGCTGACATAGAAGTTTACATGGCCGTAATCGATGCCGATATCGATTAGCTCGGAAGGATCGAGTACCTCAAACTCATAGCTGTAAACGAACTGCATCCTCGTTTCGCCGAGATATCCGACGGCTGTTACGGTAAAGGTCTGGCTGCCGAGGACAGTGGGAACGAATGAGAAGTTCTGATCGAGATCGGAATTCGTGAGGATAGTTCCGGGGTTAGCAACAACGCCGAGAACAACCGGTTCATTCTGGCCTACGGTCAAAGTATAGGTGATGGACTCGATGACGAATTCGGTCGCTTCATAGTTATAGAGGGTGGTGGTGAAGGTGATCTCCTCATCCTTGACAGGGATGATGGTATCTGTGGTAACGTCATTGATGCCGACCTTTGCCACATCGCCGACCCAAACAGGCGCGGTAACAGCGATATCGCCGTCAGCCTGATCGATGCGGATGAAGTAATAGGAGTAGTCATTGGGCAGAGTGAACTCGAGCACTGCGCTGCTGCCTGTTACGGTCTCAGCGTATGCAACGACACCGCCGTTTACGATAACGGATACCTTGCCGATCACTTCGCCGTCGGGATCGTTAACGGAAACATAAATGTTGACCGCATCGATGGGATTCTCCTCATCATCGGGAATGATGGAGCCCATGATCATATCATTGAGCGAATAGAAGATCTCAAGGTTCTTATCCTCGGTGGCATACATGGACATATTACGCATGGCCTCATAGATGCCTTCCTCGGTGAAATTATCGGTGATGATAACATCACGGCCGGTGTTGGAGTTGCCCCACTTGCCCTTGTGGTTGTCCTGGTTATTGGTGGGGGCTACATGCCAACCCATATCAAGAGCGAGGGTGTACTGCTCATAGCTGGGCCAGTATGCAGAGCCGCCGACAGCGCCTTCGCCGTTGCCGACTTCAACCATGGTGATGACGCGGTCTGCGCCTGCATCATAATGACCGAAGTTATCGAAATTGCCGAAGGTCGTTCCGGGATGGTTGAACTCGTGAATGGTGTCGGGATAGTTCTTGATGAGGTCATAGTATGCAACAAGACCTGCGCCGCCCTGAACGGTATAGATGCTGTTCTGGCGGGACACAACACCGACGGAATTATAGGTGTTCATATGGCCATACTGACCGGACCATGTCATTTCATAACCGCCGATGAAGATAACGCTGTTCTGACGCTCATTGAAGCTGTCAATGGTGGTCGTATAGTTATACCACTTTGAATGGCCGTTATCCGCGATAATGCCGGACTCAACATTTTCAAAGTCGCCAAGAGCGTTCTTGGAATCGAAATAGTTGGAGTGATCGGTTATGGCAATGAAATCCACATTCTCGCTGTCGGGAAGGCTCATAACATAGTTATAAACATCTTCAAGCGTACCCGTTCCATCGGAATACTCTGCTGTATGAGAGTGGAGCTGACCGAAATAGAAGCTATAGGTGGGTTCGCCGACGGTGAAACTCCAGCTGTAGGTCACGCTGTTGTTGTCCTGACGGTTGATAGCCACGGTTGCGTTATACTTGCCGTCGGAAAGCTCGCCTTCGTAATTGAATGTCGCCTTCTCGCCTTCAACGGTGGTGGTTCCCTCTACGCCGTCAACGGTGATGACAACATTGGGGTTCTCGCCTGCATTGGTAAAGGTAACGGAGATCTCAGGGGTCTTATCCTCATGAGTTGCGCTATTGGCAGCAGGAACAACCTCGATAATCTGAGGATTATCGATAATGCTGATGACAGCGGTCTCCGTTGATTCGACATTATAGATATCGGTTGCGGTGAATACGAGCGTCATGCTGTCATTGCCGGCAAGAATGGCGGAGCCTGGGATGGTCGCCTTATACTTGAGGCTGAGGGTGTTGAACTCCATTTCGACGGTTTCGGTGACTTCGCCGATGGTGTAGGAAACTGTAACGCTCTTAATGCCATAATCATCGGTCACGGTGACAGCAACATCGTAGTCAACACCGACGGAAGCATCAAGGAAGCTCGGGAGGGTGATCACAGGAGCCTTGTTTTCACCGTAATACTCGCCGCCGCGGAGCTGGTCGGTGGAAGAATACTTGCTGAGAGCTGCGCAAAGGGTAACGGTCTCGCCGGCGGATACTGCGTACTCATCATAGGGATAAGCACGATAGATACCGAGCTGAGCGCCGTTAGCGTCGGTCATGTAGGTGGTGCCGTTATCGTTATACTCACCAAGAGTTACATTATAGACCTTGATGTACTCACTGAGGAGGTTTGCCTTGTTTGCAAGCACCTCGGAGAAATCGTTGAAGGGCTGAGCCGGGATGGGGTCTGCGTGATACAGCACCTCGACGCTCGTTGCGCTCTGGATCTGAGGGACTCCGCCATAGGTCGTCTTGGTGGCGGTTATCTTCAGCACATCGCCAATCTGATAATCATCGAGGGAATTATACATCTGAAGACCGACGACTTCGCCTCCGATAATGTCCTCAAGAATAGCGGAATTGATGGAAGCATAGTTGCCGAAGCGATAGACGAGCTGTGCAATGACGGTCACCTCGGTACTGTCCGCAACTAAGAGGACCTCCGGGATCGTCATGCAGCCTTCGGGCACTTCGGTGATAGGATCGATGAATTCGATATGCTCGGTCACGCCTTCAGCATTCAAAACGCGGAGCTGTGCACTGTTAAAGCAGGAAACGACTGCAACAACATCAACAACATCGCCCTCGACAAAATTGATCTCGGGGAGCTTATAGATATTGATGCTGCTTTCGCCCTGGGTAATGGGGGTATTTCCGGAATTATTGATAGTTCCGAGGGTCACGCCCTCGAGCTTGATGCGCTCACACATATAGGTGTCGGGAGCAGCAAGAAGCTCCGCAAGGGTCACCGTCTCAAGAGGCAGAACATTGCCCGATGAAATTATGGTGATAGCTTCGCCTGTGGGATCGATGCCGGAGAGCTCAGGCAGTCCCTTATATGCCGCACGAGTGCCGGTTGCCTGTACCATGTCGCCAACTGCAATGGTTTCGCTTGCAGCAGTGAGGTAAAGAACGATACCGCCGGTCGCATCCTGAACATAGATATTCCTGCCGTCAATGAAGGTCACCGTGCCGCGAACGGTTGCGGAAGCTCCGTTTTCAAGAGAGAGGGCTTCGGCAATAGTGATATAAGGAAGGGTCTCCTGTACATAATCGGTGCTTTCGCCGTTCCTGAGCTGTACGGTCGAATTGTACTTGGAAGCAGCTGCATAGACATCGACCACATCACCCTCCGATACGCCTGCGGGATAGGCCGCCGCACGATAGATGGGCATGGAGCCGGTCTCGTCGGTGATTGTGGTGGAGCCGTTCGAATTGTACGCTCCAAGGGTTGCATTCTTGATGACGACATATTCGGAGAGGTAATCCGCAATATTGCTCTTGAGTTCGTCAACGGTGACTTCCTGAGCCGCCATGGGGGGTACCTCTGTGTCAAGAACGGTAACAGCGGTGACGGAAGAGATCTGACGCACTCCGCCGTATTCGCCGACAGTACCGGTCACTGCAACGATGTCGCCGACATTGTAAGAGGCGATATTGGTGTAATCATAGATCTGAAGACCGATGATCTCGTTGTCCGCAACGTCACCGAGAAGGATGCTGTTGAGGCTGCCATAGTTGCCGAATACAAATGTCACCTGACCGACAACGGTATAGGTTCCGGATGCGCTCGAAAGGGCAAGGATCTGATCGATGGTCGTATAGTCGGGATAATCCGCAGGATCGATCGGATCGGGAATGAGAACGACGGTCTCGACATCATCAGCAGAGGTGACTCTGAGCTGAACGGTATTGTAGCAGCTGACGACTGCGGTCACATTGACGGTATCGCCTTCGACTGCATCGCATTCCGGTATCTTATAGATAACGGTTGAGCTTTCGCCCTGGGTCAGAGTGGTATTTCCGCTCGTATTGAGAGCGCCGATCGTTGCGTTCTTGATGATCACGCGCTCGCACATATAGTCCGCAGTGTTGGCAAGAAGCTCTTCGATCGTCACTTCCTCCAGCGGGAGCAGATTTTTGTTAGAAATGATAGTAAACTGTGCTTCATCGGTGGGGTTTACGCCGGAAATCTCAGGCAGTCCCCTATAGGTTGCCCTGCTTCCTTTTGCATAGATCATATCACCGATAACAACGGTGGGTGCTGCGGTAAAGTAGACATCAATACCGGCGGTCTCGTCCTGGATGTAGACATTCCTGCCGTCGATATAGGTAACGGTACCGATAACGGATACATCCGCAGTGCCGTTCTCAAGTGCGAGAGCCTCCGCAATCGTATAATCGGCGGTCGGAGTCGGATCGTCGGTGGGTCCTTCTGTCTCTTCGGGTTCGCTGCTGTTAACGCCTGAGATCACGAGGTCGTCTATGCGAAGCGTTCCTGTCCCTGCGATGGTTCCGTTTACACTGACGGTATCAAGGACTGCAAAGCGAATATAGAGGGTCTCCACGCCATTGCAGGCCTCCGGAAGTGCTGTATCAGCGATACTTCCCCAGGATGCTCCCGAAGCAGAATACTCGGTTACTTCTTCGAAGCTTACGCCGTCGGTGCTGTACTGCAAATGTACGTTTTTGGGTCCCGTATTGGAAGGACGGAAGGCTGCCGATACTTTTATATCGGTGTAGCCCGAGGCATTAACTGTTACAGCATAATACTTCGGCGAAGTTGTCGAAGCATCAGCCCAACTTGTGCTGCTGAGGGCCTTGGATGAGCCATTGCCACTCGAGTAGCTGAATGTTACGGCGCTTTCACGAGTGATAGTTGCGCCTGTGTTTGCTGCGTTAGCTGTGCTTGCGACCGCAGTTTCGGATTCAAAATCCCATCCTACGATCGTTTCCGTTTCATCGACAACCTTGGGCAGCTCGATAAGCTGTGCCAAAGAGGCGATGGGGAGCAGCGTCAGCGTCATCAGCGCGGCCATGAGTATAGCCGTAAACCTTTTTACGCTTTTGGTCATTGTTCCTCCACGAAGTTTTATTGCATCGGGGCATGCCCCATGCATATTGGTACTATGTTATCATACCATATTAGCCTTCTTTATTCCATAGTTTTCCCCAAATTTTCCCGAAAGTTTGCAAATTTTACAAAAAAAGGATGAGGACATCAAATAATCCTCACCCAATGCTGTTCTTAAGCGTCTCAGAAGCTCAGAATAAAGTCAACGAATTCATATCCGAACGGACTCGCTTCGCTCGGTCTCAATACAAGCGTCGCATGGCAGACATATTCGGTATTTGCATATCCGAAGCTGCCGTAGATGACATCGCCAATAAGGCTAAGCGTACCATTCTCCGATATCGCATTAATTATATCAAGATGAAACTCGTATTGTTTTGCATTTGTATCTATCAAATAGCAGTCGTCCTTCAGTTCGATATTGCATGCTCCTGTGTCGATCCCGGGAAAATCCTTATTGAGAATGCTTCGATAAAGCCCTTCAAACTCCGCACGAGGGACCGAAATTATCCCCTTTTCAGGAACATAACCGCTGTTTATATAGTACGAACCCATAAAAGCGGTAGCTGCGTATTCGGTCATTACGCCGTCGGTCACATTGCTTTCACGCACCATATTTGCAGTAACGAACCATGAGAAGAACGATTCCGCTTTCAGATACCCGTCAAGAGTAAAGCTGTCCTTCAGATCCTCCGACATCAGTTTCGAAAGCTCAAAGCATAACTTTAGCTGCCCGTATTCGTACGGAGCAAGCACTCCCTCATCGACATAGACCGTGAATGTGCTTTCCGTTACGCTTACACCGTTATTCGTATCCGCCGCAGCCATGCAGTCGGTTAGGCTAAGCCCATCAAGCGCCATGCCATTCTCAGTCAGATAGTTGAATATCAGCTCGGCAGCCATAGTATCCGCATGGTAGCTCTTTATCACATCACCCAAGCCGATCTCATTACCGCATTCATCGAGCAGCAGCACATAGGTATGCGTATACGGCTGCGCTTCAAAGCAATGTTTCTCGGTAAAGATAATATTCGTAAAGCTCCCTGCGTCAACTATCTCGCATGAAACATCCGTATACGGCGGTTTGGCTACGGACTTGGACATATAGTTATCTTCCACGCGCTGCTGTAAATCCTCAATATAGCTCTGCACCGCTTTATTCATGTTGGAACCTGCCGAATAGGTCTTGCTGAATTCCGGCAGTTCGACAATGCAGCAATAATCGCACGAATCGTAGTCCGCATCCTCCGGCCAATAACGGATATAGTGCGTCATGCTGTACCTATCCTCAGAAGGCGCAGCAGTATTCGGCTCTTCGGTCGGCCCCGGCGAACCGACATTTTCGCCGCATGCGGAAAAAAGCATGATCGCAGCGAGTAAAAAGCAGATAAAAACGGATGTTCTCTTCATCATTTATCCTTCCTTCTGTGCAATACAGGGCCGTAACAACGCATCAGCATCACGCCTGCAAAGCACTCATATCGTTTTCAATATGACTTCTTAGGGCCACCGCAAAGCTTCTTATGCATTAATAGTCTTAACTTCTATAAGAGTCATATTGAGTGCCTGTCCCGGCAGCAACATCCTCAATCCTTTGTAGAATAAGCCAATCATCCATATTGCTTTGATGTTCAAATGCAATGGGGGTAATCTCCTCGACATTTTCGAATTCAACCAGACATAGGCATTTTTTATGCCAACGCACCATTTGCTTATCCGACAGGTTGAGCTTGCCCGAATTTTCCGAAAGAATTCTTGTAATCTCCTCTTCGGAAAGCTTCACATAGTTTTGCACACTCTTAACAATGGCGGTTGCCGTTATGGAAGCGCTGCCCTTTTCGATAAAATACAGGCGTTCTCCCTCAAAAACTCTGCTGTGCGGAATCTTCCTTCCTGCCGCTCCGCGCACGACCATGGTCTTTGTACCTGCAATTATTTTGTCCAATACCCTAACGCCCTTTTTTCCTGCGTTGTCGCAATACACCAGATGTACCATAATTACCTCCAAAGTATTAATCCGATTTTCTCAATGCAGATCACTGCTTGCTCCTCCACGATAACAATCGTACAGTCTTCCGCCCCATTTGTCAATACATGCATCATGCAATTTCATGATAACAGATCAGGCTTTTTCGGCTTGTCCCCGAAACATCCCCCAACCGAATCGTCATTGACTGTGCATTCCCGGTAAATGCCGTGTTGGCCAAACCTCGCTTTGATGAAAGCAGATGATTGGTTGAATGATTCTATCACATTCAGAAAGGCATTGCAAAGAAAAACCTGTTATTCAAAAGGCCGATGCCCAAACATGGGAGCATCAGCCGAATTCCATTCAGTTTTAGTCCAGCAAAGCCAAAATGTCCGGGAACATCTGCACGCTGCGTTTCAAAATACCATGCATTTGAGCAATGGCAATGCCATAGTTGACAATGGGAACGCCTGCGCTGATCGCAGTTTCAATGCGATGCTTCATCGCAGTTTCTGTCAGCATGCAGCCTCCGCAGTGGACGATTAGTGAGTAAGGAGACAAATCCTCCGGGAATTCGCCGCCGGATGTAAAGGTAAACTCCGGCTTGGCCTTGCAGAATCGCTCAATCCATGCAGGCATTTTGACAGTTCCTATGTCGTTGCATTGGCGATGATGGGTACAGCCCTCGGAGATCAGCACCTTATCTCCATCCTTGAGGTGGGACAGAGCGGAAGCACCTGCAGCCAGCGTAGGAAGATCCCCTTTATAGCGAGCCATCAGAATAGAGAATGATGTCAACGGAATATCCACAGGCGTATCTGCGCTGACCCTTTCAAACGCCTGAGAATCGGTAATGACCATTTTCGGTCTGACAGCCAAGCTTTCAAGGGTTCGCGGCAGTTCGGTATCCTGACAAGTAATCGCTACTGCGTGAGCATCAAGCACTTCTCGTACCGCCATCTGCTGGGGCAGTATCAGCCTTCCCTTTGGTGCGGATTCATCGATTGGAGTGACCAGTACCACTACATCTCCCTCTGAAAGAAGGTCCGCAACCATATGCTTTGGATTTTGGAGCTGTTTTGCAAAGGCTCCGAGTTTCTCTTTCAGTGCATAGATATTTTCCCCGGTTACGGCACTGGCATAGATCTCGTGCTTTTCAAGCGGTTGTCTTTCGCAAACAAGGTCTGCTTTGTTATAAACGGTGATGTAAGGAATCTTTCGTTCCCTGAAGCATGCTACCAGCGAACGATCGAGTTCTCTCAGTCCAATGGCAGCATCGACAACCAACACGGCAATATCGGTCGACGACAGCACCTGCATTGCCTTTTGGACCCGAAGCCGTCCAAGCTCCCCCTCGTCATCCAGCCCCGGTGTATCAATGATGACCACCGGACCCAGCGGAAGCAATTCCATGGCTTTTTTTACCGGATCCGTGGTTGTCCCCTTAACTTCGGAGACAACGGCGAGCTGCTGTCCGGTAACAGCATTTACCAAGCTGGATTTTCCGGCGTTGCGCATTCCGAAAAAGCTGATGTGCAGCCTCTCAGCGGATACCATATCGTTCAAACTCATCCGGCGTACTCCCTAAAAGCGGAAATCACGGCGATTGGATTCACGAATCGCCCTGATGTTATCCTCTGCGATCCGGCGTACCCTCTCCTTCGGAATGCGGTTCAATTCCTCTTCCACCATCCTATAGCCTATCTCCTTTGTTTCAGGGGAAGCGTAGTCTTCAAGATACTCTGACAGAGTCATCAGTGCATTGGGATGACAGCAATTCAGGATTTGACCGCTCTTGCACAGGCTCATGAAGCGATCGCCTGTGCGTCCCTCTCTATAACATGCGGTACAGAAGGATGGGATATGTCCGCTTTCCATAAGCCAGCGTACAACTTCATCAAGACTGCGCTGATCGGAAACATCAAACTGCTCGGTATCATGTGGACGCTCATCCGGCGAATAGCCTGCATAGCCGCCCACCGAGGTTCGGGAGCCACCGGAAACCTGAGATACGCCAAGGCGCAGAAGCTTTGAACGCACCTGCTCGCTTTCACGAGTTGAAATAATCAGTCCGGTATAAGGCACGGCAAGACGAATACAGGCGGTGATCTTGGCGAAGATATCATCATCGATGCCGTTGTCAAACTGGTCGGGGTCAATGTCGTCTGCACGCTTCAGGCGAGGAACGCTTATGGTGTGAGGGCCTACTCCGTGGACCGCTTCCAAATGCTCGGCGTGCATGAGCAAACCTGCAAACTCGTATTTATACTTATCAAGACCAAACAGCACGCCCAGCCCGACATCATCGATACCTCCTTCCATCGCACGGTCCATGGCCTCGGTGTGATAGTCATAATCATGCTTTGGACCGGTGGGGTGAAGCTCCAGATAGCTTTGCTTGTGATAGGTCTCCTGAAACAGGATATAGGTGCCGATTCCCGCATCCTTCAGCTTTCGGTAGTTTTCAACGGTAGTTGCAGCGATGTTCACGTTGACGCGGCGGATATCTCCGTTCTTGTGGTGAACGCTGTAAATGGTCTTAATACATTCCAAGATGTACTCAATCGGATTGTTGACCGGGTCTTCACCGGCTTCGATCGCCAAACGCTTATGGCCGATGTCCTGAAGTGCAATGACCTCTTTCCTAACCTCTTCCTGTGTAAGTTTTTTGCGTGTGATGTGCTTGTTCTTGATATGGTAGGGGCAGTACACGCAGCCGTTGACACAATAATTTGACAGATACAGCGGTGCAAAAATAACTATGCGGTTTCCATAAAATGCAAGCTTTATCTCCTCGGCGATCCGGTACATCCTTTCAATCTTTTCGGGAATCTCACAAGCGAGCAGCACGGAAGCCTCCCTATGGGTCAAGCCGGTGCAGACATGACCTGTAGCGGTCTTTTGCGGCCTTGCCTTCTCAAGGATCCGGTCTATCAGTTCAGCATTGTTCTTGTTAGCCTCCGCATAGGCCAGTGTTTCACGGATCTCTTCATCGTTGATGAATTCCTCCGCTCTAAGGGATTTGGGATTGTAGGTTGACATATGTTTTCTCCTCTCTTCAAGTCAGATTACTCTTCCTCGTCAGATTGATTTAATATCTCCGCGATCGGTCACTATCTCGTAACCGATCGAAAGCATTCGTTGATTGAGACAGCCCCGACATTGGGCGGCCTCTTCTCCGGTGCAAATCTTGTTGTCGTAAAGCTCATATTTCTTTCTTACGGACACCGGAGACAGATTGGGCATCACCACATTAGCGCCTGCCTGTATTCCCTTCTCTCTGCCCAGTGGGTCGATCGTTCCCAAAGCAGTCGTGGATGGCAGCAGCACCGGCGGATGGATTAGCCGAATGATGGATATAAGATAGCTGGTTAACTCCGCCTTGCCGGCAGGTTCATCCCTAAATGGCGTATGCTTATTAGGGATAAATGGGCCTATTCCGCACATATCGGGTTTGAAATCCTCGATAAACTTCAAATCCTTTGCAAGATGTGCGCAGGTTTGTCCGGGAGACCCCACCATGAATCCGCAGCCCACCTGATAACCGATATCCTTGAGGTCATAAAGGCAGCGCATACGATTTTCAAATGATAGCTCCTTTGGATGCAGCATTCCGTAATGAGCAGCATCTGCTGTTTCATGGCGCAATAGATAGCGATCGGCTCCCGCATCATATAGTCTTTGATAGCTTTCCCGACTGCGTTCACCCAATGAGAGCGTAACGGCACAATCCGGATGATTGGTTTTGATGGTGCTTATCAGGTTACAGAGAACATCGTCATTATAAAAGCCATCTTCCCCACCTTGCAGAACAAAGGTTCGAAATCCGAGTTCATACCCCTCACGGCAGCAACCAATGATATCCTCAAAAGTCAGACGATACCGTTGGCAGTGATTATTGCTCCTGCGTATGCCGCAATACAGGCAATCATTTTTGCAGATATTACTGATTTCAATCAATCCCCTGGTGAACACCGCATTCCCATATATCCGCTTGCGAACGGCCACTGCACGCTCCGCCAGCATCACAGCAGCCTCCGGTGTGCGGTTCTCTATCAATAACCGATATTCTTCAAGGGTTAGCCTATGCTCCGCAGTCAAGCGTTCGATCAGCGTATATACTCGTTCATTCATCATGACTTATCACACCGGAATATGCCGTCTTTACGCTTACTCCCGGCAGATTGCCTATCGTACCGGACAGAGTTGAAATGGTGTTTTGCGGGGCATCCAGCGCAATGCTGATAATGCTGACTCCCCTTTTGCGATATGGGATACCCATGCGCCCGATTATGTATTCGCCATACCCATGCAGGATTAAATTAAGAGTTTCAACCATTTCGCCATTCTCTACAATGATGCTGATAACCGCAACACGCGTATCCATATTTTACCTCCAAACAAAAATGCCGTACCCGAAAAGGTACGACATTCTCAGAAAACTACCGAAAACAGAGAGAAAACTCTCTCCAAAACTCCACTGATTGAAAATGATCCGTACCTTTCACGCAGCGCAGTTTGCGCTTAATGTCAGGCTCTACTCAATTATATCACGACCAAAGAGAAAAGTCCATCCCTATTATCAATTATGCTCACCATGCAAGGCTTTATATCATCAAGTCGTAATATTAATTTATGCAAGGGTGATGCTAGCTTGTCCGTCAACTCCAATCACCAATTTCGGCTTGCTCAAGTATCTATTGTAAAAAGCTTCCTTCTCCTTTTCCGTCATAGCGATCCAAGAGTCCTTCAATGCATCGCCCATGATTTTGCGCAAATTAAGGGGCTTTGCTTCATCACCTTTCAGTATGCTGTCAATCTGCTCCTGAATCTTGTTGAGCAGCGTGGTAGTCTTGATGGAGTACGATGCGCTCGTGCAGAAATCATCGATGAAGCAGAACGGTATTTCGCACTGTGCAAGCCTGTCTATTATTGCATTGCCTGACTTGCTTTTTTCAAGCATGACGAGGAACCTGATTCCTTCAAGTTCCCGTATCATAGCCCAATAGTCACTGTCGGATGAAACAAGGATGATTGCATCAGCACCACCAACAAATATCTCCCTGCTTGTTCTCATCGCGAGCGTCATGTCGACCTGGGACTTGTTTTGATTGAGCCTTTGAACAACGATATGCTCGATATCAATAGAGTTTTTCCCTTGGATCGCCATTCGCAGCGACTTGTCGACAAAGGTTTTCCACTGATCCGTGGTGTATTCGCTGTCGAACAGAATAATCTTACGAATCCTCTCTATCTTAGTTGCCGACAGACTGCTTATTGCGGCCGCAAGTTTCACAGCGTCAGAGTTTTCGCAATCCACTACCATTACACAGTTGCTGCAGTGTTCCAGCAGATCTGAAAGATTGCGCATAGTCTTATCGCCAACATCTCGAACGAGCGACAGATTCTCGAATCTATCATTGTTGCGCTCGTACAGCATGACAATAAACTTTTCATCGCAATAAAGAATGTTGCCGTGTGCAGCATCGCTGTAAGAGACGGCTTCCCAGTTGATCCAGCAATGGAAGGGGTAACGGTTCCGATCGGAATTATACAAAGCTCCTGCTTTTTTCAAGCCGCTCTTCTTCGTTCCTTCCGGCATAATGAATATCGGGCGTATATACTCCCAGTTGATCCATTCCGGGAACAACGGCTTGATCCCATTAATTCGATTGTTGATTTCGGTATTTATCTTAATGAGATAATCATCAACTTGGGGCCTGTTATTATAGATAGTGACACCGTCTTTACATAAATCCGTAAACGCATCGGACGGAATGAGCTCCGGAATGCTTCCGATATTCTTCAGCACTGTGTTAAACTCATTGGCTATGCGCATATAGTTCTTTTCAAACGCCGTTCTGAGCCGAGAAAGATTGCGAATTATTCGAGCATTCTTATCCTTATCCGCCTTGGCATAAACATCGATCAGATATGGAGTATCAGACTCTCCGAAACGTATCTTGTCCACACCGATTAGGTATGCCATCAGCGAAACGATATTATAGGTCGAGTTTCGAAACTCCGTGTATGCTTTGCGTTTCTCCTCGCTCTGATCGGATTCTTCGCTTTCATCTTCGTTAATGTGGTCTAAAAGAGTGGATAAGTCTTGAAGGCTGGTTGCTACAACGGGCTTGGCTTTTGTTTCTGTATCATTTTCGGGTTTCTTTGACATATTCTTTCTCCTTTGCATCAACTTACTCAATTTCTTAATAAACAAGATTGATTCATGTCAAGCATAAATCCATCAAATTCTTAATATCGATACCGCACGCTTCTCCGAAAGCTTCATTGCTCCCGCAGTCCGTCCAGGATCTCTTTCAAGTGCTCCGCATACTGCACGGCGACGCTTTTGGGCTTTGCTATCTTTATATCCGATCCGAACTGTGCCAGCCAACCAAAAAATGTCTTGCTGACCTGTACGTCTACTGTTGCGATACAGAACTCATCGTCTATTTGCTTAATGCGCAGGCTTTCGCCGAACTTATCGACAATGGGAGGAATGAGATGTTGTTTAAACACGATCTGTACCTTTGCAGGCTCGCCGTTGTGCATTCTGAACGCCTGCGAGGTGTATCTTGCAACATTCTTTTTCTTCGAAAGCGCTTCTTTCGAAATATCGGAATCCTCGATCACATCAACAAAATCCATTCGATCGACCCTATAATTGGATGTGTGGTCGGGATATTTGGAGTTGTACGCCATGAGATAATAATTATCCTCACTCAGTATCAGCGCAATCGGTTCAATGCGATACCGCCTGCGCGAGCCATCCTCGCGAGTACGAAAAACGCGCTGCATGTTGACATTCAAGTCGAAATACGAAAACTCTATCTGCTTACTTTTCTGTATCGCACTTTCAATGTGATCAATGTTATAGAGTATCGACTCATTCGTGTGCTTTCGTGAATTGAACTCAGAACGGTGTCGTTGCAGAAGCTGCTTGCGGTGCGAGCCGCCGAGAGCCGCAATCTTGTCAACAAGTTGATTTGTCTTTTTAGGGGTGCCAAAGCTTGCCGCCTGCACTGCATCGATCAGGATTTTGAGCTCAGGGATAGAAAAATCAGTCTCTGGGATATAGTAATATTTTTCGTGATCCTGCATGTAGCTGCAGATCTCGTAGCCCGACTCGTTCATTAATGCAACGTCTCGGCTAATCGTGCGCACATGACATGGAACGCCCTGCTCACCAAGCCTTGCTGCTAACTCCATACGCGATATGGGATGTTCCTCATCCGTTTCCTTGAGGAGAATCTCATATAGCTTCAGCAGTATCAGCTTTGTACCGTTTCCCGGCATTTTTCCTTCTCCCCTCTATCGGTTGATTTCATTATCTGTATTGTACAATGAAAATCCATTATTAGCAAGAGGCGAGGATGACAATTCTGTCACTGTTTGTTGAAGCGTCAATCATAGGTGACACATTTCCTCTCAAGAGAGCAGTCAAGGGT
>UQNF01000038.1 GCA_900542285.1 uncultured Clostridium sp.
CCCATCACGACCATTCCGTTTGAAACGGGAAACTGGGCGGTGTGGATCGGCAACGAGGGCAACGGTGTGAGCGATGAAGTCGCTTCGCTGTGTGAGCTTGTACGGCTTCCGATGTACGGACGTGCCGAAAGTCTCAATGCATCGGTGGCGGCATCAATACTGATCTTCTGCGCCGCCGAGGCAATGCACGCAAAAGAATAAGAATATCACATCATTATGGAAAGGAGATCTCCATGGGCGCACGAAAGAACTGCATGATAGATGAGGTTGTGGTCGAATACGCATACAGCATCTTCGCCGACAAAGGTGCGGCGAATGCGAGCCTTGCCGATATCGCTTCCGCATGCGGAATTTCCAAGGGAACGCTTTACTATTACTATCCCAACCGGGAAAAGCTGCTTGCCGTTTGCTCCGAAAGCTGCGTCAAGTACATGGGCGATGCGATACTCTGCTGGGCAGAATCGCTTTCTCAGGAGGCAGAGATCGCAGCCGTTTATACCGATCTTGCAGATATTTTTTCCTGCGACAGAGCGGATGTCAAGCTCATGCTGTCGCTCTTCCGCTATGATAACGAAGAAATACAGAAGCTTATGGCAGAGGCGCTGTCCCAGTGGCGCATCATGATCGAGGTCGGTGCGCTGAGGCTTGGCCGCAGGTATTCCGAACGCTTTGCCTCGCTGGCATCAACGATTCTCTATACCCTTATAGGCGCTGCTGCGACCGGGGCCGAAAGGGAAAGAACGCTTGCTGCGCTTGGGCAGCTGCTATCATAAACAATCAAGCAAAGGAGACCAATATGAATTCAAGGATATCCAAGGACGAATACTATCTCTCCATCGCTGCGGCGGTTTCCAAACGTTCGACCTGCCTGCGCAGGCAATACGGCGCCGTTATAATCAAAAATGACGAGATCATCTCCACCGGCTACAACGGGGCCGCAAGGGGTGAACCAAACTGCTGCGATACCGGCGAATGCTGGCGCGAAGCGCACAATATTCCCCACGGCGAGCAGTATGAAAAATGCGTGGCTGTCCATGCCGAACAGAACGCAATAATCTCTGCCGCAAGGCGTGATACCATCGGAAGCGTGCTGTATCTTGCAGGCTTCGATGCCAATGGCGAGCTTGCAAGCCCCATGCCCTGCGCTATCTGTTCGCGCTTTATCAAGAATGCCGGCATCATCGAGATCGTCAGCAGGGGTGCAGACGGCAAAATAGAACGACATAAAGTATAAATCTACCGGTGAACTATCCATGCTTTGGACGGTTCACCTTTCACATACGGAGAAATATTTATGAGGGTTATATCACCGAGCTTTGAAATAATTAACCGTCCGGACGGACAGGAGGTGCTTAATCATCTCGAGCTGTGCGGAAGGGTCTGCTATAAATCCGAATCCGGAATAGGCGAAGGCAGCGCGGAGCGTCTGGTCAGGCATATGCTGTCGAGGGGGCATGAAAGCCCCATCGAGCATTACTCGGTCAGTGTCAGGGTCATCTGCGACAGGGGCGTATCCCACGAATGGGTCCGCCACCGTTTGGCAAGCTATTCGCAGGAGAGCACGCGCTACTGCAACTATTCCCAGGATAAATTCGGAAACGAGCTGACATTCATCAAGCCTTATTTTGCTGAGCCGCATACGGCACTTTATTCCACATGGGTCATCGCAATGGCGGAGGCCGAAAAGGCATACTTTGATCTGCTGGACTTTGGGGCAAAGCCCGAGGACGCACGCAGCGTGCTTCCGAACAGCATCAAAACGGAGTTCATCTGCACGATGAACCTGCGTGAGTGGAGGCATTTCTTCCGTCTGCGCTGCGCGCCTGCCGCGCACCCGGCAATGCGTGAAATAAGCATTCCGCTGCTTGCGGAATTTCGTGAAATGCTGCCGGTCGTATTTGAGGATATTCCGTTCTGATTCGTCAGCTTTTTTCAAAAGTTCCTATTCTTCGCCGTTATGACGGACGGAGCATGACGATAGGATTACCTGTAATCAGCCTTACGAATTATTTCCCTAAAAAGGAGGTACATATGCAACATAAAAAGATAGTAGCAATGCTTCTTGCAGGCGGTCAGGGAAGCAGACTGGGCGTACTCACCAATTCCATGGCCAAGCCTGCGGTTCCGTTCGGAGGAAAATACAGAATAATTGATTTTCCGCTGTCCAACTGTGTAAATTCAGCAATAGACACCGTCGGCGTGCTTACCCAGTATGAGCCTCTTGAGCTGAACGCCTATATTGGCACCGGACAACCCTGGGATCTTGACAGGAACAACGGCGGAGTCTATGTGCTCCCCCCATATGTCAGCAGCTCGAGCGAGCGGTGGTATTCCGGAACCGCGGACGCGATCTTCCAGAACATGGCATTCATCGAGCGCTATGACCCAGATTACGTGCTGATACTCTCCGGCGATCACATTTACAAGATGGATTATTCAAAGATGCTCGCCTTCCACAAGGAAAAGGCTGCGGATGCCACCATAGCAGTTTTGACCGTTCCCATCGAGGAGGCTTCGCGCTTCGGCATTATGAATACCGACGACGACAGCAGGATAGTCGAATTTGAGGAAAAGCCCAAGCAGCCCAAGAGCAACAAAGCATCTATGGGTATCTACATTTTCAACTGGCAGGTGCTGAAGGAATATCTTACCAAGGATTCCGATGATGCAAGCTCCAGTCACGACTTTGGAAAGAATATAATACCCTCCATGATAAACAGCGGTAAGCGCATGTTTGCCTGGGGCTTTGACGGCTACTGGAAGGATGTAGGGACGATTTCGAGCCTTCTTGAAGCCAACATGGATCTTTTGGGGGAAACGCCCAAATTCAACCTATATGACAAGGAATGGAGGATCTATTCCAAGAGCACCATCATGCCGCCGCACTATGCCGGCGAAGATGCCGACATTGCGGACAGCATCGTGACAGAGGGCTGCGATGTCAACGGCACGGTTCGCCACAGCGTGCTGTATTCAGGGGTCACCGTAGAAAAGGGCGCTGTCATCGAGGATTCGGTGGTCATGCCCGGCGCGGTCATCAAATGCGGAGCAACCGTAAAGAAAGCCATAATCGGCGAGGGCGCGGTTATAGGCGAGGATGCTCAGCTCGGCTGTGAGGCTCTGCCCACGGAGCAATATGATACAAAGCTCACCGGGGATATAACTCTCATCGCAAGCTCCATTAACGTACCCGACGGTATGCGGGTGCCCAAGGGGAAGGTAATCAAAGGGAGGACAGCACATGACTAACAACGCATTCGGCCTTATCTATACCGGCGAAGCCAACGCCAGGCTCAGGGAACTGACCTTTTCCCGTTCCGTTGCGGCAGTACCCTTCGGGGGAAGGTACAGGGTCATCGACTTCCTGCTCTCCGATATGGTGAATACCGGCATATCGAACGTTGGGCTCATCACTCAGCGCAACTATCATTCCCTCATGGACCATCTCGGAAGCGGCAAGGAGTGGGATCTTCACAGAAAGCGCGACGGTCTTTTCATACTTCCGCCGTTTGTCACCAAGGATAACACCGGAATGTATCGCGGAACGGTCGATGCAATACGTTCGGTGCTCGGCTATGTGCGCCGCTCGACTCAGAGGTATGTTATCCTTACCGGAAGTCATACCCTTTATAATACCACCTATGACGCCATGCTCCGTCAGCACATCGAGACCGGAGCAGAGATAACCATCATGTACAACGTTGAGCGCGAGTTCAATCGCGCCGATCAGTTTGATGATTTGAGGCTCACTATGGACGAGACCGGCCGGGTTACCGACCTTTCGCTCGACCCATATTTCCCCACGAGCAGTTTCCGCGGATGTGATGCCTATATCATGGAAAAGGAAAGGCTTGAATACCTCGTTGAGGAGGCCGCCTCCCATGGCGAATATGATTTCATGCGTGATGTACTCGTGAAAAACGTTGACAAATGCCGCATTTACGGCTGGCGCTATGACGGCTATGTTGCAAGGCTGGATTCCGTAAGCACCTTCTACAAGCACAACATGGAGCTTTTGGATCCGGCGATACGAATGGATCTGTTCAATCCGCGCACACCCATCTATACCAAGGTCAAAGACGAAGTCCCTGCCAAGTACACCGATACCGGCAGAGTCCGCAACTCAATAGTCGCCGACGGCTGCATAATCGAAGGCGAAGTTGAAAACTCCGTCCTGTTCAGGGGCGTGCATGTATGCAAGGGGGCTGTAGTACGCGACTCCATCCTAATGCAGGCATGTTATGTCGGCGAAAGCAGTACGCTTTCCAATGTTGTCATGGACAAGGGCGTATTGATATTGAACGGCAGAAATATTTCCGGCTACAAGACCTATCCCGTTATCATCAGGAAGGGTACAACCGTTTGATTCGTTCTTCTCCGTCAGGAGGTTACGACATATAATCTGTAAGCAGCATTTATGGCTGTTGAGAAAGCGATTTTCGCTTTTTCAACAGCTGTTTTCTATTTTGAAACCGCAGCCCGGCATCTTGCGCACTTCAAAAAGTGCGTCTTTCCGTACACCGCAGATCTCGTCATATATATTCTATTTTCATCAATTTTCGTTTACATTTCCGACTCAATTTGGTACAATACATTAGAATGGATAAGTAGTTTCTTGCCCCGGTTTTCACGGCCGAAGGGGCGGAAATGATCACATATACTAGAGAGAGGAACGGATTATTACTCAAGTGGATACGGAAATTGCGGTACGGATGACGAATATTACTAAGATGTTCGGCGATGTGTGCGCCAACAAGGACGTCTGTCTCGACATCCGCAAGGGCGAGATTCTTTCACTGTTGGGCGAAAACGGCAGCGGAAAGACTACGCTTATGAACATGCTCTCGGGCATCTACTTCCCCGACTCCGGAAGCATCGAGGTCAACGGTGTGCCCGTCGTCATCAAATCCCCAAAGGATGCATTTGACCTTCATATCGGAATGATACATCAGCATTTTAAGCTTATCGATGTGTTCACCGCTGCCGAAAATGTCCTGCTGGGGCTTAAGGGCAAGCTGCGCGATGTTAAGCAGGGCATTGAAGCTATCTGTAAGAAATATGGCTTTTCGGTCGATCCCGACAAGAAAGTCTATGAGATGTCCGTCTCCGAAAAACAGACTCTTGAGATAGTTAAGGCGCTTTACAGGGGTGCGGATATTCTCATTCTCGATGAACCCACCGCAGTTTTGACACCGCAGGAGACGGACAAGCTCTTCAGTGTCATGCGTGCAATGAAAGCCGACGGCAAATCCATCGTTATTATCACCCACAAGCTTCACGAGGTCCTGGAGATATCCGACCGTGTCGCCGTGCTCCGCAAGGGCGAATACATCGGCGATGTGGCAACCGGTGAGGCGGATGCGCAGAGTCTTTCCAATATGATGGTCGGAAGGAGCGTTTCTCTTAATATCGAGCGTCCCGAGGTGACGGAGCGCGTGCTTCGGCTAAAAGTCGAGCATCTCTCCGTTAAGGACAATATGGGCGTTCTGAGGCTTGACGATGTTTCCTTCGAAGCCTATGGCGGTGAGATCCTTGGCATTGCAGGCATCACGGGGAGCGGTCAGAAGGAGCTGCTTGAAGCCATTGCCGGTCTGGAGACGATCGAAAAATCCTCCTCCATCATCTACATTGATCCCAAGACCGAACAGGGTGAAGAGCTTTGCGGCAAGAATCCGCAGCAGATCCACAGCATGGGCGTTGGCTTTGCGTTCGTGCCGGAGGACAGGCTTGGCATGGGGCTTGTCGGCAGCATGGATATTCCCGACAATATGTTGCTCAGGAGTTACCTTGACGGAAAATCAGGCTTTGTCAACATGAAGCTTCCGCGCAATCTTGCTTCCAAGGTCGTGGACGAGCTGGGCGTAGTCACCCCCGACCTGAAAACTCAGGTCAGCAAACTCTCCGGCGGAAACGTACAGAAGGTACTTGTCGGCAGGGAGATCGCAGGCGATCCCGCCCTGCTGATGACGGCATATGCGGTAAGGGGACTCGATATCAACACCTCAATGGCTATCTACCAGCTTTTGAACGAGCAGAAGAAGAAGGGCACGGCGGTCATCTATGTCGGCGAGGATCTGGACGTTCTGCTTGAGCTATGCGACCGAATAATGGTGCTCTGTTCAGGCAAGGTAAGCGGTATCGTTGACGGCAGGACCGCAGTCAAAGAGGATATCGGGCTAATGATGACATCGATTGGGGGTAAAACGGAATGATTCGAATTTCCAAAAGGGTTGGAATGCCCAAGTGGCAGAGCTGGATTATAAGGCTCATCGCGGTTGTCCTTGCTCTTATCGTCAATGCGGTCGTCATCTATTCGCTCACAAAGATGAATCCTCTGAAGGTCTATGAAGCCATGTTCGAGGGCGCATTCGGCTCCACGCGCAGGGTCTGGAATACGCTTGCCGATATCATGATGCTTCTCTGCATCGGCGTCGCGCTCGCCCCGGCCTTCAAAATGCGATTTTGGAACATCGGTGCCGAAGGTCAGGTGCTCATCGGAGGCGTTGTCTCGGCTGCATGTATGATCTATTTCAGCAGCGTTCCCAACGTTCTGCTTCTGCTCATCATGTTCGTTCTCAGCACGCTGGCAGGCGCTGCTTGGGGCTTCATTCCTGCAATCTCCAAAGCAAAGCTCAACACTAACGAGACGCTGTTCACGCTGATGATGAACTACATAGCCATACAGCTCACATCCTATTTCGTTGCGCTATGGGAGAATCCCAAGGGCTCCAACTGCGTAAACATCATAAATCCCAACACCAACGCCGGCTGGTTCCCGTCCATCTTCGGGCAGCAGTATGTACTCAATGTTGTCATAGTCATGATCCTTGTCGTCGTGATGTATTTCTACCTTACCCGTACCAAGCACGGCTATGAGATCGCAGTCGTAGGTGCAAGCAAGAATACCGCCCGCTATGCGGCGATAGACGTAGGCAAAGTCACTGTACGCACGGTCAGCATTTCCGGTGCTATCTGCGGCATCGCAGGCTTTATCGCTGTCGCAGGCCAAAGCCACACCATCTCGGTAGACACGGCCGGCGGCAAGGGCTTTATCGCCATAATCGTCGCATGGCTTGCCAAGTTCAACACATTTGTAATGATACTTATCTCACTCCTGCTCGTATTCCTCGATAAGGGCGCGGGCGAGATCGCTTCACGCTATAATATCAACGATAATATTTCCAAGATGATAATGGGCATCATCCTGTTCTTCATCCTCGGCAGCGAGTTTTTCATCAACTATAAGCTCAGCCTTGCAAAATCCGAAAAGAAAGTGAAGGGGGCATAATATGGATCAGATAATCTCCCTGTTCCAGGCTGCTATCGCATTCGGAACTATCATCATGTTCGGCGCCACCGGTGAAGTGCTGACCGAAAAATCGGGCAACCTCAACCTCGGCGTTCCCGGTATCATGTACCTTGGCGGTATAGCAAGCCTTGCAAGCTCCTTTATATATGAGCAGGCATGCAGCACCGCAGGAATTCAGCCCTCCCCTGTTCTGCTCGTAGTCATTCCGCTGGTCTGCGCTTTCCTGGCAGCGGCGCTTGGCGGACTCATCTTCAGTTTCCTTACCATAACGCTGCGTGCCAATCAGAATGTGACAGGTCTCACGCTCACAATCTTTGCGGCAGGTCTTGCCAATCTGTTCGGCGGTTCGCTCAATAAGTTCGCCGGCGGCGTCGGTCAGATCCGCGTTGCCGCAACCAGCAACCTTTTCCGGGCAAAGATACTCGGCTTTATCCCGGTGCCGGAAGCGGTCAGCAAATTCTTCTTCAGCTACGGCTTCATGGTCTACCTTGCCATTATCATCGCCGTACTCGTCCATATCTACCTTAACCGAACTACCAAGGGACTTAACCTGCGTGCAGTCGGCGAAAGCCCTGCGACTGCAGATGCCGCCGGCATCAACGTCACTGCCAACAAATACCTTGCGACCTGTATCGGCGCCGGCATAAGCGGTCTTGGCGGTCTTTACTATGTAATGGACTATACGAAGGGTACTTGGGCAAATGACGGAACTATCGAAAGCCTTGGCTGGCTTGCCGTCGCGCTCGTCATCTTCTCCACTTGGAAGCCTATCAGGGCCGTATGGGGCTCCTACCTCTTCGGTCTATTCTACTGGATATTCCTCTATATCGGACTGAGCCGCAGGACCCAGGAGATCTTCCGTATGCTTCCCTATGTCGTGACCATACTCGTCCTTATTATCGTCTCGCTCAGAAAGCGCAAGGAGGACCAGCCTCCCGAAGGCTTGGGCCAGGCATACTTCCGAGAGGAACGTTAGCGTCCGCAGATTATTTGTGGATGCCATAGCGCGGTAATGTCATCTTTAGTCAAAATGCGTTGCTGCACTGATAAGAAAGGAACGCCCGAAAGGTTTTCAAAACTGTTCGGGCGTTTTGTTCAAGGCTCATTGATTTTTCCCGATATTATTTTTCGTGAAAATGGGTTGCGTCAAAAGAATCCGATAATCGGCAAAATAAAACAGAAAGGATCATCAACATGTTTTGCCCAAATATAACCGATATTGAAACCGTTTTACATGACTATCATATTAAGGCAAAGGTTAAGTCTTTTTCCGAAATCCAACGGTATCATTATGAGCAGGATGACCCCGATTCAAAGGAGGTACGCCTTATCGTCAAGGTCGACTTGGAAGAGGCCTCTCCGCTTGTTGTCCGCTTCAAAAATGAATCTGATGTTACGCTTGAACTGATGGAAAGCCAATGTCTGTTCGCAAAAGCCTTATTGGATAACGGCATACAAACGCCCAAGCAGTATCAGACTGACGGAAAATTCGCGAAGTGGTACCGGATAGGCGAATATGCTGTAATAGTAACGGTCGAGCAATTCGTTGAAAACGAGATAAAGGTCGTAGACGCTCTCACTGCTGAAAAGACCGGCGTGTTGCTTGCCAAAATGCATAATATCTCACAGGAATATGACCTGCATCTAAATAACGAGGTTTTATTCGACCCATTCACCGATAATGATCTGTTCGAGTTTGAAGTGTTCCGATCATTGGAGGCTTCTCTTGATGCGGGGGACAAGGCGTTATTTGACAGGATATCAGCCAAATACCAAGATTATTTGGAAGTATTATCGCCGCTTAAGGCGTCCCCACGCTATGCTGTGCAGGGAGATATCAGTGACTGCAATTTGTATCTTGCCGATTCCGGGGAGATCGGCGTGTTTGACTTCAATCGGAGCGGAGATAACATTCTGTATTGTGATGCGGTCATGCAGGCTGTATTTGAAGCAAGGCTTATGGATTATCCCGAAGACCGGGGAACCGATTTCGAAGCGGTCATATTGGAAGCGTTCCTGCGAGGATACCGTTCCGTCCGCAGTATTTCCGAAGAGGAGCAGAAAATGTATCCGTACCTATATGCCATCATAACCGCTTTTTGGCGCTTTGATATGCGCTGGGGTGATGACAGTCTGCTGAATGCGCACAAAAACGGAGATTCTCAGCGTGTTCACGAGTGGCTCCTTACGATTTGGGACCGCCTTGCATCGGTTGACTGAACAAAATTAACCAAACTGCAGAAAAATCTTTAGAAACGAAAAATCCTCCGTATGCATCGAACCATGCGGAGGATCAGCTGTTTTTGGACGCCGCCAATTAATGCTGCTGCGTTCCTTTTGCTTTCCGTATCATTTCCTTTTAACGAGCCTAATCTTTGCTGCAGAGCATTATTGAATTCCCCATAATCATCAAATCCCTGCACACTCGTCCCAAAACGCGAATAATCTGTATAAACAAGCTTAGTTTGGAGGGATTATGGAAGATGTTATTGCACGGTTTGAGAACGTGCTCCTGATATACCATGAGCCCCACGCCGAAACGCTCGCAATAAAGGATATCAGCATCGATTTCGGACGGGGGAATTTCACCGCTATCGTAGGCCCTTCGGGCTGCGGAAAGACAACGCTGCTGTCCATACTTGCCGGAATACTTCCTCCGAGCAGCGGCAGGGTCGAGGTGCTGGGACATACACTCTATGGAGACGGTTCGGAGAATAAGCGCAAGTGCCGTTCGGGCGCTGCGACAG
Organism: uncultured Clostridium sp.; assembly: GCA_900542285.1. Taxonomy (GTDB): domain Bacteria; phylum Bacillota; class Clostridia; order Christensenellales; family CAG-138; genus PeH17. The sequence continues at coordinate 10,057 of UQNF01000038.1, forward strand.
GCTGCGACACCGGCTACATGCTGCAAAGGGACAATCTCCTGGATTGGCGTACTATCGAGGATAACGTACTGCTGGGGCTTGAGATCAAGCACATGCTGAACGACGAAACACGGAGCTATGCAAGGGAGCTTCTGCGGCGTTACGGTCTTGGGGACTTTATGAAGCTCTACCCTCGTCAGTTATCCGGAGGAATGCGCCAGAAAGCGGCGCTCATAAGGACTCTGGTATTCAGGCCCAAGCTGCTGCTGCTCGATGAGCCGTTCTCTGCGCTCGACTATCAGACAAAGCTGCTGCTTGCAGACGAAGTGCATTCCATTATCAGACGCGAAGGCTGCTCCGCGGTGCTGGTCACCCATGACATTTCCGAGGCCATTAGCATGTGCGACCGTATCATTGTCCTTACTTCACGCCCTGCAACGGTTCGGTGCGATGTGGAAATACGGCTTAAGGAGGATTCGCCGCTCGCGCGCCGCAACGATGCCGCTTTCAAAGACTATTTCAATCTGGTGTGGGAGGAGATGATGAAAAATGAAGAGTTCAACTAACGGAACCTGTTCGGCAGAGCACAGCGAATACCTCCGCAGGCTGAAAAGAAAGAAACGCTTCATCTCGTTCATGCAGCTTGCTATCCTCATCGGCTTTATCGCCGTATGGGAGATATTGGGCCGGCTCGAAATAATCAATACCTTTATCTTCTCAAGCCCGAGCCGCATTGCGTCCACCATTTCCAGGCTGTACGGTAACGGAGAGCTTTTGATGCACATCGGCGTTACGACATTTGAAACGGTTGCGGGCTTTATTATTGGTACGCTCCTGGGAACGCTCATCGCCGTGCTCATGTGGTGGAGCAAGACCCTTGCCAGGATTTTGGACCCGTATATGGTGGTACTCAATGCCCTGCCAAAGATTGCGCTCGGCCCGATCCTCATCGTTTGGGTAGGTGCAGGAATGGAAGCTATCATCGTAATGGCACTTCTTATCTCGACAATAGTCACGATAATGACGGTGCTTTCCGGCTTTAACGAAATATCCGGAGAAAACCATCTGCTGATGCGTACGCTGGGTGCAACGAGGATGCAGACCTTCATCAAGGTCGTGCTCCCTGCATCCGTGCCAACGGTGATGAGTGCGCTTAAGCTCAGCGTCGGAATGAGCTGGGTTGGCGTCATCGTCGGAGAATATCTCGTCTCAAAAGCAGGGCTTGGCTATCTTATCGTTTACGGCGGTCAGGTGTTCAAGCTGGACCTCGTCATGGCATCAATAGCCATCCTTTGCGTGCTCGCTGCGCTCATGTACTATGCGGTCGCTGCACTCGAAAGGTGGATCTCGCGCAAGGTAGGAAGATATTAGTTCGGAGTTTACATTTGCATTAAAACAGCAAAGGCAGGGACTGCGGCGGCGGTCCCTGCCAAACTATACAGGAATTATTCCTGCTTATCATTAAGATTCGGTTTATTTAGCCTCTTTGTTTTCCTTGTTCTCATCAGCAACGGCTGTCTTTTTCTTTCCGCCGACGATAAGCTTGGTGAGGATTCCGACGATTAGGGCGGTTGCGATGGATGAAATCTGAATCTGACCGAACTGCAGTACCAGGCCGCCGATGCCGGTCACCAGGATCGCACTTACAACAAAGAGATTCTCGTTTTCTCCGAGGTCAACATTCTTGAGCATCTTGAGGCCGCTAACAGCGATGAAGCCATAAAGCGCAATGCAGATACCGCCGACTACGCAGGTGGGAATGGTGTTGACGAATGCGACGAAGGGCTTGAAGAATGCGAGCAGGATCGCCATTATGGCTGTCAGCGCGGTGGTTGATACGGAAGCATTGCCGGTGATAGCTACACAGCCAACGCTTTCGCCGTAGGTGGTATTGGGGCAGCCGCCAAAGACTGCGCCAACGATGGAGCCGACGCCGTCGCCAAGAAGTGTACGGTGCAGACCGGGATCCTTGATGAGGTCATGATTGATGACGGTGCTGAGGTTTTCATGGTCAGCAATGTGCTCAGCAAATACTACGAAAGCAACGGGAGCAAACAGAGCGAGCAGCGAAACAAAGCCCGTTACACCGTTGAGCGCGCTTATACCTTCCTTCAATGCGGTCACAAAGGTGAATTCGGGAAGTGCGATAAAGCTTGAGAAGGTGGTGGGAGCGAAATTGGAGGTCAATGCGGTGAAATCGATGATCTTAAGATACTCGATCTCACATGCCTGGCCGATGAAGGTGAAGATTGCAGCAAGAACATAGCCTGCAGCGATGCCGATTATGAAGGGTATGAGCTTCATTCCCTTGGAGCCCTTGACGGAGGCAAGCACGGTCACGCCGAAGGTTACAAGTCCGATAAGGATGCAGATAAGATTGTAATCGCCTGCGGCGGTATTGTTGACATTGTTGATTGCGCTGCCGCAGAGGCTGAGTCCGATAAGCGCAACGGTCGGTCCAATAACAACGGGGGGAAGGAGTTTTTCAACCCACTTAGTGCCTATGAAACGAACGACTAGAGCGATAATGACATATACGAGGCCTGCAATGACTGCACCAAGGATTATGCCGAATGCTCCGAACGCCGCAGCGCCAACAAGGGGACTGATGAACGCAAAGGAGCTTCCGAGGAAAACGGGGCTCTTGCGCTGAGTGAAAAGGATGTAGGTAAGGGTGCCGACACCTGCGCCGAGAAGCGCCGCTGCCTGATTTAGGACTTCCTGACCATAGTTCAGGTTGACAAGGGTGGGAACCAGCAGGGTCGCTGCAATGATTGCGAGCAGCTGCTGGAGCGCAAATACCAGGTTCGCTTTGAACTTGGGCCTGTCTTTGACATCATAGACGAGTTTCATGTGTATTCCTCCGTATGTTTTTAGCCTAAAAAAGCCTTGCCGCATACGGCAAGGCTTGGACATATTTATAACATCCATGCAGACCATCGATCTGCTAACAACACCCCTTGGGGTTTGCTGTCTTGCCGGCATCACGGTACCGTCTTTAAGACTGTTCGCATATTTTTATCACAATAGCCCCATATTTGTCAATATATTGACAAATATGGGGAAAAGTATATTTGCGTTATCGGCAGGAGACAAGCTTTTCCCCTCCTGCGGAACGGAGTTCCCGGTATGTCTTGATTATCAGTACCGAGGCTGCTGCGAATGTCAGTAAATCCGATATGGGCATGGAGTACAATACCCCGTCAAGGCCGAAGAATACCGGAAGCAGCAGCGCAAAGCCCACACCAAACACGACCTCTCGAACCATTGATAAAAGCGTTGACTCAAGCGCCTTGCCCATCGCCTGCAGAAAGATAAAGCATGCCTTGTTCACGCAGGCCAAAACAATCATGCACAGGTAGACCCTGAACGCTTTGACAGCAAAGTCCGTGTAATATGTGCTTTCGTTCGCTGCGCCGAAGATTCCGATAAGCTGATTCGGGAATACTTCAACCATGACCAACGCTGCCAAGCCCACGATTGCCTCGGCTATCAGGAGCTTTGTGAACAATTCTTTAACGCGTTCCCTCTCATTAGCTCCCATATTGAAGCCAACGATCGGTATGCAGCCTGCCGCCATGCCGACAACTATTGAGATAACTATCTGAAAGAACTTCATAACTATGCCCACGACTGCCATCGGTATCTGCGCATACTGTTCCTGCGAGAATATCTCGTCCAATGCGCCGTATTTCCTGAGCATATTGTTGATAGCTGCCATAGCCGCAACGAGGCTTATTTGTGAAAGAAAGCTTGTGATTCCAAGACCAAGCGTATTGCCGCAGATGGTTCCGCTAAGCTTGAAATCCGACTTTGAGGGCTTGACCACCTTCATATTGAGCAGATACAGGACAGCCAGCACAGCCGTGACCGCCTGACCCAAGACAGTCGCAACTGCCGCGCCCATCATACCCCATTTGAGTACAAAGATAAAGATGGGATCCAGCACGATATTGACTGCTGCGCCCGCAAGCGTTGATATCATCGCAAACCTGGGGCTTCCGTCCGCGCGAATGATCGGGTTCATCGCCTGTCCGAACATGTACAACGGTATGCCGAGCGTTATATAGAAAAAATACTCCTTTGAGCAGCGGAAGGTCTCCTCATTCACCGTACCGCCGAACATTGCGATTATCTGTTCATCAAAGATAAGGTACACCGCCGTCAGCAAAATACTTCCGATAATAACCATGATAACCGAATTGCCTACGCTCTTTTTTGCTCTTTCAATCTCATTTCTTCCTATGCTGATGCTTACAAATGCGCAGCAGCCGTCCCCTACCATGACCGCTATTGCAAGTGCTACAACGGTCAGCGGAAACACTACTGTGTTGGCAGCGTTGCCGAACGAGCCTAAATAGGAGGCATTTGCAATAAAGATCTGATCAACGATGTTGTACAATGCGCCAACGAGCAGCGAAATAATGCACGGCAGGGCATACTTTCTCATCAGCCCTCCAATGCGTTCGGTTCCGAGGTTCAAATTGGATTTTCTTTCCATTTTTCTTCCTTTCTAAGCATAAAATGCGTGCCGCCTTCAGCCGGATTTACGCCAAAGGCAACACGCTAAACTCATGCTTAATAGTTTTTTACACGCAAAAAACGAGTGACACTCGCAACCGGAATTACGCTTTTACGCCACTCGTTGTACTATAATTATATCAGTTTTTCGCCAAATTTGCAAGCTGATTTTTGCCGCAGCAGCGGCAGAGAAAACTACCTGTCGTTCCAGTGAATTATCTCTTCGATAAGCTCCTCCTGATCCTCGCAGGTGAGCAGGCCGTGCTTCATGGGGGTTTTGCTGAAGGTGTAGGGCATTTCAAGCTCCGAACTCGGAACAACGAACCATCCTTCATTCATCAGTTCGGAGATGGAACGGATCCTGCCGGGCTCCAGGAAAACCTTGTTCGCAGCGGAATTGGTCAGCCGCACCTTCACAATGTTTGCAATGACAACGCCGGCAAGTACGCCGATTAGAGCAACGAGCAGAGGAATAATCCTGCCGCTCTTGGTGAGCGTTTCAAATACCGATCTGGTCGAAACGACCGCAAAGACGATCGCCGCAATGCAAATTCCAAGGCAAAGCGGAAGGAAATTGATGAGCTGAATGCGTTTCTTGCATTTTTTACACACCGGAAGCTGTACGGGCACAACGATGCTTGTATCGCGCTTATAGGCTTTGCTCCCCTTTGGCCTCTCCTCCGAGGCGGTGGGGTGCAGATGCGCAATGCTGAAGCGGACATAGCCGCCATCCGCTGCATTAGGCTCATCATCTGCACAAAGCGAACAGCCGTCGTCATACATGAGCTTCTCCATACCTCCATACGGCATGGCGGCCGCAACGGTGCAGATATCCTCCATAACAAGCTTCTGGTCTTCTTCGCTGAGCTTATCAACAAAGCACTTGTCGCATGATTCCATGTTGAGCAGACGGCAATGCGGAGTGCCGGTAAGCAGACAGTTTTCACAGAAATGCTTTTCTTCAAATTGAGAATGCTGCTTCTCAGTCCGTTCTTCTTCTCGTTCGATGAATTCTTCCATCATTTTAATCCTTTCAGTAAGACATCATATCCATCCGTTTTTATCATACTCTAAATACACCGCTTCGTCAATAGATTTTTCTGTTTAGCACTAATATCGGGAAAATTCGCCAGATTCGGATAATTGTTGAGGTACAATACATGGGTAACAAATAAGAAGCAAGAGAAGGTTCTCCTGT
>UQNF01000039.1 GCA_900542285.1 uncultured Clostridium sp.
ACTTACTTATGCCCGACAGCAATACCCTCCCAAAAAAAGACGGTAAACAGTGACTATTAGCAAGCCCGGTTACGGAACTTACTTATGCCCGACAGCAATACCCTCCCAAAAAAAGACGGTAAACAGTGACTTTAAGCAAGCCCGTTTGCGGAGCTTACTTATGCCCGACAGCAATACTCTCCCAAAAAACTACTGGTTTTTGGTGGGGACGCTGTTCTTCAGAATTACGTCATGCGAACCGCCCTCGATTATGCTCGTGGAGGATACCACGGTAAGCCTTGCATTCTTCTGAAGCTCCGGTATGGTCAGCACGCCGCAGTTGCACATGGTCGAACGAACCTTGCCGAGCGTCGCTCCGACATTGTCCTTCAGGCTGCCTGCATACGGCACATACGCGTCCACGCCCTCTTCAAAGCTGAGCTTTGCCGCGCCGCCAAGGTCGTAGCGCTGCCAGTTCCTCGCGCGGTTGCTTCCCTCTCCCCAGTATTCCTTATAGTAGTTGCCGTTGATGCGAACCTTTTCGGTGGGGCTTTCGTCAAACCTTGAAAAATACCTGCCAAGCATTACGAAATCCGCGCCCATGGCAAGCGCAAGGGTGATGTGGTAATCGTGTACAATGCCGCCGTCGGAGCAGACGGGGATATAGATGCCTGTCTCTTCGAAGTACCTGTCCCTTTCCCTTGCGACCTCGAGCAGCGCAGTTGCCTGCCCCCTGCCGATACCCTTCTGTTCGCGGGTAATGCAGATGCTGCCTCCGCCGATGCCTACCTTTACAAAGTCCGCACCGCACTCCGCAAGGAAGCGGAAGCCGTCGGCATCGACGACGTTGCCCGCGCCGACCTTGACGCTGTCGCCGTACTTTTCGCGGATATAGTCTATGGTTATCTTCTGCCATTCCGTGAAGCCCTCGGAGGAGTCGATGCAGAGCACGTCCACGCCTGCCTCAACGAGCTTGGGTACACGCTCCGCATAGTCGCGCGTGTTGATGCCTGCGCCGACCATGTAGCGTTTGTGGCTGTCGATGCACTCCAGCGGATTGGCCTTATGTGTTGAATAGTCCTTGCGGAATACGAAATATTTAAGCCTTCCCTCCCTGTCGACTATGGGAAGGGCGTTCAGCTTGTGCTCCCAGATAATATCGTTCGCCGTCTTGAGGGAGGTATCCTCATAGGCAAAATAGAGCTTCTCCATTGGGGTCATGAAGCTGCTGACCTTTTCGGAAGGATCCATACGGCTGACCCTGTAATCCTTATCGGTCACTATGCCCAGGAGCTTGCCGGTGCCGGTGCCGTCATCGGTCACGGCAACGGTGGAGTGTCCGGTCTTTTCGTAAAGATCCAGCACATCCTGAAGCGTCGCATCCGGACGGAGATTGGAATCGCTGACCACAAAGCCTGCCTTGTAGGACTTGACGTTGCGGACCATCTGCGCCTGTGCGTCCGGCGTCTGCGAACCGTAGATGAACGAAATTCCGCCCTCGCGCGCCAGCGCAATGGCCATGGTATCGTTGGATACCGCCTGCATTACGGCGGAAACCATGGGAATATTGATGCTGATGGGCGGTTCCTCCACACCCCTCCTGTACTTGACGAGCGGTGTGCGCAGGCTGACATTGGCAGGAATGCAGTCCTTACCGGAATAACCCGGAACGAGCAGGTATTCGCCGAAGGTTCTTGAGGGTTCATCGTAGATGTATGCCATAATTTTCTCCTTTATGTATGTTTTTACTTATTCCTTGGTGAGGTTTTCCGCACAGTCCACCAAATTTGCCATCAGCATTGCGACGGTCATGGGGCCGACGCCGCCGACGGTCTTGGTGATATAGCCTGCCTTTTGGCTGACCGCTTCAAAGTCCACATCTCCCCTGAGATGGCCGTCAACGCTCGTCTGTCCGACATCGATGACAACTGCGCCCTCCTTGACCATATCCTCCTTGATGAGCGCAGGGCTTCCGGCGGCAACCACCAGAATATCTGCGTTCCTTGTTATCTCCGCAAGGTTCGTGGTCTTGGTATGGCAGACGGAAACGGTGGCGTTGCGGTTGAGAAGACATACCGCAATGGGCCTTCCGACCAATACGGACTTCCCGACCACGACCGTGTGCTTGGCCTGAATATCCATTCCGATGCTGTCAATGATCCTGATTATCGCCCTTGGCGTACACGCAACTATCGCCGGATCGCCGTTCAGAAGCTTTCCGGCATTGCAGAAATGCAGGCCGTCAAGATCCTTTTCGGGATCTATGCTCTCGAGCACCGCCTTAACATCAAGCTGATCGGGCATGGGGGTCTGCACGATAATTCCGTGAATATTTTCATCCGCATTGAGCTTTTTGATAAGCTCGACAACCCTCTCCTGCGTGACATCCTGCCTGAGGCAATAGGTGACGCTCTCCATGCCGAGCTTCATCGCGGCATTTTCCTTTAGGGCTACCCTGCGCTTATCCAGCTCATCCTCGCCGATGCAGATAATGGCTATGCAGGGGATTATGCCCCTTGAGCCGAGCCTTTTGACCCTTCCGGCGAGCTCGTGGTAGACCTCGTTTGCAAGCGCTTTTCCGTCAATGATTTTTGCCGGCATAGATACTCCTTTCGTAATACCGATTGATGGTATAAATTGATTGATTATACACCATTATTTTACACAAATCAAGCCCTGAAATAATCAACGGCAGCCCTGAAGATGCAGCTCTCGCCCTTGCCCGGAACGTTCCTGTAAAGGTTGTTTCCCGTGCGCTCGCTGTGCGCCATCTTGCCGAGAACCCTGCCGTCGGGGCTGGTTATGCCCTCGATCGCCATGACAGAGCCGTTGGGGTTGACATCCGTGCTCATGGAGGGCACGCCGTCCGCATCGCAGTACTGGAACGCTATCTGTCCGTTCTCGATGAGCGATTTCAGCATTTCATCGCTGCATACGAACCTTCCCTCGCCATGGGATACGGGAACGGTCGCCACGCTGCCAAGCTCCCTGTACATGAGCCACGGAGAGAGATTCGATGCCGCACGGGTATGCACAAGGCGTGAGCGGTGAAGCCCGATGGTGTTGTATGTGAGCGTTGGGCAGCTCTCATCGGCGGTCATTATCCTGCCGAACGGCACGAGTCCGAGCTTCACAAGCGCCTGGAAGCCGTTGCAGATGCCGAGAATGAGGCCGTCACGCTTGCTTATAAGCTCCATGATGCCGTCCGCCGCCCTGCTGCTCCGCATAAAGGAGGCTATGAGCTTTGCGGAACCCTCCGGTTCATCGCCGCCGGAGAAGCCGCCGGGTATGAACAGAATCTGGGACTGCGCCAGCCTGTCGGAGAAGGCGTTTACCGAATCCTCTATGCTCTTTGCGCTGAGGTTGTTGATTACAAGTATCTCGGGCTCCGCTCCGGCAAGACGCATTGCCCTTGCGGAGTCAAATTCGCAGTTGGTGCCGGGGAACACCGGTATCAGCACATGGGGCGAAGCATGCCTTCCGTTGGGCTTGATACAGACATTCTTGCGTTCATAGCGGAGCGCAGGAACGGCCGAATCGTCGTTGGTCTTGTGGCGATAAACGCTTTCAAGCTTGGAGTCATAGAGCGTTCTGAGCTCCGAAAGCGCAATGCTTTCGCCCCGAAGCGTGATAGCCGCCTCCTCGGTGGTAAAGCCGAGCGGAGTCATGCTGTCGGTGCAGGGAATATCCTCGGCCAGCTCCAAAATGAAGCTGCCGTAGCCGCGCCCGAACAGAGCGTCCGCCTCAACACAATCCAGGAAGCGGAAGCCTATTCCGTTGCCGATCGCCATCTTGAAGATACCCTCGGCAATTCCGCCTGCGGTCAGCGTCCATGCGGATACCGCCTTGCCGCTCCTTATAAGCTCATGCACAAGCTCAAAGCACTTTCTGAGCGCTTCGCCGTCGGGCAGTCCGTCGACGGATTTATCCGCTTCAACGAGAACGACCGGGTGACCTGCCGCCTTGAATTCGGGCGAGATGATGTGCTTCGCTTCGTCCTTTGCAATCGCGAAGGAAACGAGGGTCGGGGGAACGTGCAGCTCCTCAAAGCTGCCGCTCATGGAGTCCTTGCCGCCAATGGCCGCAAGACGCAGGCCCATCTGGGCGTCGAGCGCGCCGAGCAGCGCCGCCAGAGGCTTGCCCCAGCGTTTTTTGTCGCTGCCGAGCTTTTCAAAGTATTCCTGGAAGGTGAGATAGCAGTTTTCAAGACCCGCACCGCTTGCGACGAGCTTTGCAACGGAGCAGACCACCGCACAGTATGCGCCCTCATAGGGGTCGGCCTCTGAAAGATAGGGGTCGAAGCCGTAGCTCATGACTGAGCAGGAATCCGTTTCGCCGTTCCTTACCGGGAATTTTGCCGCCATGACCTGCGGAGGAGTAAGCATATTCTTTCCGCCGAAGGGCATCAGCACCGTGCCTGCGCCGATGGTGGAGTCAAAACGCTCCGAAAGTCCCTGACGGGAGCAGATATTTATATCGGAAACGAGGTTCCTGAGCTTTTCGGCAAAGCCCTCGCCGTTCACAAGCTCCGAAAGCGAACTGCCGCTGACAACATGGGCGTCCGCACGCTTCCTTGCGCCGTTGGTATTCAAAAATTCTCTTGACAGATCGACTATGCGCCTTCCGCCATGGTTCATAACCATCCTGCCGCTATCGTTGACCTCGGCAACGATGGTCGCTTCAAGGTTTTCCGCATAGGCAAGCTCCAAAAACCTGTCCGCATCCTTGGCATCGACAACTACCGCCATGCGCTCCTGCGATTCGCTTATCGCAAGCTCGGTGCCGTCGAGTCCTTCATATTTCTTGGGTACGGCGTCGAGATCTATCTCAAGGCCGTCCGCCAGTTCGCCTATTGCAACCGATACGCCGCCTGCGCCGAAATCGTTGCAGCATTTGATAAGCCTCGTTGCCTCGCTGTTTGAAAACAGCCTCTGCAGCTTGCGCTCCTCGGGCGCATTGCCCTTCTGCACCTCTGCGCCGCAGCTTGCAAGCGAACCGGAGGTGTGGGATTTTGATGAGCCTGTCGCGCCGCCGCAGCCGTCCCGTCCGGTCCTTCCGCCGAGCAGAATGACCTTGTCGCCTGCGCAGGGCTTATCCCTTCGCACATTTTCGCAGGGGGCAGCACCGACCACCGCACCGATCTCCATGTGCTTTGCGACATAGCCGGGATGATAAACCTCGTCCACAAGCCCCGTCGCAAGCCCTATCTGGTTGCCGTAGGAGCTGTAGCCTGCCGCAGCGGTGGTCACGAGCTTCTTCTGCGGAAGCTTGCCGGGTATGGTGTCCTCGACCCTTGCGAGCGGATCGGCGCAGCCGGTAATGCGCATGGCATTATAGACATAGCTCCTGCCGGACAGGGGATCGCGTATTGCGCCGCCCACGCAGGTGGCAGCACCGCCGAACGGCTCTATCTCCGTGGGATGGTTGTGGGTTTCGTTCTTGAACAGGAGCAGCCACGGCTCTTTTTTGCCGTCAACATCGACATCGACCTTGACCGTGCAGGCGTTTATCTCGTCCGATTCGTCAAGGTTTCTGAGCTCGCCGCTCTTTTTGAGCGCCTTTGCCGCAATGCAGGCAAGGTCCATTAGGCAGACGCTCTTTCTGTCGCCCGTCGACTTTCTGAGTTCGAGATATCTTTCAAAGGATCTCCGAACCCTTTCATCCTCAAATTCAACATTTACTATCTCGGTATTGAACGTGGTATGCCTGCAATGATCCGACCAATAGGTATCTATGACCCTAAGCTCGGTCACCGTGGGCTCACGGTTCTCGGAAGCGAAATAATCCTTAAGCATCATGACGTCCGCCTCGTCCATTGCAAGCCCGTAGCTCTTTATAAGCTCGCCCGGCTCGGCCTCGGAAAGCGGAACATAACCGACGCTTGCGACCTCGGTCTTTTCCATTTTGAGAGTATCGGGCATGGCAAGCTCCGCCTCCCTTGAATCAACGGGGTTGATTATGTAGCGTTTTATCCTATCGACCTGCTCACAGGATAATTCGCCGGTCAGCATGTACACCACCGCCGAACGCACGATGGGCCGTTCGCAGGCGGCAACAAGGCTTATGCACTGCGCAGCGGAGTCCGCCCTTTGATCGAACTGGCCGGGCAGATATTCGACTGCAAAGACGAAGACCTTTGTGTCTTTGGTGTCTTCGCCGGCTTCGGGCAGTTCATAATACACATTGTCCACCTGCGGTTCGGAGAATACCGTTACGGCGCAGAGTTTGAACAGCTCCTCGCTTATGCCCTCCACATCATAGCGGTTGATGATGCGGACGTCGTGAAGCTCCCTGATCCCCAAGAATGTGCGAAGCTCCGAAGCGAGCGCAGAGGCCGCCTCGCCGTATTCCTTCTTTTTTTCACTGTAAATTCTAAATACCATATCCTACTCCCGATAATTATCGTAAAATGCCGTCAAGGCTCGTGCCGTCAATCTTCCTTCAGCGCTTTCAGGGCTCGTTTTCCGATATCGTGTCTGTAATAAACGCCGTCAAAGCCGATGGACTTTGCCGCTTCATAGCTTGCGCCGACAGCGTCCTCAAGGCTCTCCGCCACGGCGGTTATCCCGAGAACCCTTCCGCCGTTTGTAAGGAGCTTTTCGCCGTCACGCTTTGTCCCAGCATGAAAAACGGAAATATTTCCCGGGAAATGTCCCATGGTTATCTCCTTGCCCTTTTCATAGCTTTCGGGATAGCCGCCGGAGGCGAGCACAAGGCAGCAGGAGCAGGCGTTCAGAAACTCCACCCTGCATTCGGAAAGCGTGCCGTTTTCCACCGCAAGCATTATCTCAAGAAGGTCGCTGTTCATCAGCGGCAGCACCGCCTGGGTTTCGGGGTCTCCGAAGCGGCAGTTGTATTCGATGACCTTCGGACCGTCCGATGTCAGCATAAGACCGAAATAGAGGCAGCCCTTAAAGGTCCTGTTTTCTTCGTTCATAGCGGCAATTGTCGGGAGGATTATCTCCTCCATCGTCCGCAGCTGCATCTCTTCGGTATAATAGGGATTCGGTGCGATTGCGCCCATGCCGCCGGTGTTCAGTCCTATATCCCCATCACCGATGCGCTTATGGTCCATGGACGCAGGCATGGGAACGACGGTCTTTCCGTCGGTAAAGGTCAGCACGGACACCTCCGGCCCGGTTAGGAATTCCTCGATAACGACGCATTCGCCGCTCTTTCCGAACCTGCCGTTAAGCATCATTTCCCTTATGGCGTTCTCCGCCCCGTCATAGCTTTCTGCTATTATCACGCCCTTGCCAAGCGCAAGGCCGTCCGCCTTGATGACGATCGGAAGCCTTTGAGTCCTTGCATAGGCAATGGCCTTGTCGCAGTCCGTAAAGGTCTCGTACGCTGCGGTCGGAATGCCGTATTTCTTCATCAGCTCCTTGGAAAAGGCCTTGCTGCTCTCGATGACAGCGGCGCGCCGGGTCGGCCCGAAGCACGGAATGCCCATCTCCCTGAGCCTGTCGGTCAGTCCCATTGCCAGCGGATCGTCGGGAATGACGGCGGCAAAATCTATCGGGTGCGTTTTGGCAAACCCGACTATGCCTTCTATATCCGTTGCCGAAATGGGGACGCATTCCGCATCCTCAGCAATGCCGCCGTTTCCGGGGAGGGCATAGATCCTGCCGCACATGGGGCTTTTCTTCAGCGCCTTGACTATGGCGTGTTCACGGCCGCCGGAGCCGATGAGTAAAATGTTCATATTCTTATCCTTTATCAATGGTGGAAGAGTCTGATCCCGGTGAATGCCATAACAATGCCGTGCTCATCGCAGGCCTTTATAACGTCCTCATCACGCACGGAGCCTCCGGGCTGGGCGATATAGCGCACGCCGCTCCTGTGGGCGCGCTCGATATTGTCGCTGAAGGGGAAGAACGCATCGCTTGCAAGGCAGGTCTTGGTATAATTGGCGAGCCATGCCTTCTTTTCCTCACGGGTGAACGGCTCCGGACGGACGGTAAAGAAGCTCTGCCACTTGCCCTCGTCCAGCACGTCGCCGCATTCCTCGTCGCTGAGATACAGGTCTATCGCATTATCCCTGTTCGCCCTCGGAATATCGCTGCGGAACGGAAGCTCAAGCACCTTCGGACATTGCCTCAAGTGCCAAAAATCCGCCTTGCCGCCTGCAAGACGTGTGCAGTGTATCCTCGACTGCTGGCCTGCGCCAACGCCGATGGTCTGGCCGTTCTCCGCATAGCAGACGGAATTGGACTGGGTGTATTTTAGGGTTATGAGTGCGATGAGAAGATCCCTCTTCGCACTGTCGGGCAGCTCCTTGTTCTCGGTAACGATATTTTTCAGCATCTCCGCATCCATGAGCAGGTCGTTCCTGCCCTGCTCAAAGGTTATGCCGTAAACCATACGCCTCTCGATGGGCTCCGGGACATAGTCCGGATCCATCCTGATTATGGTATAATTGCCCTTCTTTTTGGTCTTGAGCAGTTCGAGCGCATCCTCGTCAAAATCGGGAGCGATGATGCCGTCCGAAACCTCATGGTGCATGACCCTTGCAAGGCTCATATCGACCTTGGTGCTGACGGCGGCAAAGTCTCCGAACGATGACATTCGGTCCGCACCCCTTGCCCTGATATAGGCGCAGGCGATGGGGGACAGATCCGTATCATCGTCCACGAAATACATCTTCTTCAGCGTATCATCGAGCGGAAGCCCGATAGCGGCGCCTGCCGGGCTGACATGCTTGAAGCTTGCCGCCGCAGGAAGCCCTGTCGCAAGCTGAAGTTCACGAACGAGCTGATAGCCGTTAAGCGCATCAAGAAGGTTGATATAGCCTGCCCTGCCGTTAAGCACGGTGATGGGAAGCTCGCCGTCGATGGAGACGGAAGCCGGTTTTTGGTTGGGATTGCAGCCGTATTTCAGTTCGTATTTCATTGTTTAGCCCTGCCTGTTAATTATTCTTGTTTCCTCTGCGCCGTTATCGAAAATATAGCTGACATAGAGCGATACCCTGTTATCGACATTCAGCGAAGCAAAGAGCTTTTCGGAAAACGCATCGATATCCGTATCGGGAAGCTCAAATCTTCTCGGCTCGCCCCTAAAGGAAGGAATCGGATTTCCGTTATGCTCATAGGTGTGTATAAGATGAGCGGTATTGCGCTCAAATGCGTACTCATAGAACGCCCTCATGCAGCGGCTTCCGCTGCCGTCCTCGGACTTCAATATGCTCAGCTTATAGCCGTTTTCATCTATTATTCCGCTTATTCTCGGGGTGAAGTTGGGGCTGTCCGGCTCGAACTCACGCTTCCTCAGCGCAGAAACAAAGCTTCCGCCGGCGGCAAGCTCATCATAAACGGTGTCGGTCTGATCGCCGTTGGTGACGATGACGGCGCCGCCGAACCTCCTGACCGGGAAATAGATTATAAGGCTCGGGTCGGTACACTTGTTTTCGTCAAACGCCCTTGTGCGTATGCCGTCGTCCGTCCTCTCGAAGATGCGGTTGCGGCTGTTCTCGCTCCTGCCCATGATGAAATAGGCTATCACCGCCGCGCTGCCGTTATGCCCAAGCAGTATGCCCCTGCCGGGATACTCATTTTCGGATAAATAGTCAAAAAGCTTCATGGTTTCATCCCCTTCCTATCTCTCTGAATACCTTTTCAAGCGCCTGCGGCAGCAGTTCCCATTCCGCCTGCTCCATCACCCGACGCTGAAGCGTCTCGGGCGTGTCGCCGTCCAGGATCTCCACTGCCTTCTGCGCTATTATCTCGCCGCCGTCGGCTATTGCGTTGACAAAATGCACCGTCGCTCCGGTGACCTTGACTCCGTATCCGAGCGCAGCCTCATGTACCTTCAGCCCATAATAACCCTTTCCGCAGAACGAGGGAATGAGGGAGGGATGCACGTTTATCATTCTTCTCGGATACCTCGATACGAAGTCCCCGCTCAATATCGCCGTGAAGCCTGCAAGCACGATGACGTCAATGTGCCTGCTTTCCATCAGCTCAAGCGTCCTCCGTTCGAATTCCTCCGGATGCTTTTTATCATAGGAAATATAAACATTCTCTATTCCGGCAAGTTTTGCCCTTTCAAGCGCGTATGCATTCTCCTTGTTGGAGATAACGAGCGCGATTTCTCCGCTTTTGATAACGGTACCGCGCTTGTCCAGCAGCGCCTGAAGGTTTGTCCCTCCGCCGGATACAAGCACCGCCGCGCGTGGGGTCAGCATATCGTAACTCCTTCGCCGGAGACGACCTCGCCCATGATATAGGCGTCTTCACCGGAGGCCTTAAGTATCTCAACGGCCCTGTCGGCATCCTCACGGGCGACTACGACGCACATTCCGACGCCCATATTGAAGGTGTTGAACATATCCCTTTCCGGGATATTGCCGGTGCGCTGAATGAGCTCGAACAGCGGCAGTATCCTAAGGCTGTCACGGGAGATCTTTGCGCCCATGCCCTTTTTGAGGCAGCGGGGGATATTCTCATAGAAGCCGCCGCCCGTGATATGGGCGCAGCCCTTAACGCCAACCTGCTCCGCAAGGGAGAGGATGCTCTTTACATAGATCTTTGTGGGTACAAGCAGCGCTTCGCCCAGCGTCATGCCCAGGGATTCGACATGGGTCCTGATGACATCGGGATTGGTGTTCATGCCGAACACATGGCGGACGAGCGAAAAGCCGTTGGAATGCACGCCGCTTGATGGAAGGGCGATTATTGCGTCGCCCGGGAGCATCGTTTCGTTATCGAAGATACTGCTCTTGTCCACAATGCCGACGGCAAAGCCGGCAAGGTCAAATTCATCGATGGGATAGAAGCCCGGCATCTCCGCCGTTTCGCCGCCGATGAGCGCACAGCCCGACTGCACGCAGCCCTCCGCAACGCCCTCCACGATGGAAGCAACGTTTTCGGGGACGTTCTTGCCGAGCGCAATATAGTCGAGGAAGAACAGGGGCTTTGCGCCGCAGCAGATGATATCGTTTACGCACATAGCCACGCAGTCTATGCCAACGGTGTCATACTTGTTCATGAGGAACGCCAGTTTGAGCTTGGTACCGACGCCGTCCGTACCGCTGACGAGGATGGGCTCCTTCATTCCGGCGAGGTCGGGTCTGAACAGCCCACCGAAGCTGCCTATATCCGATACGCAGCCCTCGGTAACCGTCCTTGCGACATGCTTTTTCATCAATTCCACCGCACGGTAACCGGCCGTGATGTCCACGCCTGCCTTTTCATAGCTTTCGCTTCTGCTTATGGTTGTCATTTTTATTCCTCCTTGGCGCCTATCTTCCTGGCGTATTTGTTATCCCACCTGCGCTTTGGCGGATCGCAGGGATATTCGCCGCTGAAGCAGCCCACGCAGTAATCGAGGCAGCCGTTCCCGGCGAGATGCTTGGCGTTTTCGATGCTCAAAAAGCCTATCGAATCCACGTTCAGCTTTTCAAGCAGGCCTATATCGTCGTATTTATTGGCGAGCAGTTCTTCACTCGAGGGTACGTCCGTACCGAAATAGCAGGGGTACAGGAACTTGGGCGCAGCCGAACGCACATGTACCTCCGTCGCGCCTGCACTGCGGAGGAGCTTGACTATCCTTGCTATCGTAGTGCCCCTGACTATGGAATCGTCTATCAGCACGACACGCTTGCCCTTGACGGTCTCAACGACCGGATTGAGCTTTATGCGCACGCCCTTCTCCCTTGCGCTCTGATTTGGTGATATGAAGGTGCGGCCGATGTACTTGTTCTTGATGAAGCCCACGCCGTAGGGTATGCCGGACTGCTGGGAAAATCCGAGTGCGGCGTCTATGCCCGAATCGGGAACGCCGATAACGACATCGGCCTGAACGGGATGTTCAAGCGCGAGGAACGCTCCGGCGCGCTTCCTTGCCGCATGGACGGAGCAGCCCTCTATATAGCTGTCCGGCCTTGCGAAGTAGATGTATTCAAACACGCAGAGCGCATGTTTTTTCTTTCCGCAGTGTTCTCTTCTGGAGGTTATCTTGCCGTTTTTGGCGACGACGATCTCGCCCGGCTCGATATCCCGGACGTAATGCGCGCCCATGGCGTCGAGAGCGCAGGTCTCCGAAGCGAATGCAATTCCGCCGCAGGGGAATTCACCCATGCAGAGCGGACGGAAGCCGTGGGGATCCCTCGCAGCGATGAGCTTGGTCGGGGACATGATGACGAGCGAATACGCTCCCTCGATACGCTCCATAGCCTTGGATACCGCTTCCTCGATGGAGGATGTATTGAGGCGTTCCTTTATTATCGTGTAGGCTATGACCTCCGAATCGGTGGTGGTGTGGAATATAGAGCCCTGAAGCTCCAGCTCCTCTCTGAGCTCCGCATCGTTGGTCAGATTTCCGTTGTGCGCAAGCACCAGGCTTCCCTTGACGTGGTTAACGACCAGGGGCTGGCTGTTGACGCGCCTGTCGTCGCCGGTGGTGGCGTAGCGTACATGCCCCACCGCCATGCGTCCCGTGCCGAGCGAGGCGAGCGTGCTTTCGTCGAACACATCGTTCACCAAGCCCTCGTCACAATGGGCGGTGATAACGCCGTCATCGTTGACGGCTATGCCTGCGCTCTGCTGCCCCCTGTGCTGGAGAGCGTAGAGCGCATAATATGCGTATGCGGCAACATCGTTGTCATTTTGGAGCGAAAGCCCGACAACGCCGCATTCTTCATGAATTGAGCTGAAAAAATCGTCCATTATTCTCCCATCAAACGCCTTAGTATTTCCTGATATGCGTCCTCAACGCCGCCAAGGTCCCTGCGGAACCTGTCCTTATCGAGCTTCTCATGGGTCGTGCTGTCCCAGAAGCGGCAGGTATCGGGCGATATCTCGTCCGCAAGCACGATGGTGCCGTCCGCAAGCTTGCCGAACTCGAGCTTGAAGTCCACGAGATCGATGTTAAGCTCCTTAAAGAAGGGAACGAGTATCTCGTTTATGCGCAGAGCGTAGCTCTTGATGAGTTCAAGCTCCTCGGCGGTGCAAAGCTTCATGGCGAATACGTGATAATCGTTTATCATCGGATCTCCGAGCGCATCGTCCTTATAGGAGAATTCCAGCACGGTGCTTGCAAGCTCCGTTCCCTCGGGAAGGCCGAGCCTCTTGGAGAGCGAACCTGCCGCAATGTTGCGTACGATGACCTCGAGCGGAACTATCTTAACTGCTTTGACGGCGGTCTCCCTTTCGGAAAGCTGCTCAACAAAGTGGGTGGGAATGCCCTTTTCCTCCAGCATCTTCATTATGCGGTTGGTGACGGTGTTATTGATAACGCCCTTTCCGGCTATTGTTCCCTTTTTCTCCCCGTTGAATGCGGTCGCATCATCCTTATAATCCACGATGTAAATATCGGGTACATCGGTTGCAAAGACCTTTTTTGCCTTGCCCTCATAGAGCTGAACGGTTTTCTTCATAGCATTTGTCTCCTTAGTGTGAGTTTTCTAAAACAGTGATAGCCGCAGGGTATGCGACTATCGTGTTAGATTTATAGTGTTGATATCCTGACGGCTTCATCCTTCTTGCGGACGGTTTCGGCCATGCTGCTGCGCATCTTATCGAGCCTTTGCGCCAGTTCGCCGTCCTGCACCGCAAGCATCTCGGCAGCGAGCAGCGCGGCGTTTGCCGCACCGTCGATAGCCACGGTCGCAACCGGGATCCCGGAAGGCATCTGAACGGTGGCAAGCAGGGCGTCCATTCCGTCCAGCGCATCCGATTTGAGCGGCACGCCGATGACCGGAAGCGTAGTGTTCGCCGCAATAAAGCCTGCAAGGTGCGCAGCCTTTCCGGCGGCGGCGATGATGACGCCGAAGCCGTTTTCACGGGCGGAGACGGCAAATTCCGTGACCTCACGCGGAGTCCTGTGCGCACTCATCACGCGCATCTCATACGGTATCCCAAGCTCCGAAAGCTTTTCGGCAGCCTTTCTGACCACGGGCAGATCGCTGTCGCTTCCCATGATAACGGCAACCCTCTTGTTCATCGCTTTTATCATTGCTTCCTTTCCCACCTGCCGTAAACGCAGGCGTTTCCAAGTAAGATTTTGCGTTTTTTCGGGCGATTTTATCCCTTAGCATATGCTATCAGAAATGCAAGCTCAATTTCAAGTATCTGGCTTAAATTATATTATACATTTTTGGCATTATATTTTCGTTCATCCTGCCCGCAACCTGTCTTTCAGCACAAAACAATAAAAAATCCTATTGAAAGTGGAGCGGTTTTATGCTAAATTATAGTTGTGGAGGTATGGCGATGAAAAACAAGGCTTTGACAAGCGAATCATTAGGCAAAGTCCGTCTTCCGGATGGGCATGAGATTCGCATACCCGGCTTCGGACCGAGCCTACCCCCGAACCGTAAAGAAATCAAATCAGGCTGTACCTTATAGGTGCAGCTTACCTTTTTTAGGAGAAAGGAAGACTATGGAAACCTGTGCAATAGTGGGAATCAACTGGGGCGATGAAGGAAAGGGCCGCATGGTTGACCTTCTCGCGGAGGACTATGATATCATCGTTCGCTATCAGGGCGGCAACAACGCCGGACACACCATCGTAAACAAATACGGCAAGTTCGCGTTGAACCTGCTCCCCTCCGGCATCTTCCGCCGCAGCAAGATGAATGTGCTCGGCAACGGCACCGTCATAGACATCCGCCATCTGTGCGGAGAGATGGAAAAGCTTCGCAGCGCCGGAATACATATTTCCCCGTCAAATCTCATGATATCCAACCGCGCCATCATCGTCATGCCGTACCATGTTGCGCTCGACGGGCTTGAGGAAGCAAGGCTTTCGGATAAGCCCTACGGCTCGACTAAACGCGGCATTGCGCCCGTATACGGCGATAAGTATAAAAAGAAGGGCATTATGATGGGCGAGCTCTTCGACCGCGAATACCTCATGGAGCACCTTCGTGATGTTCTCGAGTATGAAAACCTCGTCATTACCCGTGTCTACGGCGGCGAGCCCTTCAGCTTCGACAGCATGATGGAGTATCTCGATACCTACGGCGAGATCCTTAAGCCCTACATCGGAGAAGTCGGCTATTATCTCAACAACGCCGCTCATGAGGGCAAGAAGATACTCTACGAGGCTCAGCTCGGCGCACTTCGCGATATTGACTTCGGCATCTATCCCTATACCTCTTCTTCATCCCCACTGGCTGCATACGCCCCCATCGGCTCCGGCACGCCCGGCATACCGGTAACAAGGGTAGTCGGCGTGGTCAAGGCATACTCGACCTGCGTCGGCGAAGGCCCGTTCACCGTCGAATGGGACGGTGAGAGAGCGGAGAAGCTCCGTGAAGCAGGCGGCGAATACGGCGCGGCGACCGGAAGGCCCCGCAGGGTCGGTCCTATCGACCTCGTTGCCACACGCTACGGCGTTCTGATGCAGGGAGCGACCGAGATCGCGCTTACAAAGCTCGACGTACTTTCCTATCTCAAGGAGATACCCGTCTGCATCGCCTATGATATAGATGAAGGCATAACAAAGAATTTCCCGTTCCCCTCCAAGCTGAACGGAGCGCAGCCGGTGTTTAAGCATATGCCCGGCTGGTGCTGCGACATAAGCTCCATCCGCAAGTATGACGAGCTCCCCGCAGCATGCCGCAGCTACATCGAGTACATCGAGAGGGAGATCGGCTGCCG
>UQNF01000040.1 GCA_900542285.1 uncultured Clostridium sp.
CTTGACTGCTCTCTTGAGAGGAAATGTGTCACCTATGCTTGACGCTTCAACAAGCTCAATGAAAATATAATTCAAAAATGCTTGCAGTATCTAAGGAATAATAGTACAATAAGGTTTAAGGTTATGGTGAAAGCCTAACCGCTTCAGCTATATTTGTTTTGGAGGAATTATCATGGCAATCAAGTCTTTTGACGAACTGATCTCAAAGGTTAAGTCCGGCAGGAAATCCACCGTTGCGCTCGTATGTGCAAACGATGAGCACGCTCTTGAAGCGGTCATTCATGCTTCCGATATCGTCAATGCCATTCTCGTTGTTGAGAAGGATAAGGTTGAGGATCTCAACAGCATTCTCGCTTCGCTCGGCAAGGATCCGGCTTCTTTTGAAATCGAAGTCGTTCCCGAGGGAATGCACCCCAGTGTCTGTGCTGCAAAGCTTATCCACGAAGGCAGAGCCGACTTCCTTATGAAGGGCAAGATCATGACCGGAAACCTTTTGAAGGGCGTGCTTGCTCCCGAAGCAGAGCTGCGCACCGGTTCACTCATGAGCCATGTTATGCTCTTTGAAGTTCCCGGCTATCACAAGCTCCTCGGTGTTACCGATGGCGGTATGTGCACCTATCCCGACCTTGAGAAAAAGATTGGCATTGTCAAGAACGCAGTGCAGTTTTTCCACAAGATCGGCGTTGAGAAGCCCAATGTCGCCGCACTTTGCGCCATTGAAACCGTCAATCCCAAGATGCAGGAAACCGTTGACGGCGCAGAACTCAAGAGGATGAGCCTTGAAGGCGAACTCGGCGAGTGCTATGTCGAAGGCCCCATAAGCTATGACCTCGCAATGGTTCCCGAGCTTTCCAAGGTCAAGGGCTACACCGCTTGCCCCTGCTGCGGAGACTTTGATATCCTGCTGGTTCCCGAAATCGTTGTCGGTAATGTCCTCGGCAAGTGCCTGACCTACACCGCAGGCGGCCGCATGGCAGGCCTCATCATGGGCTGCAAGGTACCCATCGTACTCACTAGCCGCGGCTCCAGCGCAGAAGAGAAGTATTACAGCCTTGCAATGGGCGCAGGCTTTGTAGGCTGATAAGGTGTATCTATGGAAAGAATCCTCGTAATCAACCCCGGATCCACTTCTACAAAGATCGCTGTTTTCGATGATGCTGAGAAGGTCTTGGCTACAACCATAAGGCATTCACCCGATGAGCTCAAGCATTACACTTGGGTTATGGATCAGTTTGAATACCGTATGGAGCATATCAATAAGACCCTTGAGGAAAAGGGCATCGATAAGTCCACCCTCACCTGTGTTATGGCTCGCGGAGGGCTTTTGCCCCCCGTTCCGTCCGGTGCATTTATAGTCAATCAGGATATGATCGACTATTTCTACGCAACGAAGGTCAATGTTCATATCTCCAACCTTGCCTGTGTGCTTGCTGACGCTATCGCTCGCCCTCTCGGCATACCCGCAATGGTCTATGACCCCGTTGCGGTAGACGAGCTGATCCCTGTCGCAAGGATCACCGGCATGCCCGACGTCCCCAAGGTCAGCCGCGGACATGTTCTCAACAGCCGCGCCATGGCAAGGAAATGCGCAGAGGAAATGGGTATTCCCTTTGAAAGCAGCACATTTATCGTCGATCATATCGGCGGAGGCTGTTCAACATGGCTTATCAGGGACGGCAAGTGCATCGACTGTTACAGCGATGACGATGCAGGATTTGCGCCCGAACGCTGCGGCAGGATCCAGGCGATGGAGCTTGCAATGCTTTGCTACAGCGGCAAGTATACCAAGGAGGAGATGAGCCGTTATATTCGCGGCAAGTCTGGCTTTGCTGCGCTGCTGGATACAAGCGACGCTTTCGAGATCGAGAAAAGGTTTGACAGCGGCGATGAAAGGACAAGGCTTGTTTGCGAGGCAATGGCACTTGGTCATGCTAAGGGTATTGCAGACCTCGCAAGCGTTGTCAGCGGAAAGGTGGATCAGATAATCATCACCGGCGGTTTGGCAAACTTCAAGGGCCTGATGCAGCTCATTAGGGAACATGTCGAGTGGGTCGCTCCCATGCGCGTCATGCCAGGCGAATTCGAAATGGAGGCTCTTGCTCTCGGCGGACTCCGTGTGCTGCGCGGAGAGGAAGAAGCTCACGAGTTCCATCTGAGCTAAGCCAAAGCATATTCTTTCAGTTTTATTCACAAGCTAACTGAAGCATAACGTTTTCACGGTATGCTTCATAAACCTATTATTTGGAGGAAAATATGGAAATTGAACTCAGCCTTGACAATTTCGATACCGAAATCGCAAAGGACACCCCTATACTCGTGGATTTCTTTGCCAACTGGTGCGGACCGTGCAAGATGCTTGCAGGCACCATCGAGCGGCTTGCAAAGGAAAGCGATGGCAGCTACCGCGTCGGCAAGGTTAATGTTGATGATCAGCCTGAGCTTGCCGCAAGGTACAATGTCATGAACATTCCTACGCTCATCGTGTTCAAAAACGGCGAAGCCGTCAACAAGAATGTCGGTGTTATTCCCAAGGGAAAGATACTCGAAATGCTGAAATAATCTGCTATCAAAAATGAACTGACTGCCGCAGCTTTGCGGCAGTCAGTTTTCTATTCAATGCCAAATGCTTTGCACGCATTCCTATATGTGATATCTGCAGCTTCAGAAATATACATACCTCTTATCTCTGCAATTTTTTCACAAGTAAGACCTATATAGCTTGGATCATTGCGCTCTCCCCTGTGCGGAACCGGGGTCATATACGGGCAATCAGTCTCAAGAAGTATGCTTTCCAACGGTATTGACCTTATTACCTCAATGGGCTTCTTAGCATTCTTAAAGGTTACTGCACCTCCAAAGCTGAAGCTCAGGCCCAAATCCAGGCATTCATACGCAGTTTCAACGCTGCCGGAGAAGCAATGCATGATGCCATGAAGTCCATCCTTATGCTCACGCAGGATCTCCATGCAATCTCCGAACGCTTCGCGAATGTGGAGCACCACCGGATAGCCCAACTGCTTGGCAAGCTCCAACTGTTCAACAAACCATTTCTTCTGATCCTCTCTTGGGGACAGGTCATAGTGATAGTCAAGGCCTATCTCTCCAAGCGCCAGCATTTTTTCATGCCCGAGAGACTCTGCGATCCTATCCATCAATGAATTGTTCATATACTTCACATCATGAGGATGCATACCAACCGTTCCGTAAATGAATGGATACCTATCGATCAGCTCTATCGTTCTGCCGACCGTTCTGACATCGCAGGCGACATCAACTATCCTTGCAATTCCAGTCTCGGGCAGCTTGGGTATCAGCTCATGACGGTCTGCATCGAATGCATCATCGGAGAGATGCGCGTGAGTATCGAAAAGCCTCATTAATTCAGCCTCCTGAGCGGTTCCGTATCGAGCTTGTCAAATTCCGCTATTGAGTCGAACAAGGCTCCGGCCAGCAGCTTCAAACCACCTTCGCTGTTGCTTTCAAGGTTGCAAGGCATGATTGGGTCATGGAGGCTTCTCCTGATAAGAAACCAGCCATCGCCATGTGCGGTATCCGCATTTACACGCACGCCTTCGTAGTTGGGCTGTACGCTTGTAAATCCTTCGCGGTCAGCAAAGTATTCGTTGACATGCTCGAGCACACTTGCGGTGTAGTCGGCGGTATCGTCAAGCAGCACATTCAGCCTTGCCTCTGCGCTTTCGCATGGTTCATGCAGATCCGCTATCAACGATTCGAGTTCTCTTCCGCTGCGGCGTGCACGAACAAGCTCTATCAAAAGCTTAACCACTATGTAAGCGCCGTCGTCAAGGAAATAGTTCTCCTCCAGTGCGCCGTGACCGCTGGTTTCCATTGCGATGATTGCAGGCTCACCCAAGCTCATTTGGCGCTTTGCCTCGTTGATAACGTTGCGATATCCGCGTTTGAATCTATGATGACGGCAGCCGAGGGATGTAATGAAATCCGTCAGCCCGGTTGAAGTTATCGAGTCAGTCACAACAGTGATGCTTCCGTACTTGCTGTAAAGTATTGCGCTCATCATCGCGATAAGCCTATTGCGATCCAGCGCAATAGTGCCGCCATCCTTGGGCAGCACCGCGCCCGCGCGGTCAACGTCCGTATCAAAGATAATGCCAAAATCCGCTCCGCTCATTCGAACCGCTTCACAAATGCTCTCCATTGCTTCGGCGTTTTCCGGGTTTGGCTGATGGTTGGGGAAATTGCCATCGGGCTCTAAGAACCTACTTCCGGTTATGTCAGCTCCAAGCGGAAGCAGCAGCCTTTCTGCAAAGAAGCCCCCTGCCCCATTGCCTGCATCGACGACTATTTTGAAGCCTTCAAAGGGCTTATCATCGGGTTTGCAGTCCAGCTCATCAAGGATCTTCCTCTTGAGCCCTTCGATATATGGGGTCATGATATCGACAACGCCGGAAATGCCCTGTTTAGAGACTGACGGAAGATCGCCTGATCCTGCCAGGTTTAGAATTTCTGCGATGTCAGCCTTTTCCAAACCTCCTTCTGCAATAAAGAACTTCATTCCGTTGCGTTCCATCGGAAGGTGGCTTGCGGTCACCATTATGCCTGCATCAAAGCTAAGCTCGTTAACGCAGCACATGAACATCGCCGGGGTGCTCGCCATGCCTCCATCAAAAGCGTCAGCGCCCACTGCCGTTATGCCGGAGATGAGCCATTCGGTCAGCTGCAGTCCGGAAAGTCTGGAATCTCTGCCGATAGCTATTCTTAATTCGTTAATGGACTTGTCGAGCTTTTTGGCTGCCCAAAGTGCAAATGCCGCCCCAATGCGAGTTGAGCTTTCCTCGTTAAGGTTCACTTCTTTACCGCCTGCGACTGCTATTGCAACGCCGCGAATATCGCTGCCGTTTTGAAGTTTTTTATAGTCTATCATATTGCCTCCATGCAAATAGGGCGGAATAGTACCGCCCTTCCTGTGCTTATTGTAAATGGGAGCTTATCAGTTCTCTTCAAAGTAATCGCCACGGCGATAATCATACAGTGCGCTAACCATACCCTTGTCAATATCGTCAAGCGCCTTACCCGTGCCAACCGCAACACATGAAACCGGGTCCTCTGCAACATAGCAGGGAACCTTTGTATGCTCCGTTACGAACTTATCCATACCGTAGAGCAGTGCGCCGCCGCCTGTCAGACATATGCCGTTCTCTGCAATATCGCTTGCGAGTTCCGGCGGAGTCTTTTCAAACAGGGTACGGATGGTCTCAATTATATGCTGAAGGGGTTCCTCAAGCGCATCGATCATTTCGTTTGACCCTACGGTCACAGTCTGAGGAAGTCCGGAGATGAGGTTCCTGCCCTTTACACCAATGAACAGCTGCTCGGTGCGGGGGTATGCGGAGCCGATACGGATCTTCATATCCTCAGCGGTACGTTCACCGATGAGCAGGTTGTGCTTCTTGCGCATATAACGTACAATTGAATCATCAAATTTATCGCCTGCGACCTTTATCGATTCGCTGAGGACGGAGTTGTCAAGAGAGATGACAGCTACATCGGTAGTACCTCCGCCAATGTCAACAACCATGTTGCCGCGAGGCTGCGAAATATCAATGCCTGCGCCGATTGCAGCTGCAATGGGTTCTTCGATAAGATAGGTATGGCGTGAGCCTGCTTCCTCGGTAGCTTCAATTACAGAGCGTTTCTCAACTTCGGTAACGCCGGATGGCACGCAAACGACTACGCGCGGCTTGAAGAATAGCTTGGTTCCGACAACCTTTTTGATGAAGTGCCTAAGCAGCCTTTCGGTAATATCAAAATTGCTTATAACGCCGTCACGGAGTGGGCGTATGGCAACGATCTTTCCGGGAGTCCTTCCGAGCATACGGCGAGCTTCTTCGCCGATAGCGATGATCCTGCCGGAACGCTTTTCAACGGCAACGACTGCCGGTTCGCGCAGGACGATGCCCTTATTCTTCACATAGACAAGCACACTCGATGTACCGAGATCGATACCGATATCGTTGTATTCAAACAGACCCATTATAAAATTTTCCTTTCACTATGATCGAGAGCAAACCTGTTCGCCCCCAAAACTCGGGAGACCCGAGAGAATATTTACTAAACCAAGGTAATACAAGCAAGCTTGCAGAACCCTACTTCTATTTTAACATTATTTTGTGGCGATTTACAATAGCTATTTTTCAAAAAAACGCAAAAAAAAGAAAATAATTTCAAATACCTGTGAAAAAAGACGAGCGGACGCTATATACTTAACTGACACCGCCTCGAAAGGAGACATAATATGGTAATCGGATTTCGGCCGTGCCAACGAAAAGCCAGATTGAGACGCAAGCATTTTCCGGAAAGGATCACACGTTTTTGCATCTGCGTGTTCGGAGCGCTGGTGATAATTGGGCTGCTGTTTCTATGTCCGCAGTGGCTGTTGGTTCTCATGATAGCTATTCTTGCAGTTGTGATCTTCCTGCTTGTGAAGGGATAACGCCTTTTATACAAAAAACGGAGCGCTGCGCACTCCGTTAGTTCCGTGTTCGGTCATTTCTGCAGCCTCTTCCTTGCAAGCTCCATGATCTCCGGGTATTTGCTTATGATATAGGCGTAGCCTTTTTCATAATGAGGAATTGTGCAGTTTGAGCAGTCCTTTATGCCGCCATCGACGTATTTGAAAGCTCCTCCGCATTTATCGCCCAGCGCATACAGTGGGCAATAGCAGAATAGGCAGTTGAAGAAGCCGTTTTCAGGAAGCTTATGACAGGGAAAATACTCGCATTCACTGTTACAGTAATACGCAAAATGCGGCTGTCCGTGCGTATCATTCGAAGCACTGCGGTCAACTTGTTTCATTTCTCCAATTTCGTTCATATTATTTCTCCCGTCTGTCTAAATATTCACACGCAGCTATGGCAGCAACTCCACCGTCGGCGCCGGCGGTCACCAGCTGGCGCACGGTCTTTGTTCTGCAATCCCCTGCAACAAATACATTTGGTTCACGCGTTGTGCAGCTTTCGCCCGCCACGACAAAGCCTGCATTATCAAGTTCAACAAGATCGCTGAACGCCTGATTGCTCGGCTCCTGCCCTACGGCTGCAAAGATTCCGGAAACCTCAAGCACCCTTTCGCCGTTGCTTTCTGTATTCATTACGGTAATACTCTCAATATGTTTATCACCGTTAATTGCAATAACCCTGCTGTTCATAACCTGCTCCACGTTTTCACATGCTGCAAGGCCGTCAACCACGTGCTGTTCGGCGCGGAATCGATCCCTGCGATGAATCAGATAGACCTTGCTGCATATCTTGGACAGATAGATAGCATCCTGAACCGCAGTGTTGCCCCCTCCGATTACCGCAACAGCTCTATTCTTGTAGAAGTTTCCGTCACAAAGCGCGCAGAAGGATATCCCATTACCGATAAAGCGTTCTTCATTCTCAACGCCCAAGCGCTTGTGTTTAAGTCCTGTGGCGATGATGAGCGCCCTTGCTGTAAAGTCCGAATACTCTGTCTTGACCGCAATGGTCCCGTCATCATTCTTTTTCACCGCAACAACGGTGTCCACCTCGACTTCAGCGCCCAGTGACATGACGAGCGACACGAGCTTATCTACCAGTCCCATACCGGAAGCCGGCTCGGACATAGGATAGTTCTCGACCAACGGCGACAGCACGATCTGTCCTCCGAAGCTCTCTTTTTCAATCAGGAGAACGGTCTTACCCGCTCTTCTTGCATAAAGAGCCGATGTGAGCCCGGCAGGGCCCGCACCGACTATGATAATGTCATAAGTTTTTTGCATGGTTAAGCATTCTCAGCGATCCTTTTCGCATCCATGATATAGTGATTGATCTCGGAAACGCCCACATATTTTGCGAGTTTATCTCCGTGCATGGTTATGAATGTGGGAGCCTGGCGCACATCATAGCTGATGGCAAGCTTCGGGTGCTCATCCGCATCTATAACCACATACTCGATACCGTTCTTATCAAGAAGACTCTTGGCTGTACGACAGTTGGGGCATGTCTTTGTAGTGAAGAGAATAGCCTTGCCAACGGGAGTTGCATCGCAGAGATCATCTTCCGCCCTTGTACCTGCGGCTATTTCCTCCTGCTCCTTATGTTTTCTATAATCGAGCATGCTGTACACTCTGCGCTCCTTGAACTCCTGCACTTTGCCATCGTTCCAGTTCTGCACGGGGCGATAATAACCGGTTATGCGGCTGTAAACCTCTGCCTTTGCGCCGCAATGCGGACAAGTGAAGTGTTCGCCTGCGATATAGCCATGCTCCTTGCAGACCGAATAGGTGGGAGACATTGTATAGTAAGGAAGCCTATAATTCTCCGCGATCTTACGCACCAGCGTTGCAGCACTCTCCCAGTTGGGGAGCTTTTCACCAAGGAATGTATGGAATACAGTACCTGAGGTGTAAAGGGTCTGAAGCTCATCCTGGATATCGAGAGCCGAGAAGATATCCTCCGTATAGCCAACGGGCAGATGGGAGCTGTTGGTATAGTAGGGAGTGCCGCCGGGTTCTGCTGCGGTGATGATGTCCGGGTAGTGCTGAACATCATACTTGGCAAAACGATAGGTGGTTGACTCAGCCGGAGTCGCTTCAAGGTTGAACAGCTCGCCGTCATACTGCTCCTGATAGTCGGAAAGCCTGGTGCGCATGTGATTGAGAACCTTCTTTGTGAAATCCTGCGCTTCCTTGCCGGAGAGATCCTCACGGATCCAGCAGGCGTTCAGACACGCTTCGTTCATGCCGACAAGCCCGATGGTGGAGAAGTGATTATCGAACGAACCAAGGTAACGCTTGGTATATGGATACAAGCCCTCCTCGAGCAAACGACTGATCACCTGACGCTTGGTATGGAGGCTTCTTGCAGCAAGGTCCATGAGATGGTCGAGCCTTGCAAAAAACTCCTTCTCATCCTTGGAAAGATAGGCTATCCTGGGCATATTGAGCGTTACGACGCCGACGCTGCCCGTGCTTTCTCCGCTCCCGAAGAAGCCTCCGCTCTTTTTGCGAAGCTCGCGAAGGTCAAGGCGCAGACGGCAGCACATAGAACGGATATCGCTGGGCTTCATGTCGCTGTTGACATAGTTTGAAAAATAAGGAGTTCCGTACTTTGCTGTCATTTCAAACAGCAGACGGTTGTTCTCTGTCGGAGTCCAATCGAAATCCTTGGTGATGGAATAAGTGGGGATGGGGTACTGGAAACCGCGGCCCTCGGCATCTCCCTCGATCATGATCTCGATGAACGCCTTGTTGACCATATCCATTTCCTTCTTGCAGTCGCCGTATGTAAAGGGCATTTCCTTGCCGCCGACTATAGCCGGACGGTCACGGAGATCGGCAGGAACGGTCCAGTCAAGCGTAATATTGGAAAACGGAGCCTGCGTGCCCCAGCGGGAGGGAGTATTGACGCCATAAATGAAGCTTTCTATGCACTTCTTGACCTGTTCGTAGGTGAGGTTGTCGGCCTTTACAAAGGGCGCAAGATAGGTATCAAAGGAGCTGAACGCCTGTGCGCCTGCCCACTCGTTCTGCATGATACCAAGGAAGTTGACCATCTGGTTGCAAAGGGTGGAGAGATGCTTGGCAGGAGAAGAAGAGATCTTTCCGGCGACACCGCTCAGCCCCTCCTCTATGAGCTGGCGAAGCGACCATCCGGCGCAATAGCCGGTGAGCATCGACAGATCGTGAAGATGAAAATCGCAGTTGCGGTGAGCGTTTGCCACCTCATCGTCATAGACCTCGGAAAGCCAATAGTTGGCAGTTATTGCACCGCTGTTGGACAGAATAAGTCCGCCTACGGAATAGGTAACGGTCGAGTTCTCCTTAACGCGCCAGTCGGTGATGCGCAGATACTTGTCAACCGTGTCGCGATAGTCTATCATTGTGCTCTGAACATTGCGGAGCTTTTCACGCTGACGGCGGTAGAGGATGTATGCCTTTGCCACTTCCGCATATCCGGCCTGAATGAGCACCTGTTCAACGCTGTCCTGAATATCTTCGACCGAAATGAGCTCATTTTTCACCTTGGAAGCAAAATCAGCGGTGACCTTTAGTGCGAGCAGATCCAGCACATCCGGATGGCAGGGTATCTCCTGCGCCTCGAATGCGAGACTCATTGCGTTCTTTATCTTTGAAATGTCGAAATCGACGATCTTGTTGTCGCGCTTAACAACTCTGTACATGGCGTCCTCCGATATAAGTAGTATTTGTAATGAGCCGAATTCAGATTAATATTTTTCATCCATGCTCATGCTCATGCTCAATAATTTCCAACGCAATCATTATAGCACAATATCTTGTGGTTGACAACCCAAAATAGCACAATATAGGGTGTTTAATTAAATATATTCAAGAATAAGAATCGTTCTTATTTTATACTTCGTCAGGCATTTTTAACCGCACAGGCAAGCAAACTATCGCCCGACAGAGTTATAAACGACAAAACCATCTTCAAAGATAGATAATATAAGAGCCTCTGCGTGCATAGCGAAGGCTGATACGGTGTCCGTTATTCGCCTGTCACAGCCTTCCGGTAAGGAAGTACTGAACTATTGCTGCGCATTCGCGAAGATAGCAGTTTATGACAAGTGGCTCAAAGCTCTTTGCAGCAATGCCTGCTGCGTTAACGCCGTGGCGTGCGGCGATGCGGCCTGCGCGAAACACATGAAAATCACTCGTCACAAATGCAAGTTTGGCCTCAGTTCCGAAGCGTTCCTCAATTATAGCTTTGGAAAAGATAAAGTTTTCATCCGTGCTTGCGGATTCGTTCTCCTCGATTATTCTGTGTTCATCAACTCCGTGGGATACGAGATATGCCTTCATAACCGAAGCCTCCGTCATCATCTCATCGCCTCCCCTGCCGCCGCTGACAATTATCACGGTATCTTCTCCGCAGCTTTCCAGGACCTCAATGCTCTTATCAAGCCTGTACGCAAGCGTTCTCGACGGAGATGAGCCCCTTATCCCAGCTCCAAGCACTATCACAGCGTCCGGCTCGGTCGGCGGTTCAGTGCTGGCGGCAGTCAGAATTAATATGGTTGTTGTCAAAAACACCAGTGTAAACAACCCATAGCAAGCGATCATGCCCCATTTGATAAGCTTTCCGAACCAACCCTTGTTGAATAAGCCTGTGATAGGACGATAGAACACACCCAGTATCAGCAAGGGAAGCCCAATCACAAACGGCATAATAATACCCATATTGATAGAGCTGAAGCCCGCTGCAGCTATCGCATTTATGACCAGCAGCGCTCCCAAAGTAATTAGCAGCACTCTGAATGCCGCATTGATCGCATTTTTCACTCTCTCCTTCTTCATTCTTTTCCTTCCGTTATCCTCTGTGCATCAGTAATGTAGTTTAACATCGAAATCCGATGGCGGCATGAACACATCACTGCGATATGTTATCTCAATGTCGGAATCTATCCTTCCCATGGCAAGCTCCTGCTCCATAAGCGTCCTAATCACGGCTATGACCGTCGGATATGCAAGCACAAACAGCAGCTTATTGCCGTCCGCTATCAATGCCAGCAGTCTCTTTCGCAGCCGAAGCGCAACCGTTTCGGGCGAGAGTGTACTGCCGCTGCCATCACAAAAGCCGCAAGGAACGGTATAAAGCTCCGAAAGGCATTTGCCGCTGCGGCGGCGGGCAACTTCCACCAGCCCCAGCTTCGTCATTCCATATACAACCGGTCTTGCAGGGTCGCCGCTCATGGCGCGCTTGAGCGCATCGACTACGGCGTCACGATTCTCCTGTGAGGTCATATCGATAAAATCGATGATAATTATTCCGCCAAGGTTTCTAAGCCTGATCTGATGTGCGATCTCTTCTACCGCTTCAAGATTGGTTTCAAGGATAGTCGCCTGTGCGTTTGTCTTTCCGACATTTTTCCCGGTGTTGACGTCGATGCTCGTCAGTGCTTCCGTCTTATCGATCACAATATAGGCGCCGCTCTTGAGCCACACACGCCTTGAGAGTGCAACTGCAAACTGCTTTGTTAAGTCAAACCTTTCTATCAGGTCCGGTTCATCGGGAATAAGGTGAACCTTCTCTACCAGATGAGGAGTGGAAGCGTTGAGCAGCGTGCAGACACGCGCATAGCCCTCCTGCGAATTAATTACCAGCTCGTCCACATCGGAACGCATGAGATCCCGTATTGCCCTTGCAAGCAGATCCTCCTCGCTCCAGACGAGCTTCGGCGCCCTGGAAACGCGAAGCTCATTCTCAATCCTTTTCCAACGGGCCATTATGGCATCCAGATCGGAAAGTATCTTCTCGTTCTCCATAAGTTCGGATTCTGAGCGTGCAATCACGCCATAGCCCTCCGGCAGGTGTTCAGTGAGCAGGCCCTTGACTCTGCTGCGTTCCTGAACCGAATGAAATCGCTTACTCATGCAGACAATGTTTGAACCGGGTATCAGAACAAGCGTATGCCCCGGAAGGGTTATGCCCATAGTGAGCTTAGGTCCCTTGGTGCCGGTCGGTTCTTTTGAGATCTGAACCGTTATCTCCGAACCCACCCTCAGCACCTCCGAAACATCCGTTCCTGCGCTCAGCGGTGAAAACTTGCTTCCTCCCTGCTTTGAACGGTCAACTCGAATATCGCAGAAATGGAGTATCGCATTCTTATGCTGCCCTATGTTTACAAACGCGGCGGACAGTCCCGGAAGTATGCTTTGCACGACGCCCTTATAGATGCTTCCGACCAGCTTTCTTTCGCTGCTGTCCTCCGTATAGACCTCGCAGGCACGTCCGCTCTCTGCAAGCACCACCGTAGTCCGGAAGGGACTTATGTCAAATATCAATCGCTTAGCGGGAGGCTTGTTTTCCGAGCAGTTCATCAGCTCATCACCGCCCAATCCATCTCTATCTCTGTGCGGTTAACCGAGGCAGTGCCTCCGACGCCAAGCCGCTCATACAGTGCGCCTATCAGCAGTTCCAGCGGAAGGCCGCCCTCTGCGGTCAGCTTGCCGCATATATGCAGCTCTGCCTCGTTACCGTCAACGCCCAACAGCTCTATGCTAATGAGCTGCGGACGAATGTCCGTGGGTTTTATTCCGCCCTTGGTCTTCTTCTGAACGATGATCTCGTCATTCAATAAGAACCCGATCGCCTCATCGATCACCGCAGGCTTGACGCACGCATCAAGGTGGAGCTTAACATCATACTCTGCTCTCCGCATCAGCGTTGTGAGCGATGCCTTGCTTTCGCCTGCATCCGTAGCGGCAGTGATCCGAACACCTGCCGGAAGCACAGCGTTTACCTTTGCACAAAACTCGCCTATTGATATGCTTTCATCCAGCGTAACATCAAAGTACTCGCATTCGGATGTATAACCGACGGAAAGTGCCGTTGCAAAGGAAAGCAGCGGATGTGGATTAAAGCCCTTTGAATAGGACAGAGGAAGCCCTGCGCGGCGGAACGCACGCTGAAAAAGTCTCTGCATATCGAGATGAGAAACGAACCTCACCTCGTCATGTTTATAAAAGCAAGCAACGATCCTCATGTCAGTTTACCTCCGCAGCTTCTGTACCGAGATCATCACGGTGCATATCACAGTAGTCTTTGCAGTGTTCGCCAAAGCAGCCGTTGCAGCCATTACGGCAGTCCTTAGTGACTATGCCCTGTTCGGCAAGCTCATGCTGACGCTTCAAATAGGATTGAGTGACGAGAGCGTCCATGTGCTGCCATGCCAAGGGTTCGTCAAGTCCAATACGCCTGTGGGCATAGCCTTCGCAGGTCAGGCCGTTCTCGGCAAAAGCATCGTCCCATGCCTGTTTATTGAACTGTTCATCCCATGAATCAAACCTTGCTCCGTTTTGGAAGGCTGAGATCAGCACGGATGAAAGTCTTCTGTCGCCCCTTGCAAAGCATGCTTCAAGGCGGCTGGTTTCCGAAAAGTGGCAGTTAAACTCAACACCCCTAATGCCCTTTAATGCATTCCTCAAAAGCGCCTGTCTGCGCAGCACCTCTTCAGTCGGTATCTGCGGTTCCCACTGGAAAGGAGTAAAGGGCTTTGGGACAAAGGTTGAAGCGGAAACAGTACACCTGAGCCCCTTGCCGCGAAGCTCCTTGGGCATGGCATAGAATGTTCTTGAAACCTTCCTTGCAAGCTCCGCTATGCCAAGAATGTCCTCATCGGTTTCGGTAGGCAGACCAATCATGAAGTAGAGCTTAACACCGTGCCAGCCTGAACGGAACGCATCGTCTACGGCGCGCAGCAGATCGTCTTCATCTACGCCCTTATTGATAACATCGCGCAGCCTCTGCGTGCCTGCCTCGGGAGCAAATGTAAGCCCCGTCTTCCTGACCTGCTGGATTTTCTCAAGATCATCCTTGATAAACGAGTCTATCCTGAGCGACGGCAGCGAAACGGAAACCCTATCCTTGCTGTAGCGTTCAAGGATCTCCGGCACTATTTCATGTATCTTGGTATAGTCGCCGCTGGATAGCGAAAACAGAGATATCTCATCATAGCCGGTACAGCTTATCTGCTTATCCGCATAGTCGATCAGCGTGCTCATCTTTCGCTCGCGAATCGGGCGATAGATGAATCCGGCCTGGCAGAAACGGCAGCCGCGCGTACAGCCGCGGAACAATTCCAGCGCAATGCGGTCATGTACTATGTTCATGTAGGGAACAATCAAATCTCCGGTGAACTCGGATTTATCGAGGTCGCGCACTATGCGCCTTGTAATGCGATCCGGGGCAGATGGCTCAAGCTTTTTCAGCGAAGCAAATTCCCCATTGCAATACTCTGCCTCATAGAAGGACGGCACATAGATGCCCGGTATCTTCGAAAGCTCGATCAGCAGTTCGTGACGGCTTGCACCGTTTCTCATGCACTCGGCATAGCAGTCCATGAAATCATTCATAAGCTCTTCTCCATCGCCGAAGAAGAACACATCGACTATCTCCGCTAATGGTTCGCTGTTGCAGGTACAGGGACCCCCGGCAACAATGAGAGGGTATTTTTCTCCGCGTTCCCCAGTGGTAAGCGGTATTCCGCTTAGCTCCAGCATGTTAAGAAGATTTGTATAACACATCTCATACAGCAGGGAAAACCCGATAATGTCGAATTCATCGAGCGGAGTCTTGGTTTCAAGCGAGAAAAGCTTTTCGTTTTCATCGCGAAGCAGCTTTTCCATGTCGGGCCATGGTGCATAAGCGCGTTCACAGAACACATCCTCTCGATTGTTCAGCACATTATAGATAATCCTTGAGCCCAAATGACTCATACCTATCTCGTATGTATCGGGAAAGCAGAGCGCAAAACGGAACTCCGCACCCTCCTTCATCCTCATATTGAGCTCTCCGCCCATATATCTTGTGGGCTTTTCGGTTCTTGCTATGAGTGAGTTTAATTTTTCCTTATTCAAAATTTCCTCCATTGTTCATCGACGATGAACAGAATTAGATTGTCTTATTTATCACGGATGAATACACTAAATCCATTTTACATTATACACGCAAATCCAATCGCATGCAAGTATAACCCTAATCTCAGAATGATGCCGATTGTTGAAGCGTCAAGCAT
The DNA here is from genome assembly GCA_900542285.1 of uncultured Clostridium sp. Lineage (GTDB taxonomy): Bacteria > Bacillota > Clostridia > Christensenellales > CAG-138 > PeH17. The sequence continues at coordinate 15,538 of UQNF01000040.1, forward strand.
AGGTGACACATTTCCTCTCAAGAGAGCAGTCAAGGG
>UQNF01000041.1 GCA_900542285.1 uncultured Clostridium sp.
CGCTTTGGTTCTGGATCCGCCCCGGGTGGGGGTCGATAAGGCAGCTATTGACGCTATCGCAGCAAGCGGAATAGGGCGTATTGCCTATGTGTCATGCAACCCCGCAACCCTTGCCCGCGACTGCAAACTACTGTGTGCCGGCGGTTATGTCATTAACTCCGTTCAGCCGGTGGATATGTTTCCTGAAACGGAACATGTGGAGACGGTATGTTTATTGTCCAAACTTAATGCAAAGCAACATATCGAGATAAACTTGGATATGGACGAGCTTTATCTGACCGATGCGGAAAAGAAAGCTACCTATCAAGAAATTAAGGATTATGTGCTGGAGCATAGCGGCTTGAAGGTCAGCAGCCTGTATATCGCACAGGTGAAGCAGAAGTGCGGTATCATTGAGCGGAAAAATTGTAATAAGCCGAAATCTGAAGATGCTAAGCAGCCGCAATGTCCGCCGGATAAGGAAAAGGCAATTACGGAAGCATTAAAGTATTTTGGGATGATTTGATTCTTATAAATGCTTGGTGGAGGTATAAAATGAACGATACACAGCAAAAAGAAGCAGCAAAACAGTTTGCTTCATATTGGAAAGGCAAAGGTTACGAGAAGGGAGAAAGTCAAGCATTCTGGCTTTCTCTGCTTCGTGATGTTTATGGTGTGGAACATCCTGAGCAATTTATCACTTTTGAGGAACAGGTACATCTTGACCATACCAGCTTTATAGATGGTACGATTCCATCAACAAAGGTTTTGATTGAACAAAAAGGATTGGGCAAAGACTTGAAGAAGCCCATTAAGCAGTCAGATGGTACATTGCTGACTCCTTTTCAGCAGGCAAAACGCTATATTACAGAATTACCTTTATCTCAGCACCCTCGCTGGGTAGTTACTTGTAATTTTGAAAAATTCTTTGTCTATGATATGGAGCGTCCTGGTGGTGAACCGGAAAAAATTCTGATGGAAAACCTACCAACAGAGTATTATCGCCTGTCCTTTTTGGTAAATAATGAAAATGTACATTTGAAGCGAGAAATGGAAGTTTCAATCGCTGCTGGCGAAATGGTCGGCTTGCTTTACGATGCTTTCCATAAACAGTATGCAGATCCATACAGTGAATGTGCTTTGAAAAGTTTGAATATTCTTTGCGTTCGTCTTGTGTTCTGCCTTTATGCAGAAGATGCCGGTATCTTCGGCCATCATGGAATGTTTCACGACTATTTGGCGGAGTACGACACACGTCATATGCGCAAAGCCCTAATCGAACTATTTCAAGTGCTGGATACCGCACCGGAGGATCGAGACCCTTACCTAAAAGATGATAACCCCGATTTGGCTGCATTCCCTTATGTGAATGGAGGCCTGTTTGCAAATGAAGATATTGAGATACCGCCGTTTACGGACGAAATTCGGAGTTTGCTTCTTAATAAGGCAAGTTCGGACTTTAACTGGTCAGAAATCAGTCCGACGATCTTTGGTGCAGTTTTTGAAAGCACGCTGAATCCAGAAACTCGTCGTAGCGGAGGTATGCACTATACCTCTATTGAGAATATCCACAAAGTTATTGATCCGCTGTTTCTCGATGACTTGAAAAAAGAGTTTGAAGAAATTTGCGAGATTGCCGTAGAGAAAACTCGTGAGCGAAAGCTAAAAGAGTTTCAAAAAAAGCTGGCGTCTCTGACATTTTTGGATCCTGCTTGCGGAAGCGGCAATTTCTTAACGGAAACATATCTTAGCTTACGACACTTGGAAAACGAAGTGTTACAAATTTTATCCCATGGACAGATTTCTTTTGGTGACGCAGACTGGAATCCCATTCAGGTTTCTATCGGTCAGTTTTACGGCATTGAAATTAACGACTTTGCTGTAACCGTTGCAAAAACTGCCCTTTGGATTGCAGAAAGCCAGATGATGAAGGAAACGGAAGAAATCGTGCTGATGCACTTGGATTTCCTACCGCTGAAATCCTATACCAATATTATTGAAGGAAATGCACTTCGTATAGACTGGGAAAGCGTTGCGCCCAAATATAAGCTATCGTACATTATGGGAAATCCGCCGTTTATTGGACAAGCAATGCGAACAAAAGAACAGGCGGATGATATGCAAAATGTTTTTGCACCATCAAAAGCAGGCGGAAAATTAGATTATGTTGCCGGATGGTTTAAAAAAGCGGCTGATTATATGAGAGATACTCGAATAGAGACGGCATTTGTTTCATCCAATTCAATATGCCAAGGCGAATCGGTAAATCTTCTGTGGGAACTTCTGTTGCACGATGGCATTTTTATCAACTTCGCACATTCGACATTTCTTTGGACAAGTGAAGCAAAGGATAATGCGGCAGTAATGTGTGTGATTGTTGGTTTTGCCAGAGTTGAACGCAAAGAAAAAATACTGTTCACTGATAAGCAGTATAAAATCGTTGACCATATCAACGGATATTTGAAAACCGCTCCAGATGTATTTATTAAGAATAGAAGCAAGAGCATCAACAAAGGAGCCGCCAAGGTAGTTCAGGGAAGTCCACCAGCAGACGACGGGAGACTGCTTTTGTCTGCTTCAGAAAAAGACACACTGGTAAAAAAGTATCCTGAATTAGATAAAGTCATCAAACCTTTTATCGGTAGTCGTGAGTTTATCAATGATACATATTTTTCACGCTACTGCTTTTGGTTTGTTGGAGTAAATCCGAATGAATTTCTGCATATTCCAGAGCTTATGGAACGCTTTGATTATGTTAGAGAATACAGATTAAAAAGTCCAGTAGATCGAATCCAGAAAACAGCTAATAAGCCGTATCTATTTACGCAGAACAGGCAGCCTGAGACGGACTATTTGATTATTCCTCGTGTATCATCATCGAACAGACGATACATTCCAATCGGTTTCCTTCCGGCAGATGTAATTGCGAGTGATTCTGCTGTGCTGGTATACAATGCGACTCTTTATGACTTTGGAATTATTTGTTCCAATGTTCATAATTCATGGATGAGAACAATCGCAGGACGTTTGAAAAACGATTATCGTTATGCACCATCCGTATATTATAATTTCCCGTTCCCGAAGGTGACACCGGAGAGCAAAGCACGAATTGAAAAGACTGCTCAAATGATTATTGATGCAAGAAAGCTATATCCAAACAATAGCCTTGCGGATATGTACGGTGAAGCTATGTATATGTTCCCTGAATTGTTACAAGCGCATCAGCAAAATGACAGAGCAGTTATGCAGGCGTATGGTTTCACAAAAGAGCATCCTGCATATAGCGGGGAATCAGCCTGTGTTGCTGAATTGATGAAAATGTATCAGAAACTAGTTGATTCTGAAAGTTAAAATTATAATAAGCAACTTCAAGCGATGGTTGTTACTACTGAAGAATACAAGCCTCATTCTGCTCAGTTACCTAACATTTGTGAAAAGTTGGGGGTCGTCTACATTACTTTTGATGACTTTATGGAAACTGTAACGCAATAGTTTCAGCTTAACTCTGGTGCTTTTGTATGCAGTGAAAATTAGATATGAGTTGAATAAACACAACATACTTTTTAACAAAAATCTCACAGATCTCATGCTTGAATAGGATGAAATCCGTGGGATTTTTGCATTTTGGGAAACTGTGAAATGTACACAAGTTGGGGCGAGCGTCTATGCACATGCGACGAAAACAAGGGGTATCCAAAGGGGGATATCCCCTCTGCTCTGGGGCTTCCAATAGGGGCGAGCGGCATCCTTGCTGGCAAAGCGACTTGGTTTCATTGCGTTTCTATCAGCGAGGCGAATGAATAGAGATCTTAGGTTTGCATACGGACATTCTCAATGTAAAGCTTATCGGCATGGCAAAGCAGATTCGAAGTATCAGCCGTGATAATTACATTTTCTGCAACTAAGGCTTCTTTGTCCGCATCAGATGCCCCTCCTGTATTGCGGCAACAGTGGCAATGACACAAATAATACTTCCGCTATATCTCACATCCACATATGGAATCGTTAACGGAAGAATAAACAGCATGACTCCGGTAAGCTTATTCAAAACGGTATGTTCCGCAGGAAATCTCTTTTGAACTATGTATCCTGAGATAACATTGATGATCTTTATGACTGCGATTACGCCCATCCAAATCAAGATATATGTTGGAATGGTCAATGCCGGCAGTAATTTGACAAGACATACTGCGAAAAGTACAGAATCCGCAATCGTATCAAGTTTAGAACCGAATTCACTAACGGAGTTCGTCTTTCGTGCAATAACTCCATCGATAATGTCTGAAAATCCGGCCAGCAAATATAAAGAATAATACGCCGGGGAAAAGACGGGAAAGAGCAGCAAGAGAACACTGCATACAATTCTGCAAGCGGTTATAATGTTTGCTATGTATTTCATCCGGATTAGCTCCGATTTGCCGAATAAAACGGCATCCTTTCAAGAAATCTGCGAAAGCATATCGCCGGACGGTTCGCAAATATCGCCCGTGCCGCTCTCCTGTCGTGCCTTTCCTTTTACTGATTATACCATGTAAATCGGAAGAAAGCTACCGGCATATCCTCCGAATAGACTGTTTTTGATGATCAGGCATTGGCTTTTTCCCGGGGGCGCACCAACACTGAAGTGGGCAGCGTTAAAATCCATAGGAGCCTTCAAGCTCGTCTATCGTTCCAAAGGAGCAGCCTAACTCGATCATCTCCTCTATCATCTCCGGCAGCAGCTCAACGCTCCCATCGAATGTGTCGTGTGCAAGGAAGATGAGCGGTTTGCCGGCATTGATAGCCATTCGAAGAGAGCTCCTGAACGAAGATATCAGATACTCCTTTTCGGGAAGATGCTGTGTATTTCCCGCAGGCCAGCGGTCGTTGTCGCCAAAGCTCCAATCGAAGTACCGCCAGCCGGCGCGGTCAAGCTCCTTCTTTATGCTGCTGCGGAAGCTCTTTGAAGCATAGCAGTTATTGCTTCCTCCAGGGAAGCGAAGGATCTTATATGGAGGTTCCGTGCCGGTCGCACGGGTGTACGCCTCGGTCCAACGCTCGATATCGCGCATGAAGGAAGCAGGAGAAGCATAGATATCCCTCATCTCGTGCGAATAGGTGTGACAACACACCAGATGTCCGGAATTAATCATCTCAACGACTATGTCCGGATGCCTGTCGATGAAATAGCCGACGGTGAAAAAGGATGCCTTGATACCATACTCATCTAGGATGCTGAGTATTCTCTTCGTCTTTTTGCAGGGGCCGTCATCAAATGTCAGATATACGCGAAGAGCCGAGCTGTTTTTGCCGGGCTCCGTCGTGGGTTGTGCGTCAGCAGGCTGATTTGAAGCCTCTTCTACAGAGCCGCTCACTGAATCGCGCAACGGCTCTGTACTATACTTGAATGAGAGCCGATCGTCAGGCATGGATGTTGGCTGCAAAGTGCCCTGCGCATCGGAAACAGAAGGCAATTCCGAATCGTTTGGAAGCTCAGTCGGAGCACATGCCGTCAATACAATACTCAGGCACAGGATAATTGCGGCGATAACAGCGGTAATGTTTTTTGAGCTTATTGTGGTTATCATTGAGTTCATGCTTCCCTCACATCGTTTTTTCTACATAATTATATTTCGATTCGACAAATCTATTCGAAAATGGATGCAGAAAGATGATCATTGACTGAAATGCGGAAGAAAGCGCGTGTGACAACTGTCCGGTGCCCCGGGAGGTTTGGCGTGATAATTGCTGCTCAGGCAAATGGACTCAAAAAAACGCCGCAGGCATTCCTGCGGCGATGATTGCTGAAAGTGAAGCTTAATTGCTGATGAGCAGATTTCGGCCGGTCATCTCCTTGGGGATCGGCAAGCCCATCATGGTCAGCAGCGTGGGCGCGATATCGCACAGCCTTCCGCCTTCGTTAAACCTTCTGTGCCTGATGTCGTTTGAAACAAAGATGAGCGGCACAGGGTTGGTGGTGTGCGCGGTGAAGGGGGCTCCGTTTTCGGATATCATGCGCTCGCAGTTGCCATGGTCGGCGGTAATGAGGCACTCGCCGCCATTGGCTAAGATACGGTCTACGACCTTCTTGGTACAGATATCGACCGCTTCGACCGCTTTGATAGCAGCTTCAAGGTTACCGGTGTGTCCAACCATGTCAGGGTTGGCAAAGTTCAGCACCATAAAGTCGAATCTTCCGGAATCGATTATCTCACAAGCCTTTTCGGCGACCTCGTATGCACTCATCTCAGGCTTAAGATCATAGGTCTTCACCGCAGGGGAGGGGATAAGCTCTCGCTTTTCTCCGGGATACGGCGTTTCGACGCCTCCGTTGAAGAAAAAGGTGACATGCGCATACTTTTCGGTTTCGGCGATATGGAACTGCGACTTTCCAAGGCGTGACAGATGCTCGGCAAGAGTGTTCTTGGGTGTCTCGCTGCGGAAGGCAACATCCACTCTGCCGTCAAAAGTTGCATCGTACTGGGTAAAGCAAACATAGTGGGTGTTAATAAACCCATTCCTACGCTCAAACTTATCGAAATCCCTGTCGATGAAGGCGCGTGTTATCTCCCTTGCTCGATCGGGACGGAAGTTGAAAAAGATTATGCTGTCATTATCCTTGATAGTTGCCAAAGGCTCTCCGCTTGCGTCGGTAATAACCGAGGGCAGCATGAACTCATCGGTCAAGCCTGCGTCATACGAGGCGTGAATGGCTTCATCGGCAGATTTATATTTATTGCCCTCGCCATAGACCATGGCGGCATAAGCCTTTTCTATGCGGTCATAGTGATTATCCCTGTCCATTGCATAGTAACGGCCGGAAACGGATGCAACTTTGCCGCAGTCGATGCTTGAAAGAGATGCTTCGAGCCGGGCAAGGAAGCGCGCACCGCTTTTGGGCGGAGTATCCCTGCCATCCATAAAGCAATGGATGTAGACCTTTTTTAGCTTGTGTGCTTTAGCAAGTCTTACAAGTGCTATCAGATGCTCGATATGACTGTGCACGCCGCCGTCGGAAAGCAGACCGTACAAATGCAGCGATGAGTCATTGACCCTGCAATTCTCTATTGCGCCGAGTATTGCGGGATTGGTGTTGATGCTGCCGTCACGCACCGCAGTTGTGATGCGCAGCAACTCCTGATATACTACCCTGCCTGCGCCAATGTTGAGATGTCCGACCTCCGAGTTTCCCATTTGGCCGTCGGGCAGACCAACATCCTCACCCGAGGCACTTATGAGAGTATCGGGGTACATCGCCATATAGGAGTGAATATTTTGTGTGCCTTGGATGGCGATTGCGTTTCCTGTTCTTTCCTTGCGATAGCCGAAGCCGTCAAGGATTATCAATGCTGTTAGTTTTTTCACTGAGTTTTAACCGTTTTCTAAGGGAGCAAGCATTCGATCATGCCCGCTCCCTCTGTTATTTCTTTAGCGTTGCCTGCTAATGTCAGGGATTGTGGGATTATGCGTGAACGACCTTGGAAAAATCCTCTGCCTTAAGGCTTGCACCGCCGATGAGTCCGCCGTCGATCTCGGGCATTGCCTTGAGCCCTGCGGCATTCTTTGCGTTCATGCTTCCTCCGTAGAGAATACGGGTATTCTGAGCAAATACGATACCGTACAGCTCCGCAATCACCCTGCGGATAGCACCAATGGTGCGGTTGGCTTCCTCGTCGGTTGCGGTCTTGCCCGTACCGATGGCCCAGATGGGCTCGTAAGCAACAACGATGTTCTTTGCCTTTTCGGCGTCAATGCCCTTGTAGAGAGCTTCGACCTGAGACGCCAGGAAGGTATCGGTAATGCCCGCTTCGCGCTGTTCCAGCGTTTCGCCGACGCATACGATCGGGATAATGCCGTTTTCAAGCGCAGCCACGGTACGCATGTTGACGCTCTCATCGGTCTCACCGAAGTACTGACGGCGTTCACTATGGCCTATAATCGCATATTCAACTCCGATATTCTTGAGCATATCGGCACTTATCTCGCCCGTATAGGCGCCCTTTGCCGCCCAATGTATGTTCTGCGAGCCGATATGAATATTGCTGCCCTGCGCCTTCTTGGCCACGCAGCAAAGGTCGACAAACGGAGGGCAGACAACGACATCGCATTCCGCATCGGCAACAAGGGGAATTAGTTCCGATATAAGCTGCTTGGCTTCGTCACGGTTCATGTTCATCTTCCAGTTGCCGGCAATGAGCTTCTTGCGCTCGGGCCTATCCATAAGGCATGCAACGCCCGGAAGGGTCTTTCCCTCAAGGAATTCAAGGCTTGCGCCGCCTCCGGTTGAGATATGATCCATTTTATCGCTAAGGCCGAATTTGTTGATAGCCGAAGCTGAGTCGCCGCCACCGATTATGGTTGTTCCCTTGCACTCAGCGCATGCCACTGCTATGGCTTCGCTGCCATGCGCAAAATTATCAAATTCGAAAACGCCGAATGGGCCGTTCCAGACAACGGTGCCTGCTTCACGGATGATTTTGGAGAACAGATCGCGCGTCTTCTCGCCGATGTCAACGCCTTCATAGCCGTCAGGGATATGATCGAAAGGCACGGTCATGAATTCGGTATCGTTTTTGAACTCCTTGGCGACAACACAGTCGATGGGAAGGAGCATCTTAACGCCCTTGCTCTCCGCTTCGGAAAGAAGGGACTTTGCAAGTTCAATGCTGTCTTTATCGAGGATTGAATTCCCGATATCGTAGCCCATTGCCTTGAAGAAGGTGTAGCTCATGCCGCCGCCGATGAGCAGCGTATCACACTTGTTGAGCAGATTGCGGATGACGCCTATCTTATCGCCAACCTTCTTGCCGCCGAGAAGCGCAACAAAGGGGCGTTCGGGGTCTGCGAGCGCATGCCCCATGATTCGAAGCTCCTTTTCAATAAGGAAGCCGCATACCGCAGGCAGGAAACGGGATACGCCCTCGGTGGATGCGTGAGCGCGATGCACCGTGCCGAAGGCATCGGATACATACAGCTCCGCAAAGCTTGCAAGCGCTTTGGCGAATTCGGGATCGTTCTTCTCCTCTTCGGCATGGAAACGAAGGTTTTCGAGCAGGAGGATTTCGCCTTCCTTAAGCTCAGCTGCCTTCTGTTTTGCGTCCTCGCCGATGACATCCTTTGCAAAGCTGACCTTAACATCCGGAAGCAGCTCCTGAAGCCTCTTCGCAACGGGAGCAAGGCTCATTTCGGGTACGAATTTTCCCTTGGGTCTGCCGAGATGGGAGCAGAGTATGGTCTTTGCGTTGTTGTCTATGAGATAACGGATGGTGGGAAGCGCGCCGACGATACGACTTTCATCGGTGATAAACAGATTTTCGTCAAGGGGTACATTAAAATCAACCCTGACGAGTACGGATTTTCCGCTAACGGGTACATCTTTGACTGAAAGTTTAGTCATTGTTGTTTCCTCCTATATTATCGGTTGGATAAAATTGTATAAGCTCGCCGGACCGAATCATTCCAAGTCCACACCAACCCTATTGTATTAGCATACCCAATTATACCATGCAAATGCACGATATTCAACAACGATTACCAAAATTTGTGCCCATTGCTTCCGTGTTTTTCAGCGAATGGAGCAGCTAAGCAGCAAATGCCCCGATTGTATGTGCCTGTCGCATATATGGTATTGACATTGGGCTTATGATATGATAGCATATATATTACTTATTCGGCTTAGAAGCCTTTTTATGAGGAAAAATGATTGTGAAGACAGAAACGCAGAGGAAAAAACTGAAAAATCGAATAAACCCGGCTAAGTCATTGCGAATTATTATGCTAATAATCTGTGATGCTCTGCTCGTCAATATTTCAGCTTTTTTTTCCTTGCTTATACGCTTTGAATTTGACTTCGTTGAGTTCTTAACTACTGAATATATTATAAGCATTGCAAAGATCGCTCCGCTGTATACCGTTGTCAGCCTTGGCGTGTTTGCTTTGTTCAAATTGTATTCGAGCCTGTGGGAATTTGCATCGGTGGACGAGCTGCTGCGAATAGTGGTTGCTTGTTTGCTTGCGGATCTCATAGGCTTTGCGGCCATGCGAATGCTGCACCTTCCGATTCCAAGAAGCTTTCCGTTCATTAACAGCCTCCTGCTGATAATGTTCATCGTCTCGCTGCGTTTTTCCTATCGATTCTTCCGAAGAAACCGCCGTAGACGCATAGCCCAGCAAAAAAAGCGAACGATGCTAATCGGAGCAGGCAGGGCCGCTGCGATCGCTCTCAGGGATTTTCAGGGCAGCGAAAGCTCCGAAAACGAAGTGGTCTGTATTATTGACGATGACAAGAAAAAGCACGGGAGCTATATGCGAGGCATCCGCATAGTCGGGGGAAGGGAAAAGATCGTTAGCGCCGCTCAGGCATATGGCATAGAGGAAATAATCATAGTAATGCCCTCTGCCTCCAACTCGACACACAGGGAGATCATCGAGATATGCCAGGAGACCGGATGCAAGGTGAAGACCCTTCCCGGGGTATTTCAGCTTGCCAATGGAGAGGTAAGCATCAGTCAGATCCGCGATGTTGAGATAGAGGACCTGCTGGGCAGGGACTCAGTAAATGTCGATATGACCGGTATTAAGGACTATGTTAAGGGCCGTATAGTGCTGGTCACCGGCGGAGGAGGTTCGATAGGAAGCGAGCTTTGCAGACAGATTGCGGAATACGAACCCAGGACCTTGATAATATTTGATGTGTATGAGAATAACGCATACGCCATTCAGCTTGAGCTCCTTAGGGATTATCCGAAGCTTGACCTTCGCGTCCTCATCGGCACAGTGCGCGACAAGGAACGCGTTGACATGGTATTCTCTGATTTTCGCCCCGAACTGGTATTCCATGCGGCCGCGCATAAGCATGTTCCGCTCATGGAGGACAGCCCCAACGAGGCGATAAAGAATAATGTATTCGGAACGCTCAATGTGGCTCTTGCCGCAGACAGATTCGGAAGCAGGCGCATGCTTCTTATCAGCACCGACAAGGCTGTCAATCCGACCAGCATCATGGGTGCGAGCAAACGCCTTTGCGAAATGATTGTTCAGACGATGAACAGCCGCTCCAAGACGGAGTATGTAGCCGTCAGGTTCGGAAATGTTTTGGGTTCAAACGGTTCGGTAATACCCTTGTTCCGGGAGCAGATAGCAAACGGAGGACCTGTTACCGTTACTCATAAGGACATTGTCCGCTATTTCATGACGATACCGGAGGCCGTAAAGCTGATACTTCAAGCCGGGGTTTACGCCAAGGGCGGTGAGATCTTTGTGCTCGATATGGGCAAGCCCGTGAGGATCGATGACCTTGCAAGAAACATGATCAAGCTATCGGGATTTGAACCCGATGTTGATATCAAGATCGTCTATACAGGTCTTCGTCCAGGGGAAAAGCTTTATGAGGAACTGCTTTTGAGCGAGGAGGGCCTTCAAAAGACCGCAAACGAGCTTATCTACATCGGTCATCGTGTCGAATTCGATGAGAACAGATTTGAAAACGACATTGAGCAGCTTCGGATTTTATGCGACAGCAATTCGCCGCTTATCCGTGATAAGGTTCGTGAGATAGTTCATGAATACAATCCGATCAAATATGAAGGCTGAAAAAAGTAAAATAACCAAGAGAGTTTGCATGATTATTCTTGTGACAATTACTGCGCTGATAGTCCTCGTTATCATCGCTGCCGCTCTTTCGACTCTTCAGAATAAGGAAGTGCATGTTGCGGAGTATGAGATAGGCGCGGACGACGCAGGCTTCATTCCCATAAATATTGTGCTGATAAGCGACCTCCACAGGGCGCAATTCGGTGAGCACAATCAGCAGCTCGTCGACAAAACAGCGGAGCAGCATCCGGATCTGATAATGATCGCCGGCGATATGCTCGAAAGAAACCGTACCGATGCTGAGATCGAGGAATTTGCCTCTCTGCTCGACAGGCTTATGGAAATCGCTCCCGTTTATCTTAGCCGCGGCAATCACGATATGAACATATACGCGGGCGATATTGTTGATCCGTATGCGGTCGAACTCATACAAAATACCGGGGCTGTTATTCTGGATAATGATTATGCGGACATCGATGTTAACGGATATGAGCTGCGTATCGGCGGTTCATTGGACTATGCCTTTGCCGACGATACGCAGGAGAAGTGGCTTGCAAGCGAGGCCTACGCTTTCTATTCGGATTTTGTGAACACCGACCGTTATAAGATAATGCTCAGCCATCGTCCGGACAGCTTTATTTTCGGCAATGCCGCAGATGTTTGGGATATAGACCTTGTGCTGTGCGGACATACGCACAACGGGGTGATCGCTTTCCCATGGGGCAAGGCTGTGTATGCTCCCGACCAGGGCATATTTCCCAAATACTCAAGGGGCTATTATGAGCTGGGAAGGATTCGTATGCTCATCTGCGGAGGACTTGCGGGCAACAGGGGAATTCCAAGGGTATTCAATCCTCCGGAAATAGTCAGGCTGACCCTGTATCCGACTCAATAATGAATGAGCATAATTGAAAATTAAGCGCACTGCTTTGCGAAGAAAACACCTCAATTAAAATATATTATCTATTTGCTTGTTTTTTGCATAAAAATGACATTGCCACATTTGACACAACATTTTACATATGTTATACTTTTATAGTATCGCTAAGCCCGATACGAACATATCATTGAGCCGTGCGCTCGGAAAGGTTATTTCTATGAAAACATCAAAACTCACTCGCCTGCTGGCAATAGCGCTTATTGCCATGTTCACCCTCGGTATGCTTGCAAGCTTCGGCTGCGACGGCCAGGAGTCCAATACTACGACTCCTCCACAGAATAATAATGATGACGGCGAAAACAACACCGGCTTCTTCCCCTCCGACATCACCATTGATATCCCGGATGACGGTTCGCTCACTGATTCCGCATACGGTATTTCTATCCGTGAAGGTTCTCCCTGGCTGATCGGCTATAGCAAAGACGGAGAAAAGATCATCGAGCAGGAACTCCCTGAAGAATTCCTTGAGGTAGGCGTTATCCGCGTAATGATGAAAGATATCGAGAACCTCAAATTCACCTGCTGCGGATATGAAGAAACTCTTGAGGAGTGGAAGGACCTGAGCGTTAAGCAGAGGTCAGCCCTTGGCTGTGTTTTCTATTATCAGAGTGGTGAAAAGTGCTGCCTGCTAGATGCAAAAATGGCTCGTGAGTATTCCGTGATCACGGCCGATGGCGATGGTGTTTTCGTAGGCTTTGACGACTATTATCTTCTCTACAAGCCCGCAGAGGGTGAGGAGATGCAGGCCGGCTTCGATGCTATGAAACTGCAGATCATGATAAACGGTAAGTTTGACCGTGCTATTGATAATCTCAGCGACTGCTTTGAGCAGGTAGAACTAGAGCCTGCTCTCTAATTCGGAAGAATTATTTCGGAACTATTCCATACGGGCTGCCGAAAATGCACAGAATGCATTACGGCAGCTCTTTTTTGCGGAATTCTTTTAGAAATGTGGTCGATAGCCGAACGCCTTGCTGTAAGGAAAGCTATGGCTGATACACCGTCTGCAGATCGCTGCAGAAGCAAGAAAGATTTCGCGGTGTCCAAACTATGAGAGTTGAATGCATAAGCTTATGCGCTTAAGGATTTCATCTTTTGATACAATAACATCGAAAAAAATCGTCATGCTTCGGCATAATATATCAAAATTCGGCAAGGTATATGCTATAATCCTTATGAGTATATTAGCATTGTTCCTGCCGAAAAACAGATGGAAACACGATAAGGCATTTAGGAATCGAGCGATAGCCTTAGCTATTGGAGTATGAACCTTAGCGTAATCTGAAAAGACTGCCTGTTCTGTTTTGATTCGGCTTATTTATAAGGAAACTGTAATCCTTACATGGCTTGAAAAATGGCGATAACGGTTGAGATTTTCGCCGGCACGGCTCAAGCCGATTTGGATGCGAATAGATGATGTTGGCTGATTTATTGGGCCTTTACGGCGAGACCGACGATCAACAGATGCGTCAGCATCCAATATCTTTCAATGCCGGATATTGACAAAAATCGGATAGTCGCATTGTCATAATATGCACTCTATCCGTATGTGTGAATTTATGTCCGCAAACAGAGTTCTTACAGATAAGTCTGATTCATACCGGAACGGCAGATACAGGGAAGAACACCAATGTACCCACACAAAACAGAGCGAAAGGAAAACAAATTCTGTGAACAAACGAATAAGCTTTACGTCGTTTATCATTGCGTTGATGGTTTGTTTGGGCGTACTTCTGCCTGCCTGTATTGGCACAAAGAACCCAGACCGTTCGTCACCGACTCCTGATGCCGTTGATCCTGTTACAACGCAGCCTTCAGCGTCTCCCGGAATGAGTCCGACTGTCGAGCCGACCGAGAAACCCACTTTCGAACCTACCGCCGAGCCGACTGCCGAGCCGACGGACGAGCCGTTTTTTGAGCCGACAGAAGAACCGACTTCCGAGGCAACCGACGCTCCGAGTGCTCATGTCACGGAGGAACCGACCGGAGAGGCCCAAAGTCTTCGCGTTTACCTGACATTTGATGACGGCCCTTGCAAAAACACTGCTGCGATATTGAAGATCCTTGAAGATTACAACATCAAAGCATCATTTTTTACCGTAGGCTATTTCATTGACAGATATCCTGAAATGGTAGCAGAAACGGTAAATGCCGGGCATCTCGTCTGCTGTCACACCTACTCTCATGATATGCAGCAGGTATATGCTTCCACCGATGCATTTATGCAGAATGTCGATCAGTGGTGTGAAGCTTTCATCAGTGCGACCGGTTCGGAGCCGCCATGCAGGATACTGCGTTTTCCGGGCGGAAGCAATAATCCCTATATGCCCAAAGATTTGCGTTCTGATTATAAGCAGGCGGCAACCGAAAACGGATGGCGTTACTTTGACTGGACCTTTGGAGATAACGATCGCTGGCCCGCAGGGAATGTTGAGAATCTGCCAGAAAAGGAATACCTGATCACTTCGTTCAGAAGCACGCTGAGGATGGCAATCAGCGCAGGGAGACCGCTTATCTTCTTGGCACACGATACTTCCGACGCAAGCGTGGAACTGCTGCCGGAGATGCTCGATGAAATGATAGAGATGGGCTGCACATTCGGAACGATTGACGAGCTCGAAAGCTCATTTGGATTTTGATTCTTCTTGTTAAAACTATGGCTGG